>JBAVCK010000107.1:0-2791 GCA_049586635.1 Bathyarchaeia archaeon
TGCCAGTCCCAGATCTCCAGTTTCCCACCTGCTTCGAACTCTTCCACGTTCAGCCCTAGCTTCCTGAGTTGAGATCGAAGGTTGTCTGGGAGCTGCGCTGCCACATTATAGCCGACGTCGCCTCCGGCTCTCAGCCATTCTCTCGCGATGTTCAGGGACGCCCGATACCATTGGGACGCGGCGTCATACTCAACCAAAAGATTAGAGCCAGCTGGCAAGGGTTCAGTCAGCAAGTCCTCGATCAACGCAAGACGCATGTTTCACTCGCCGGTGCCGTCGTTTTGTGTGCACCACCAGTCCGACAGAGAAGTCTT
Source organism: Bathyarchaeia archaeon (assembly GCA_049586635.1). GTDB lineage: Archaea > Thermoproteota > Bathyarchaeia > 40CM-2-53-6 > 40CM-2-53-6 > FEN-987. Next base: position 315 of record JBAVCK010000107.1, read on the forward strand.
CTGAGGTCCGAAAGGTTTCCAATTGTTTGGTTTGTTCTTCAAGGAGACATGTCGTCCTTCTGATTTTATTGGTTGATCGCGGAAGTGTAGTCCTTCTCTAGGGCGGCCACATATTTATCCCACATTTGGTCGGTGACTTTTCTATCTTCTTCTTTGGTGGGGGCATCACTAATCCTGTACTTTTCTGTAAACGTCATGTCGAGCCTTGTTTTTTCTGATCCTACCCGTGTTAATTTGTAGATACCAATCGCGTCCTCATCTTCTCCGACTTGATCTAGGTGCCAAGCTTTTGGCGGGCGTAGCGTGACCATTTTCACGCCGATCATAGTCCTTCCATCCCGCTCATATGTTCTAAGATAGATTACTCGACGGTTTGTTTTCTGCAGGATCTTGAACTGCGCCTTTGACCCCGTTATCTGGTTGTCATCCTCTCTATAATCTGTACACCAATCATAGACAAATTTGAGGGGCGCGTTGATTATCTTCGTCACACGGTACATGTGACGCTTAGAATAGCGAACCATGAATAATGGTGCAAAAACCTCCGATTATATGGATTGCCATTCGACGGAGTGGGTGGAGCTGAAAGCGCCGGGGGTGGGATTTGAACCCCCGTGGTTTTCCCTGCCTGACTGGATGAACCCCAGAAACTTGCTATCAGTTGGTTTTTTCTCGTCGGACAAATTGCTTTCATACACGCATAATGCGTGTCTTACACTAAACTGTTAGGTCGACATTTAATTGTGTCGAGTTCAAATTACGATGCCTGCGCCATCCAGACCCACATACCCAGCCGTTAAATAACGGAAATGAACTGACTGGTTTGAAATCTCGAGGTTCAATGAGGAACCATGAAAACTGAGTCTGGTGCAAACTTTGCTAAGTCTCTTTTCGCGATCAGCATCACCCCGGCAGCAACCGAGATGGAGAAAGCCTTTGAACTGGCAAAGATTGCGGATAATTCTGCAATCGACCTAGTCACGATTCAGGACCATCCTTACGTCAATAATTTCCTAGATGCTTGGACGTTGCTCACGTCGTTGGCTACGCGAACGAATCGCGTGAAATTCATGACCAACGTTGCGGATATTCCACTTCGCCATCCACCAATACTAGCGAAGGCCGCTGCGACGCTCGACATCCTCACGGGAGGAAGAGTTGAACTTGGAGTGGGTGCAGGAGCCCTTTGGAAAGCAATCGCCGGATACGGCGGGCCCACACGTTCGCCCGGAGACGCGGTTCAAGCAATTGAGGAGGCAATTCAGGTAATCCGAGCAATTTGGGGGTTTGACAGTGACGAGAAGGTTGTGATGTTCCGCGGAAAATTCTACAATCTCGAAGGAGCCCATCCAGGCCCGCGTCCCCACCACAGAATAGGGATCTGGTTGGGCGCTATGGGACCACGTATGCTGAACTTGATTGGCCGCCTGGGGGACGGTTGGGTGGCTCCGCTTCAGAGCTACTTGCCAACCTCAAAGCTTCTAGATGCTCAGAGAGCGATTGATGCGGCGGCAGTGTCAACAAGAAGGTCGTCGACTAGCATCCGCAGAGGACGCAACATATCAGGCATCATTGACGACGAAGGAAAGTATGGCAAGTCACTTCGAGGGCAGGGCGAGACCGTTGTCGGGTCGGTAGACGATTGGGTGCAAGAACTCACGTATTATCACACTGATCTTCGCATAGATTCGTTCATCTTTTGGCCCGCCGAAGAAGGAAAAGAGGTTGACCAAGTCAGCCTCTTCGCTGACAAGGTCGTACCAAGAGTGAAGGAAAACCTCGATCGTTAGAGCGTCACTAGGAGATTGCAGATGAAGTAAACAAGAAACAAATAATAACGCTGCCTAACACTTCTGTCACGATCAAATCTTGGCTCGCGCAGATTTTTTGACGCCAGTTCATAAAGCTCTTCGGTCAATGATTTACGAGCTGGGAAAGGAACTTCAAACAACTGACTTTACTGATGAACACGCAACCGAAGTAATGGTCTCTAGGTTGAAGCAGGATCTTGCGTCCGCGAGTTCTGCGTGCGTTATCTGCTTGCTTCATGAGCATGCAGGGTTAGAGGATGATTATGTCTTTCCGGATGTTCGCAAGTTTGAGCCAAAGATGGTTGACACACTGTTGGAGGAGCATAGACAGGTTGTGGGAAAGATAGCAGGTGTGTGGAAGATTGCAGATGAAGTAAAGGCGCTTAGGGATCGAGAGGAGAGGATTGAGATGGGCGATAAATTGAACCGCACGGCGAATGATCTGTTCGCCTTCTACCTTACACATCTGAATGGTGAAGAATCAACACTCGTCCCTGCGATGTGGAAGCATTTTGGCGATGAACAGATTCTCGCTATGCAAAGAAGAGTTATTGGAAGCCTCACGGCTGAACGAGCTGCTCAATGGAATAGTTGGCTGTTTCCATCTCTCAACATTAACGAACTAACGGGCATGTTCATGGGATTGAAGAAGGGTGCGCCCGCCCC
>JBAVCK010000108.1:0-12652 GCA_049586635.1 Bathyarchaeia archaeon
GGGAAATTGCAGATACTTCATACAAGTATCAAAGGCAGATGGAAGAAGGCAGGAGGGTTATTGTGGGAGTTAATGCCCACCAAATGAATGAGGCATCTCCTATTGAAACGCTAAGAATCGACGAAAAGATACGCAACAGCCAGGTCGAGAGGTTGAAGGAAGTCAAGAAGAGCAGGGATGCTACAGCAGTGAAAAACTCTTTAGAAGAACTCCGCTTATCTTTCCTGGATGATGATTCGAACTGCATCTACCCGATGCTTAAGGCCGTAAAATCCTATGCAACATTAGGAGAAATTGTGGACGTTGGAAGAAGAGTGTTCGGGGACTGGAAGGAGCCCTCGATACTGTGAAGTTCGGAGGTGGGAAAATCTCGACAACACGGTTGACGACCAAGAAGATTCAGCAGAGAAAGATTAGGGTGCTTGTGGCAAAACCCGGGCTCGTGTAAATCAACGGCTAAACGGGCATGACCGTGGCGCCCTCGTCTTATGTAGGGCCCTCCGAGATGCTGGTATGGAAGTCATCTACGCCGGACTCTTAGCCGGCCCAGAGCAAGTTGCTCAAATGGCCATAGACGAAGACGTTGACGTTGTTGCGATGAGCTTGCTCAACGGCGCACATATGACCGCCTTCCCGAAGGTCGCAAAGGCGCTCAAAGAACATCACGCAGGCGACATCCTGCTCGTAGGGGGCGGCATCATCCCCGAAGAGGATAAGCCGAAACTCGAGAGATTGGGTATATCGGGGAATTTCGGCCCAGGCACCTCTCTGCACACGATCATCGATCACATAGTAGGCCGCGTTCGGAAGGAACGTTGGAAGTAGCCGTTCTATTTAGCCCGTCAAGCTACCTTTTCGGAATATTCAATGTCTAGTATGGAGCCGGTTCGCTTTGATTTTTCTTTGAAAACCACGCGCACTTTGTCGCCTATGGCGACTTGACCCTTTGTCTTGTGAACTATGCCGCCATGGGAGGGAAAACGGACCTGCGCGACTGTGACTGGTTCTGAGAGATTCGGATATGAGCGTATCTTTGAACGCTTTTCAGGTCTCGAAACAATCTCTTCCCGCGTAGCCTTCACGACTTCAACCGAGGTTCTGATAACTGGACAATAATCTTCATTATTGGCAACTTGCATTCGCAATGCGAACGCGCAGGGATTCGAGGATCAATTTGGAATGACAGAACCTCTTGCTAGTATTGTTTCAGCGGGTGTTTCGAAGTTCGGTGTTCGCGAAGGGCTGTATAGCAGAGAGCTCTTCGCCGAGGCCGCGAGAGAAGCGTTCGATGCTTGCCCCAAACTCGATCCCAAACGGGACATCCAAGCCCTCTTCGTTGGGATGATGAGTGAATCCTACGAACACCAAGCCCACGTCGCTCCCCTGCTCTTAGATTGGATTGGTTTGCTCCCGAATCCCGCTTTCAGAACGGAGGGGGCATGCGCATCCTCAAGCATCGCAATGCGAACTGCATTGTTTGCTATCGTCTCTGGCCTATACGATGTGGTCATTGTCGGGGGCGTAGAGAAGATGACGCATGTCAGCACAACCGGAGTAACTGAGATTCTGGCAATGGCATCAGACTTCCCCTTCGAACAGTGGCACGGAATCTCCTTTCCCGGGATCTTCGGCATGATGGCGGTAGACCACATGAACCGGTATGGGACCACAGAGGAACAGATGGCAAAGGTTGCGGTAAAGAATCATGAACACGGAGTCCTCAATCCGAAGGCGCATTTTCAAAAGCGCATAACAGTTGACGAAGTTCTATCATCACGCCCCGTTGCGTGGCCCCTGAAACTGTACGATTGCTGCCCCCGATCGGATGGTGCCAGTTGCCTAGTACTTACCTCGCCTAAGATTGCGAGAAAATTCACTGATGCGCCCGTGAACATAATTGGTTCAGGGCAAGCTCAGGACACGCTCGCTCTTTGCCAACGGGAGAATTTTAGCAGTATGAAGGTCACTAAGCTTGCGGCCCAACAAGCATACAAAATGGCCAAAGTCGGGCCGAGCGACATTGACGTGGCAGAATTACACGATTGCTTTACAATTGCGGAGATCATTGCCTACGAAGACTTGGGCTTCTGCGATCAAGGGAAGGGTGGAAAACTAATCGACGAAGGGGCAACCTACCTGGGGGGGAAGATTCCGGCGAACACTAGCGGAGGGCTCAAAGCGAAAGGTCATCCCGTCGGGGCGACAGGGACGGCACAAGCTTGTGAGATCTACTTCCAATTAACCAACCAGGCAGGGCGAAGGCAGGTTGCCGGAGCAGAAATTGGGCTTACGGAGAACGTTGGTGGATCAGCCTCAACCGGCGTTGTCCACATCTACAAACGTGGAGATTGAAGGGGACATAAGGGATGGGAGCATCAATGATGAAAACCCCCACCGAAGAACCTGATTTCGTTCGGGACGAGAACGGATTCATTATGCCGACCGTAGAGAACTTCTACAAGTATTGTGGCGAACGGAAGCTCATGGGCGTCAAATGCAAGGGATGTGGTCAAATCCTTTGGCCCCCTCGCGGCATATGCCCGAAATGTTTCTCTTACAAAGTTGAGTGGACGGAATTCAAGGGTAAGGGAAAGCTTCTAACATACACAATCATTCATTTTCCGCCAAGCCAATTCGTGGCGCTCGCCCCATACGCCGTTGGCATTCTCAAGTTGGAGGAGGGCCCTCAACTGCCGGGCATGATAAAGAACCTCAAGCTGGGAGATCTGCGGATTGGAATGAATCTTGAGGTCGATTTCGAAGGCTCCGTGCCTAAGGAGTGGCCTCGTTGGCCGCGCTATTTCTTCAAACCAGTGAGTTAGACCTACGCTGGTGGAAAACCATTATTCCTAATGGAATAATTCGAGGCCTGAAATATTAATACCGGAAGATGGGCGGCTGGGGTAATTTAACGTGTTCACAGTGTGGTGCTAGTGGTACAAGCGGATTTAACAGGAGATTTCCCGCGTTCCGAGAAGCTCATAGAAGCAACACGGGCTGTGGCGCGCGGTAAGATCTCACGAACGAACGTTGATGCGGTCTTCGCCGAAGATGTGGCATCGCTTGTTGAACTGCAGAAGAGCACATCCCTGGACGCTTTCGTTGACGGGCAACTGAACTGGCAAGACCTATTCAGGCCCTTTTCAGAGTTGTTCACCGGCATTCACCCGGGCGCCCTGACCAGGTGGTTCGACAACAACACTTTCTACCGGAAACCAGTAATCGTTGAGAAAGTAACGTTTCGTGGCTCAAGAATAGATGAGTTTTTTCGCCATGACAGGCTACCGAGCGACGCCCGTAAGAAAGCCATTCTTCCCGGACCCTTTACGTTCGCCGCACTAGCAGAAAACTCCGCCTACCCGTCGCTCGTGGACCTTGCAGATGACCTCGCGCATGCCCTGCGAGAAACAGTGGCCAGCTTGCAGAGAGCTGGTTACACTTACTTCCAATTCAATGAACCCGCTCTCGCTGCGGTCGGCACAACTAAACGCCATCTCGAAGTGGCGAAACATGCATTCGAGGTTTGTGCAAGCAGCGTAGCGGGGCAAACCATGCTGCAAACATACTTCGGCGACGCCGAGCCTGTGATTGACGACCTGTTAGATTATCCGGTGAACTGCATCGGGTTGGACTTCTATGCGACATCAATCGACTCGCTGGCTCAGCATGATTTCAATAAAGAACTAGGGTGTGGCTGCGTCGACGGAAGAAATTCATTGCTTGAAACGGCAACCGATCTCAGCAAGTTTGTGGCTGAGGTCAAGAAACGCTTAGACCCTAAGGGCATACGCCTTGGTCCAAGCTGTGACTTAGACTTTCTCCCCGAAGTCGTGGCCGAGAAGAAGGTACGCCTCTTAGGCGAAACTAAGGCAAAGTTGGTGTCATAGGTGGGCAGCCTATTCCCAGTGCAGGAAATTGGAAGCCTGCCAAAAGCCCCTTGGCTAATTGCATACCTGCGCGGAAGGAAATTTGAGCAATCCGACTTTGACCATTTATCAAAGTGGCCAAAGATTACCGGGTTCGAAGGCGGAGAGGAGGCTAGGTCTATCCTCTCGCTTGCTAATGCTCCTGAAACCGAAGAGCGAATCAGACAACTAGCTTCATTGTTCGGCATTAGGTTTCTCGAATCCGCAGGCCTAGAGTACGTCTACGATGGTGAAGCAAATCGGATCGAAATGTATGAACACTCCGTTAGAAACTCAGATGGATTCGCATTTTACGGACACGTAAGATCCTTCGATAATAGATACTACAGAAAGGCCGCTTGCGTACGTAAAGTAGGCTTCCGAGAACCGTACCACTTGAAAGAATTCGATTTTGTGAAACAGCATGCAATACGGAAAATAAAGGTCCCCATTACCGGACCGTACACAATAGCCGAATGGTCCTTCAACGAATACTATCAAAAACAACTTGCAGGAAAGTATCCGGATCCGCGGCAGCTCAAGTTTGAAGCAAAAAGAGAGTTTGTACTCGACACAGCGAAGGAAATCATACGGCCGAACCTTCAAGCCCTCGTCGAGGCTGGCGCAGAATGGATCCAAATTGACGAACCGGCACTCACTACCAAACCGGCAGAGGTGCCATTCTTCGTTGAAGCGTTCAACGAATGCACAAGGGGGATTCAGTGCAAGTTCAGCGTCCACGTTTGCTACAGTGACTACAGCCTACTGTACCCACACGTCCTGAAGCTAAAGAACTGCAGCCAGCTGGCCTTGGAATTCGCCAACCGCGACTACGGCAAAAGAGAGGCATACGACCAACTCAAGCTTCTTAATGAGTACGGTGACGACAGAGAAGTTGGTTTAGGGGTTGCGGACGTGCACATTGATGAGATTGAGAGCCCCACACTTGTGCAAAACAGGATAGAGTATGCGACTAAAATTCTCGAAGACCCGGAAAGAATCTACGTGAACCCTGATTGTGGCCTGAGAACACGGTCATGGGATGTAGCGTATGCGAAGCTCTGCAGTATTGCAAAAGGCGCCGAGTTGGCAAGACAATCCATGACCTGACCGTGGACGCATAGTGGAAAGCGCTAGGTCAGAAGGCAAGCCAGTCCATGAGAATTTCCGAAATGCTGAAGGCCAAAAGGCCAATTTTCTCATTGGAATTCTTTCCCCCCAAAACAGAGGAGGCGATGTCTCAGCTCTTTGAAACTCTGAAGGAAGTCAAGAACCTAAACCCTGGATATGTCTCTGTGACTTACGGTGCCGGCGGTGCAACACGAGACAAAACAATCGACATTGTCACACGCGCAAAAAGGGAGATTGGCCTGGAAAGCATGGCGCACCTCACCTGCGTTGGGCATTCGAGGCAAGAGGTCAAGAACATCCTGGACAGATTGGTGGCTTCAGGAATTGAAAACGTCGTCGCCTTGCGCGGCGACCCCCCGCAAGGACAAACAAAGTTCAGGCCCAACCCCGCCGGGTTTAGCCACGCAAGCGAACTGACATCGTTCATCCATGCCTCCTACCCGCTATGCATCGCCGTTGCCGGGTACCCCGAAGGGCACATTGAAGCGGCGGACAAGGAGGCAGATTGGAACTACCTTTGCCATAAAGTGCATGCTGGAGCCGACTTCGTGATAACCCAGCTCTTCTTCGACAACAAGCACTTTTTCAGTTTCGAGAGAAGAATGAGGGAAAAAGGCGTAACCGTCCCGATTATTCCAGGCATAATGCCGATCACAAACTTCAACCAAATCCTTAGGTTTACTCGCATATGCGGAGCAACAATTCCAGAAAAGCTTGTGACGGACCTGGAACGGATCCAAGATAACCCCGAAGCAGTTCACGAATATGGCGTCGAACAGGCAACCGAGCAATGCAAGGAACTCTTAACCCATGGCGTTCCGGGAATTCACTTCTACACGCTAAACAAGTCTACAGCAACCCGCGACATTATTCGAAGCCTAAGAAACTGAAGCCTTGGCTTTTCTTACTGCACGATTACGAGGACGACTTCTTTCTTAATCACTACGCCCTCTTCAATTAGAATCGATTTTACCTTACCTGCAACTGGTGAAACTATCTCATTTTGCATTTTCATCGCCTCAAGAATCAAAAGAGGGGTTCCAACATCCACAGACTCACCTTCTTTCACGAGGATACTAGTTATTCGGCCTGGCATGGGGGCGCAAATATCACCGCTTAGATGTGACCGCCCCATCCCCTGCGTCGGAATGGTATAACCCCCTGCTCCGATGGCTTGAACGGAGGCTTGAAACGGTGTTCCAGCAAGCCAGACATCCACTTTGTCAGTCGGCAGGACCCTTGTTTGTGCATTGATACTGTCCTCGGCCGAACGTACCCGCCAAGTGGAGATATTGCCTTTTGTCAACGGCTCGCTTTCGAAAACCTCTCCGTCTACTGTAACCTGGAAGGCGTCATCGCCCTTTTGCTCCACTGATGCGGTATACTCCCTGCCATTGATCTGAACTCTATATGTGCGCATCTTACCACCCTGCCCTTTCCCTCATTTGTTCCGCCCTTGCAGCTATTCGCCACCTCAACGTGCCGCCGTTCCTATGTTCTATGGTGGTCGGGGGGTTCCTAATTCTGCTCGTAGAAGCCGCGACGGCTGCAAATTTCTCTAAGGTGAGAAGGTTCGCATTCATCCGTGGCAATACGCCGTTTAGATATGTTGTGTCAAAGTCTCCTGTAACGAATCCTTCGTCGCGCATGAGTAATCTGTGCAAAGGTATTGTCGTCGGCACACCAATTATCTCGATCTCATCGAGCGCGACCTTCATTCGCTGGATCGCTTCAGACCGGTCCCGTCCCCCTGTTGCAAGCTTTGCAACCAACGAATCATAGTACTCAGGGATCGTATACCCAGAGAACAACGCTGAATCAACACGAACACCTGGCCCTGTCGGCGGATGGTAGTGAATCACGGTGCCCGGCGAGGGGGCGAAACTTCGCGCGTCTTCGGCGTTGATTCGGCAATTGATCGCCCACCCTTCCACCCGAACCTCATTCTGAGAAATTCCTAGGGAGGATGTAGATGCTATCGTAATTTGCTCCTCTACGATGTCGATACCGGTTGTCATCTCGGTCACAAGATGCTCAACCTGAAGTCGCTTGTTGACCTCGAGAAAGTAGAATTCCCCGGTCTTATTGAGCAGAAACTCTACGGTCCCAGCATTTGTGTATCCTGCAGCCGAGAGTCCCTTTTTGGCTGCGTCAATCAGCTGTTGCCGGAGCTTTTCGTTCACTGCGACAGATGGTGCTTCTTCAAGGAGTTTCTGGTGCCTGCGTTGTATGCTGCATTCACGTTCTCCGAGGCTGACGACCTTTCCATGCTTGTCGCAGACTGCTTGAATCTCAACATGTCTGGGGCTGATCAATCTCTTTTCAATATAGACCTCTCCTCTTCCGAATGCGGAGAGTGATTCGAGTTTTGTCAAGCGGAAGAATCGCCGGGCTTCATCGCTCGTTTTTGCAATTCTCATTCCCCTTCCGCCACCGCCATAGACGGCCTTTAGTATGACTGGGTATCCGATTTTCTCTGCGACGTCTGCCGCGTCATCCGCGTCCTTCACAGGTCCATCGGCAGGTATGATTGGAACTCCAGCCTCTTGCATGGTTCTTCTGGCCGATAACTTGTTGCCAAGTTTCTCCAGAGCGGCGCTTGAGGGGCCGATGAAGTTGAGGCCGTTCTCTTCACACGCCTGAACGAAGGAACTGTCTTCAGCTAAGAAACCGTAGCCAGGATGAACGGCATCGCAACCAGTATCTAGCGCCGCGCGGACAAGCTTTTCAACACTCAAGTAACTCTCTGATGGGGTCGCTCCCCCAAGGGCGTACCTTTCATCCGCGTAGCGTAGGGGTAGTGAATCTCGGTCTGGGTCCGAGTAAGCCTGAACTGTGCGAACGCCGAGCTTACGGCACGTTCTGATAATCCTAAGCGCTATCTCGCCTCTGTTGGCAATGAGTAATTTCATCTTCAAAGGTCGAGCAACCTCACTACTTGCGGATCTGTCGAAGATTGCATATTGAGTTAGAGGGGAGGGTTGCCATGCTTCTTGGGCGGCCTAAGTTCGCGTTTGTTCAGCGACGCCTCCAAAGCTCGTATGAGCCGTGGACGTGTTTCTTGTGGTTCAATTACATCGTCAATATACCCACGTTCCGCGGCCACGTACGGGTTGGCGAACCTTTCACGATAATCCTCCAGCAGCTTGTTGACTACTTTCGGATCTGCGTCTTCAGCGATCTTTTTCCTGTAAATGATCTTGATGGCACTTTCAGGACCCATGACGGCTATTTCAGCGGTAGGCCATGCGAAATTGAAATCTGCTCGAATGTGCTTGCTTCCAAGAACGTCATATGCTCCCCCGTAGGCCTTGCGTATGATTACAGTGAGTTTCGGAACTGTAGCTTCACAATATGCGTACAGCAGTTTGGCCCCGTTCTTGATTATGCCTGAATGCTCTTGATCGACGCCAGGAAGAAAACCTGGGACGTCGACGAACGTTAGAATTGGAATGTTGAATGAGTCACAGAATCGTATGAATCGGGCTGCCTTCATAGAGGAGTTGTTATCCAATGCCCCGGCGTAGTGCTTGGGTTGGTTTGCAACCACACCCACGCTCCGACCGTCCAAGCGTCCGAATCCTATGGCAATGTTCGGGGCCCACTGTGCGTGCACCTCCAAGAACGTTCCATTATCAAGAACTCTCTGAATGATTTCTTTCATGTCGTATGGGCGGTCGGGATCTGATGGGACAATTGAGGAGAGTTCGTGGTCCATTCTGTTCGGGTCATCGCCTGTCTTGACGATGGGTGGGTCTTCTAAGTTGTTTTGCGGTAGGTAGGAGAGCACTGCTTTGATCAATTGTATTGCTGTAGATTCATCAGCAGCGAAGAAGTGAGAGACACCCGAGATTTGGCTGTGGGCAGATGCGCCGCCGAGGGCTTCGAAGGTAACATCCTCATTGAGCACAGACTTGACCACGTCTGGGCCAGTAACGAACATGTAACTGGTTTTGTCGATCATAATTACGAAGTCGGTTAGTGCCGGAGAGTAAACTGCCCCCCCAGCGCAAGGGCCCATTATCGCAGAGATTTGCGGAACCACCCCGCTAGCCAGCACGTTCCGCTGGAATATCTCTGCATAGCCACCAAGGCTCACTACCCCTTCCTGAATTCTCGCTCCGCCAGAATCGTTCAATCCGATTATGGGAACTCCAACCTTCATCGCGTGGTCCATGACTTTACAGACCTTCATTGCGAAGGTTTCACCCAGCGATCCTCCGAATACTGTGAAATCGTGGGCAAAGACATAGACCGGGCGACCGTCTACCGTTCCGTGCCCTGTGACAACCCCATCTCCTAGAATTCTGCGATCCTCCATTCCAGGTGCCACGTTCGGAGTCAAGGCGAAGCGGTCGAGTTCAACGAAACTGCCCTGGTCGAGGAGAAGGTCTATCCTTTCGTGTGCAGTGAGTTTTCCTTTCGCATGCTGCTGGTCGATGCGTTCTTTCCCGCCCCCTAAGGCGGCTTTCTCCCTGAGTTCGCGTAGTTGATCGATTTTTCTATTGATCCTGGAATCTGGTTCTTTCATTAACTTTCGACCAAGTTCTGCTTCGAGAGCTATTACTGAGCCGGGTTATCACATATTAGTCTGTGGCAGCGTGAATTGCCTTTCGTATAATGTCTTCAGCGGTCGGTTAGAAGTGGGGATACTCCACGCTGATGACCGAGCTTGTTTCAACCGACCGGTTAGACCCGTTAGCTGTTTTGATTCGAACTTTAGCAAATGATTCATAGTCAGCTACGACTCCGGAGAGCTCTTCGTCCTCGACCTTGATTGTAACTTGCCTTCCACGTGAGCAATCTAGTTCCTTGAGCAAACTCATTGCGCCGCTCAGGTTGGAGGATGCCAGTTCGTAGACATTCTCTATTTCCATGAGGAGCAGGGCAATCATTACTTCCCTTTCGACAGGTGAGCCGAGAAGGTCCTCTAGCGAGGTTGACTTTGAACGAAGCTCTCCTAGCTTGGCCGCATTGAAATTTGCGTTTATTCCTACGCCCAAGAGAGCATATTCTAGTTGATTTCCTTTGAATTTGGTTTCCGCTATGACACCTGCGAGTTTTCGGTCGCCAACAAGGATGTCGTTGGGCCAACGTACGCGCGCCCCGACCTTTGGGTTGGAGTTGATGGTTTTGGCCGCAGCTAGGGCGCCGATTATGGGGAGAGCGCTCAAAGGGTCGAGTGTCAAAGGAGAGCGAAGCACAGTTGTTAACCAAATCCCGCCTCTTGGAGAAAGCCAGGCCCGGCCCTGGCGGCCGCGACCCGAGGTTTGCTCCTTAGCGAGAACAGTGTGGCCGTGCGGAGCGCCAGCGTTGGCTCGTTGTGCGGCCACATCGTTCGTCGATGTGCACTTGTCAAGAATCTCCAGCGACCGGCCTAACTGCTTCGTTCGCAGTTTTCTGAGGACCGAGTCACGGTTTAGGCTCTGCGTGAGTTTCAAGTAATCGCCGGTTGGTACATGGATAGAGTTGGCTGGTAGAGTGCCTGGTTTTTCAAGCTATCCCACACGGCGTTGAGACAAGGACTAGTGAGGAAGGGGGGCTCGAAGAGGATGGAAATTGGCTCCGCGAGAGACTCAGGCCGGAGCTTGTTTCCGCAGCGCCACACTTTTCTGACAGAACGCTATCACACGCGGGCAGAATTCCTTGGGCTCAGTTCTGCAGGTAAAGCGAGGCGATTGGGAGGCTTTCCTTAAGGAGTTCTCTGAGCTCGCCAAAAGGTATGAACGCCTTCTCAGGAGGTTGGATCTGACTCAAGCGGAGCTTGAAGCGCAAGACCGTCGAAACGCAGTTCTAAAACGCAATGTTCGAAGAGCCACTTCCGCTCCGGTTGCCCGCCGTTCAAAACCTCTTCGACATCACCGCATCAAACTAACTGGTGAATTGATGGCGGCGGGCGTCGGGCCTGTTCGAGAGGGAACAGCGAAAGGGTCGTTGTGTTCATGCGGACGGGAGCTGCCGGCTGAGGCTAAGTTCTGTGATCGTTGCGGTCGCGCAGTCTTGCCTTGATTTACTTTGGCAGTCGCTTGTCCGTTTCCCGAATGAGTCGAGTTATGGTCTCCCGTGTCTTCCGAAGCGACTCATCCATCTGGCGCGAACCAGCGGTGAGGCTTACTTCGACAGACTCGATTTTGGCTTTAGAGGTTTGAAGTTCATCGCGTAATTGCTTGTTAGCCTTGTCTAGTTCGTCGATTCTCTTGACGAGTTGCTGGCAGCGGTCCATGAGGGATTGGTTGTCAGCAAGGAAGGCTTCGAATTCTTTTCGGTCGACTGTGATACGTTCAGACATGAGCAAGACTCGGCATTTGATGGTTGTCTGAGTATTTGAGCGATTTCGGTAACGTTGCGGGTTTGGGGTCGCCGGGGCGCGATAATCAGAATTAGGAGGTAGAAGTTATATGTCGGATTGACTAGGTTAGCTTACTGGTGATTGGGCATGTATGTTCTAGAACAAAGGCCGGAGCCCAATAGAACACGCGTTGAGATACTTGCGAAAATCCTGCAGGTCGCGGGGAACAGGATACTCAAAACGCATATTATGTACCGGGCGAATCTGAGCCACCGCCAACTTGAGAAGTACCTGGCTTTGCTCCAGGAGAATGGATTGCTTGAACAGGTTGTCGGGGAGGATGGGACGATGTACCGGGCGACCGAGAAGGGTAATGAGTTTCTGAAGGATTACGTGAGGCTGAATAGCCATCTCGTAGCGGTTGCTACTTGAAAATGAGTAGGTTTTGCCAAGCAGGTCTAGGCGAGGGATTTACACCCACCTGTCCATTATGTTGTGGTTGGCATGCGTTAATGTTAAGGATTAATGTTCTAGAACATAACTCCACAACATCCTTCATATGTCCACAGCCATCTGGCAAGCGAAACACGTGGCTGAACCATTGAGCAAGCACAAACGCCAGTACAGAGGCCGCATAGAAATCACAGCGAACATACTCGAAATCGCCAAAGCCGGTTCACGGAAGACGAAGATAATGTACCAGGGCAACCTAAGCTTCGACCTGACCCAGAAGTACTTGAAACAACTCGAAGACTTGCAACTGATCGAGGTCAACACGAGCAACGGGGACAAAGTCTACACCGTAACGCCGAAGGGAGAACAGTTTCTAGCGGACTTTTACGAATTACAGAAACATGCCGAGATCGCTGACAGCAAGAAACGAGTACTTCAAGGCGCACTAAGCCCACACGCCCCCAAGTAACCAACCAGCCATTTCGCTGCGGGACTGATTTTGCCGCTTTCCTCTTCTTAACTCAGAACGCGGCTCACCCGGCGACGGCAGGAAGTGCTTTGACTAGTGCGATTTCGTGCTTGGATATGCTGCTTCAGCGCATCGAGGGGCGATGAAGTTTGTGAGCTGAACCGCCAGCTTATGCCCAGGGCGAAAAGGATGGCCGAGAGGAGCGCTACTATGATCGCTACAGTTGGCGCGTATTGAGCGGTCAATTGCAGGTAGACCGGCGGCGTGGCATTATCGGTGTAGCTTGTGGTCGTGGTTTCGGCGTAGATCTGAAGGTTCGTCTGGGTGCTTGTTGCGAAGGTTACAATCCCCGTCTTGAGGATGGGTTTCACACTGCCACGGTCTGCTAAGACGATTACTGTGGTT
>JBAVCK010000109.1:0-19586 GCA_049586635.1 Bathyarchaeia archaeon
GTGAAAACTTTCCGCCCGATTTGCGTTGACGACCTCCGTGGTATGGAACTGCCTCGAGCGGACACATGCTTAGCGTGTGTACTTTGCGTATGTACTCTATAGCTCAAAGTATCATAAGCAAAGCAAATGAAATATCTCTGACAGCAATTGTTCAATGGTTTTCGTAATAGGAACTTGCTCTGTTGCACCCTGTTGGCTGTGGTGCTGATTGGTTCACTCCTTACGCCTGCCCGCGCTTTCACTACGGGCCAAAGCGCCAGCCTGGTAATCGGCCAGGTGAACTTTACGACCGGTGGCCATTACACAACTCAAACCAGCTTGGCTTATCCTTATGCGCTGAGTTCTGATTCGTCAGGTAACCTTTGGGTTGTTGACCGTGCTAATTCTAGGGTTTTGATGTTTAAGCCGCCGTTCACGAATGGGATGGCCGCGAGCCTGGTGATCGGTCAAAACGTCTTTACGGACAATAGCGGTCGCCATACTCAAACCGGGTTAAGTAACCCGTATGGTTTGGCTTTTGATGCGTCGGGTAACTTGTGGGTCGCTGACCATAACAACAATCGGGTTCTGATGTTTAAGCCTCCGTTCGCTACGGGAATGGCGGCCAACCTAGTGATCGGCCAAGGAAACTTTACGACCTATGTCGCTGCCACAAATCAAACCGGGTTAAGTGGCCCGGATGGTTTGGGTTTTGATGGATCCGGTGATTTGTGGGTTTCAGACACCGGGAACAATCGTGTCTTGATGTTTAAACCTCCGTTCACTACTAGAATGGCAGCGACTCTCGTGATAGGTCACAAGAGCTTCAATTGGGGTGGGGCTGTTTCAGGTCCCGTAAATCAAACCGGGTTCTACAGCCCGATCGGTCTGAGGTTTGATACATCCGGTTACCTCTGGGTCGCCGACGAATTGAATAGTCGTGTGTTGATGTTTAAGCCCCCATTCAGTAATGGAATGGCCGCGAGCCTAGTAATCGGTCAACCCGGCTTCAATAGCGGTGGCCAAGCCACAAGTCAAACCGGACTGAACTTCCCTACTGCCGTGGCTTTCGATCTGTCCGGTAACCTTTGGGTTGTCGACAACGCAAATCACAGGGTTTTGAGGTATACGCCTCCGTTCGGTAATGGAATGGCCGCGAGCCTAGTAATCGGGCAAACAGACTTCACCAGCAGCTCACCGGGTTTAAGTCAGAGTGGACTCGCGGGCCCATGGGGTATAGGCTTTGATGCGGTCGGTAATCTTTGGATTGCTGACACAAATAACAGTCGTGTTCTGATGTTTCCTGGTTCCACTGGCCTGTCGGGTTTCCTGTTGGAGTTGCAGGCTGGGTGGAACCTAATCAGCCTACCCGTCGTGCCCACGCAGACTGCGACCGCGAAGCTTCTCGCGCCCCTAATCCAGTTGAATGAGCTAGGGATAGTTTGGGGCTTTACGCCTCCGAACACGTGGTCCTATTTCAAGCCGCCCAACCTGGGAACATTGGCCTCCATGGTTGACGGGAAGGGTTACTGGGTGCTCGTTACCGACCCAATCAACATAACCATTGTCGGCTACGTGATAACACCGGGCTCTCCTCCTCCAACATATTCTTTGGCGACCGGCTGGAACCTAATCGGGTTCAAACCTCAACCCACAATTCAAAATGAAACAGTCAGCCAGTACTTGACAAGCGTAAACACGAAGTATACTATTGCATGGGTTTACAATAACACAGAGGCCACATGGACAAAAGGGATCACGCTCAGCCAGGTATGGCCCGGCCAAGGCATGTGGATCTATCTGAACGCGACGGCGACTCTTATCCCACAATAGTGCCTTCGCAGCCACACATGAAGAACGTATGCAATGAAACATGTTGCGCTCTCTCTAACCGTTGCGCTGCTCCTAACGGGCAGTGCAGTGGCTCCCATGCTGTTGCTTCCCGTATCGCAAGCCCAACCGACCACGCTCCTATCCGTTGACTTCACGGGAAGTTCGCTCCCTCAAGGTTGGTTCCTTCAAGGCTCAGCCAAATTCATTGGTGGTTTGAATTCTTCATCAGGTTTCGGAGGAATCCAACTTGTCAACAATGACAGTCAGGCGGGGGCGGTCATATATGACAGCCCGTTCACGACTCAAAATGTTGTCATGGAATTCAGTGGTATGTATGAACCCGGCTCACCCCCTCTGCCCGAAGCAGATGACATAGGCCTCGGGTTTTACTCCGATGGTCCATCAGCCCATGTTGGCCCAGGAAATCCAACCCCGGCTAACGGCTATTACGCGTCGTATGAGTTCTCAAACTTGCTTGGTTACGTCGGTCAGTATGACTTGCCAAGTCTAATTTACAACGCTCACTCCTTGTCCTCCAACGGATCACGCTTTGTACTTGGAGGCAGGTTGCCTTCAACTGGTCGAAACTACTTATTCACGGAGACGATAGTGACCCCAACCTCAGTCTCCATGAACGCGCTAACTAGGACGGACGGCCCTTGGAGCCATGAACCTTCGATAAGCCTCGATTGTCTTCGCAACATGGTAACATACAACAATGCTACGGGAATTGACAGCTCTCATTCCACGCTTTATGTCGGCGGGTCAACATTCACTGGTCTGTTCCGGAACCCCTGGTCCTACGAGTACGTGTACTGGTTGCGTATACTGAGTTACTCAACTACTCCTACCACGAGCACCGATAGCTGCACGAGCAGTAGCACCTCGTCCTCACTTTCTTCGGTTGCCATTCAACCATCGACTACTCAATCCGTCGCCCAGACTGTAACCTCAACTCAACCGCCGCTTACTCAAACACAGGCTGTTACCCCATCCTCTACTCAAACTGTGAGCCAGATACAGACCACGCCACCGCCCGTGCTCAGCTCGGGGGGCGCCAGTAGCGTGCTCTTGTACGCGGTTATCGGGGCGGTGATAGTAGTGGCCGTTGTGTTGGTTGGGGTCTTCCTGGTGCTGCGGAGGAGGGACCTCGGGGGACCTGCGAAGCCTACGTCTGGCGCGCCCAAGCTTTGTAAGTCGTGTGGTAACCCACTCTCAGGGCCTGAGCGGTTCTGCGATAGATGCGGTGCGCAACAGGTTTAGTTGTCGCACTTCACAGCGCTAATCAAACGCTCAACAATAATGGAGAATTAAGTTGCGAGAAAAATCAAAAATAAAAGAAGGTTGATCTTGGCCGGTTCTACTGCAGCGTTGCGGTCAGGGTGACTGTGGCGGTTATGGGTACACAGAGCGTCGCTATGACGATGACCTGCCCGTAGATAGATGAAGCTGCATTTGCTATTGGTTGCATGCTAAATGCATTTGAGGTACCCGCGGCAGCCGCGATGGCCAAGTTACCTACAGGATCCGTTAATTCTGCTGGGCTTGTACACGTGGAGAAGTTGAAGGCACCGTATAATTGTCCTGCCTTAATGATCGTGCCACTGCATATTGGCCCACTCAACCCTGCGAGGGTAACCCCAGCGGCAACGATGTCTTGGCTCTGCGGGGATCTAAGGACAATCTGCAGCTGCTCAAGGTAGATGGGCCCAACCGTACTGTTGAGATCGACGTACAATGTGCGGCCAAGATTGATTGCGGTGGTTTGGATTCGCACTACTCCATATTGGTTGAGTGGCTGAATTTCGCTTGAATTAGCCTCAACCGTTACCGTCGTTGTCTCAGTTGTAGTAGACGTGACTTGCTGTTGAGCATGATTGGTCGCTAAGACCGACTGTAAGGTCGCAATTGCAACGAGAAGCAGTAACAAAGCTACAGCCAGACTGGGCTTCTTCTGCCAGAACTTATTCAAAGAACTCTCACTCCATACACTACCATATCATGTGTACCGTGTGTGTAAAAAACCTAGGTCAGTTCTAGCCTTGGAGGCGACAAGGCAGACGCTAAGGCCAGTATCAGAGAACGAATCGGTCAAAGTTAGAATACTCGAGTGAATTTGACTCGTCGTTTTAGTGCGTGGGGGTCAGCTGGTGCGCACACACACAAAAAGAGAAGGAAAAACATCGTTCGAGCTTTGCTTTCGTTACCTGTAGGATTCTGCGTCCACTTTCGCCATCGGATACACTCCGTCTACTGGAAGTCCAGGAACTTTAGCGAGAACTTTGCGTATTGATTCAGCGTCTTTTGCGTCCCACTCGCAAAGTATCTTGGTCGCCTTTCCTTGCTCGTTCAGCTGTATCGTACCACCAATCCAATAGGCGTCCAAGGTGACATTGGCTTTGGCCATCTTGGCGAACACTCCAGCGTCCGCAATGGTTGCAGGTGACGGCAGCGTATGAGCCACTAGGAACTTTCCCATCTCATTTCACCTCCTCTGTTTTCTCATGTCATGGTCGATTAACTCAGCCAGCCGAAAAAGCGGCGAAGAAGCAATAGTTACCTTGCAACGTAAAGGCTTGACATAACATACGGAATTCTAGGCAGAACACACGTCTCTTGCAACGACGAGCAAATACAGAGTGCTCGGACTTGTGACGTTAGAACGCGCGGGTATAGGGTTTGAATCCGGGGACCGGCCGCGTTGAAAGAAATCTACTTCGCCCTGTACACCCTGTCATGGTGTTCATAATCTTCGAGAATAACGGTCTTTCGTGGTTCGTCGATTGAAAAGGACAAAAACTGCCGAAGTGGGCTCTCCTCATTCCGCCGAGTGGAAAGCGCATTGGCTTGAATCTATGCGGATCTTCCAGTATCTCCTCTATCTTCTTGGCTATGATCTTCACTTGATTACGATTCCTTTTGGCGAGCTTCTTGAAAATTCTGTCAACGTGCTCTCTTGCCTCTAAGGGGTACATTCATTTCAAGCCGTATTTTCTCTTGAAGTCGCCGGCGTTGCCGATCCTGATAATTGGTTCTTTGTGTATCTTGTCGAGTTTCTTCAGGTATTCGGGCCTTACCTCAGACTCTCGGACGAGCAGCTTGTACTGCTTGGCCATTTCGTTTATCGCCTGTGATTTATCCTTCAAGCCGAACTGGGCCTTGAGGATGTTGATGACCCTGTTCGCTTCTTCGTCTATCTCAACGATTGCTTTGACCATATTAACTTCATATTAATACGGCAACATAAGGGAGGTGTCTCCTGTTTTGGAGCAAACTATGTTACTTTCCGTCTTCGTGTGTGGGCTGCGGGGGGTATTTATTCCTGAATTGGGAATAAATTGGGTGGAGTGATTGGTGGTGCGGATCGACCTGGCTGCACGGGTTCTCTCCTGTTGCCTGGAGGCTGAGTTGTCTGTGTCGGAGCTGGTGGGGAAGATGGGTGGAAGCCACGATAGAACTATGGCGCTAATCAAAGAACTAAAGGCACGTAGCCTCCTGATGGCCGATACGCAAAGAAAACAAGGGCTGGGCCGACCAAGACAGTACCTTCGCGCAACGCCAATCGGTAAACAGTTCGTGAAGGAATACAACCGCCTCAGCGGCCTGCCCCTTCGAAGCAATGAGTACGATATCAAGAAGGCCCTACACCAGGCGGAACTGACGAGAAGGCTGGTTGAGAGCGGCATACCGCCGTATGCAAGATTCCAAGAGGTGAACAAACTTGCCCGGAACATCGCGAGCACTGCGAAAATTAAGCACGGCGCTCGATAATCTCTCCATACCGCACATGCTCATCGGAGGATTCGCCCTAGCAGCGTATGGACAAATTCGAGCCACGCAAGATGTGGATTTGGCTATTGCAGCGAATTACGAGAAGAGCATCGAACTTCAAGGCAGTCTACGAAAATTGGGTTACCACCTGGCCCCGGAGCCCCACCCTGACGCACCGCTCTTCTTTCTGACGGACCTTAAGGAAATGTTGGAAGTTGAAATGTGGACGAAACCTGACGGCGTTATTTTCGATAGGGAAACTCTACGCCGGCGTGTGAAAGTGCACCCCTTCGCCGACAGTTTCGAAATGTTCGCAATTGGTCCTGAAGACTTCATTGTAAACAAACTTGCCAGAAAAGACCGGGGGGTCCAAGATGAGCAGGACGCCGTCTCAGTTCTGGCAATGCAAAAAGGCAAACTCGACTATTCCTACCTTAGGAAGAGAGCGAAGCAAGCAAATGTAATCGACCTCCTAGAGACATTAATGCAGACATCAAACACGCACCCATAACCAACGACTCAACTCACACCCTATGCGGCCGAGAAACGGGGCTTCAGTGGCAGCGAGAGCCTTGAGTTGTGGATGGTTTGATTATTCGTTCAGTATGGGTTTTGGGTGCTGGTTTAGCGTAGACCAAGGGCTGTCAGCTGTGAGTCGCGGCTTTGTCGCGGAGACAGGCTGATTTCGTGGTGACCCGGATGAGCCGTGACGAGCGAATTAATAGGGATGGCTCAGGGTCTCAAGGATGTCACCGAAACGTCATGGTTTCGGCCGATATGAACCAAGCATGGGAAGAACAAATAGGAAAACTCATCCGAGCAAGCCCACCCGCCGCGTCAGAATATTCCATTACCTAACGGACTCGGAGGCAGACGAGTTAGAGCGAGCCGCGCGAGAGAGTGGAGCATGCTCAAGAGGCTTAGTGATCACCGAGGCCGTGAAGACCGGCCTCTCAGCCCCCAAACTGAAGCTTAGCCAGGAATGGAGACATAGAAAAATCGGCGTCTGGATCCCACGCCGGACCGCCGCCGAGCTCAAGCAACTCGCCCACGAACACAACCTAACACTCTCACGCCTCCTGAGACACTTCCTACTCCAATACTTAGCAGAGGCCCCGTGGAGAAACAACCACGACCCGAAGACACAGGAGGCCGCGGCCCCATGAAAATAAAACATGTTGGAGACCCACTGGCGAAGGTAGAGAAGCAAGAGCTACTCACAAAGAAAGACGTCCCCGAGTACGAACGAACTAAGAACGCGTTAGTCAAAGTGCTGGAGAAGGCGGGAGGATACGAACCAGCCATAGACGACATACTCATCGACCAGATCGCCCGAACCGCAATACAAGCGAAAACCCTGGAAGTATTCCTCGACTCGAAGCGGTCAACGGTTGACACGTACTCGGTCGTGGTCGACAGCAAATTGAAACTGATGAAGATCATCGAGAACCTAACCCGAGAACTAGCGCTCAGCCGCCGCGACAGATTAGGCAAGCAAACCCAATCCGACATCATGGAGCAAATCAGCCTAGCCATAGGGGAGGAGGCCCCGAAGCATGGAGAACAGTGAACGCCTCAAACGATACGCGCAACTCTACCACAAGGCCCTACAGGATCCCGTTGAGTTCGCGAGAACATTCCTACACTTCCAGCCCTACCCATACCAGGAGAAATTCCTACGTGACAATTCCACGCTTATTGCCGCCTGCTGCGGCCGACAGGTTGGAAAAACAACCCTAGCCGCGATCGTAGCCCTACACTTCGCCCTCGCAAAGAACCATGTTCGAATTCTAATCGTCAGCGCAGGCCTACGCCAGAGCATAATACTCTTCGACAAAATCCTCGACGACACGGAAACCGCTATCCCCGCGAAAGCCCTTTTGATTTACAGGACAAGAACGAAAGTTCGATTCAGTAACGGATCAGAGATCGTAGCCTTACCCTGCGGAAGGGAAGGGTCGACCCTACGGGGCTTCACCGCGGACATGGTCATCCTGGACGAAGCGAATTTCATACCGAGTACTGTTATTCAGTCGGTGGTTAGGCCGACCATGATCACGCGGCCAGGAGCCCGGCTGATCATGATCTCCACCCCGTGGACGAAGGACCACCCGTTCTACGAGGCGTTGAGCAAACCTGAACTGCGATTCAAAACCTACAACTGACCGAGCGCCATGAACCCTACGGTCACCAGCGAACAGTTGGAACTGGAGAGGAGAACCATCGGTGACTTTGCCTTCAACCGTGAATACAACGCCGCCTTCATGGACGACCAATTCAGCTTCCTGCCCAGCGAGTTGGTGTTAAGCTGCACGGACGGCAAATATGCGCTGAACAGGGATCCACTCCAAGCCGAAAAGTACCGGGGACAATTCCTGATTGGCATAGATTTCGGGAAGCACGCCGACCATTCAGCAATCGCCATCCTAGAGAAGGTTGGCGATAACCTTCGCCTCGTCTACCTCAAGGAACTGCCGCTGGAGACCCCCTACACCGCGGCAATAGGCACTGTGAGGCGGCTGCACGAGGCGTACGCCTTTGCGGCGGGCTGCCTCGACAAGACGGGAGTGGGTGAAGGACCCTACGAAGAAATCAAACAATTCATGCGAGAAATAGAAGGCGTCACCCTGACCGCGCAAATGAAGGAAGACATCATGGGCAAACTGAAACTCGCCTTAGAGCAGGGCAGACTTACCCTCCCAAGAGACAACCCACAACTCCTAGTCCAGATGACGGCGCAACAATGTGAAACCACCAAGTCCGGGACGTTGAAGTTCAGCCACCCACCTGGCACGCATGACGATCAATTGTGGAGCCTCGCACTGGCCATCTACGCATCAAAACAGCAGACCCGACCGAACTTTAAGCCAATCACTCGATCTTTCTGACATCAACTGAGAACCTGCGCAGACTACGGAACTGGCGGACTTGCTTTCGGTTATGCTTGAACGGTGGGACTCTGTACATGAATGTTAGCAGTCGTGGGTCCATCGTTCCTCATTACTGAGCTAGGGCTTGCTTCTGATCTGGTCGACAATTTTCTCAGCAACATTCACCGTGTATTCAATGTCATCTTTCTCTATTCCGCGATGAGTGACCATCCTTACTCGACCAGCATCAACCGCATCGGCCTTTATTCCATATTCGCGCATCCTTGCAACCCATCCTTCAGCGTCTAGCCCTAATCCACTAATATCGTAGATGACAATGTTCGTCTGCACTCGTGAAGGGTTTACCGAGACCCCTAGTCTCGCGAGGCCGGTAGCCAGAGTTTTCGCATTGACATGGTCATCTCCTAGGCGATCTACCATTTTTTCCAGTGCAATTATTCCACAAGCGGCGATTATTCCCGCTTGCCTCATTCCGCCACCAAGCATTTTTCGGTATTTTCTGGCGCGATCTATGAAATCATGGTCGCCCACAACCATGGATCCAATTGGTGCACTCAAGCCTTTCGAGAGACAAAACATTAAGGAATCTACATATTGCGTGAATTCACGCGGGTCCAAGCTTTGGGCAACTGCGGCGTTGAATATCCTAGCGCCGTCCATGTGAACGTTCAATCCCTGACTCTTCGCGAAATCGTATACTGCTTTAGTCTGAGAAGGTGTCCACATCGCTCCTCCAGCACGGTTATGAGTATTTTCTATGCATACCAAGCTGGTTGGTGGAAAGTGAATGTCTCTTGGCCTCAGGGCTGCTTCGATGTCTTCTGGCGTCATAACTCCCATGTTGCCTTTGACGAGGCGAGGCACTAGGCCTCCTAGGATTGAGAATGCGCCTAACTCATAGTAGTATATGTGGGCGTCGCGCTCCAGTATCACCTCGTCACCACGTTTCGTTTGGCTCATTAAGCTTACCAGGTTCGCCTGGGTTCCGCTCGTCGTCAGTAGGGCAGCCTCTTTGCCCATCTTCTCAGCAGCAAGTTCCTCTAGACGGTTGACTGTAGGATCTTCCCTGTAGACGTCGTCACCTAACTTTGCAGTCCTGATCGCATCAAGCATCTCTTCAGTCGGGAGTGTGACGGTGTCGCTTCTGAGATCAATCACGCGCATGCCGATCCACCTGTTTCTCTAAGATTTGATGATACTGTAAGTCTCTTTGGGGAAAAAGCAGGCTACTGAATGACCTTCCCGTATCTTTTGCAGGTCAGGGTGCTTCGCAGTGCAGAGAGGTTGAGCGAATGGACATCTCGGACTGAATCTGCATCCAGGAGGCGGATTGATTATACTTGAAATTTCACCTTTCGGTCTTATTCCTTGAGAAACGTTGTCTGGGTCAGGCACAGGGACCGCTGAAAGGAGGCAGATCGTGTAGGGATGCGATGGTTTCGTGTATAGTTCTTCTTTTGAAGCTATTTCGACGATTTCTCCCATGTACATTATTGCGATTGTATCCGATATTTCCTTCGCAACCGCGAGATCGTGAGTGATGAAGAGGTATGTGAGGTCGAATTCCTCTTTCAGTTTAATCATCAACTCCAGAATTGACAACCTGAGAGACACATCTATCATTGAGACAGGTTCGTCTGCAACCACAAGATCTGGATGCAGTATGATCGCTCGGGCTATAGCTACCCTCTGTCGCTGCCCTCCGCTCATGTTCCTGGGATATAGGTCGAAGAAATCACTAGGAGGCGTGAGACCTACCTTTTCCAGCATCTGGAGGGCCAATTGTTTTCTCTCAGAAGCGTTTGATATTCCATGGATCCGTAGCGGGTCAGAGACGGCGTCGCCGATTCTTTGGCGCGGGTCAAGCGAAGCATAGGGATCTTGGAAGACCATCTGCATCCGTCTTCGGAATCTTCGTAGTGCCTCCCGTTTCATGGTAGTCACGTCTGTTCCACCCAGAAACACGTGCCCCTCGGTTGGCTCGACGAGTCGGAGAATTGTCTTCCCAGTGGTTGTCTTTCCGCTTCCACTCTCGCCAGCCAGAGTCATTACTCTCCCTTTTTCTATGGTGAAAGAGACGTCGTCTACTGCACGAACGTAATCCCTTGCTCTCGAAACCAACCTCTGCAGTGCGCCCTTCTGGACGGGGAAGTATTTTCTGAGGCCGACTACTCTTACAAACGCATCCAAGTTTGATCACTAAGCGTACAAGAAACACCGTACCGTCCGCCCATCGCTTCGCTTTGTAAGCACCGGAACGTCCCTTCTGCAGACTTCCTTGGCAAAGGCGCATCTAGGATGAAATCTACAGCCTTGCGGAGGATTAGTCATGTCTGGACTTGTTCCTTCGATGAAACTGGACTTGCCAGATACGAGTCGTATGTTTGGTGTGGACTTCAACAAACCCTGTGTGTAGGGATGAAGTGGATCCGTCGCGATCTGCCTTCTATTACCATGTTCAACAAGTTGTCCTGCGTACATGATTGCAACATTATCACACCTTTCGATCACAGCAGCCAAGTCGTGGGTGATGAGTATTAGAGTCAAGCCATACTTCGTCCGGAGATCTGACAACAAATCCAAGACACGCGCTTGCACAATGACATCTAACGCCGTGGTTGGTTCATCCGCGATAATCACGCGTGAGTTGACGCAAATTGCCAAGGCTATCATCACCCTCTGCCTCATGCCGCCACTGAACTGATGCGGAAAATCCTGGAAGCGTTCAGAGCCTATGCCGACAAGGTCAAGAACTCTCTTCGCTCGCGTAACTGCCTCACCTCTTGTTATCTGCTCATGCCATCGGACGGTTTCGACAATCTGGTCTCCGATCTTCATGAGCGGGTCAAGCGACATCATTGGATCTTGGAAAACCATACTCAGTTCGCGTCCTCTAAGCCGACGCATCTGAGCATCTGAGAGTCTCAAAGTATCAGTGCCGTCGAAGAGGATGGAGCCCTCTACAATGCGACCGGGTGAAGGTACGAGTCTAAGAATGGAAAGTCCGAGCGTGGATTTTCCAGATCCTGACTCACCAACGAGACCCAGAAACTCACTTTTGCTTACCGAAAGTGTCACGTCGTCAACAGCCTTCACGATTCCTCTAGAAATCGGATAGTACGTCTTCAGACCTTTAATTGCGAGAATGTCCTGGGAGTTCACTTGGCTGCTATCCATGGCTGGTCACCTCGTTGAGTCCATCTCCCAGAAGGCTGAACCCTATGGCGAGCAGAAGTATCATCAAGCCGGGGAAGGTTATGAGCCACCAAGACCCTGACGGAAGAAACGATTGGCCCGCTCGAAGATCGTATCCCCAGTCCGGTGTGGGCGCGGTTACGCTGAGGCCGAAGAAGCTGAGACCAGCTTCTGTCAGTATGGCGTCAGCCACATTGAGGGAAAAGACAACGATGAGGGTTGGAAGAACGTTGGGCAATATATGACTGAACAGAATGGTACGAGTCTTAGCCCCGATTGATCGAACTGCTTCGATATACCGTTGTTCCTTTATTGAAAGCGTGTGCCCTCTTATCATTCTGAAGTAAGTTGGAATGTAGACAATCGCTATAGCTACGGCTACGTTGGCTATTCCTGGGCCGAGAACGGCCGCCATTGCTATCGCGATTATTAGACCAGGGAAAACGTAGATACTGTCCATAACGACACTAAGTGACCTGTCAACGCCTCCTCCGAGATACCCTGAGAGAAGGCCAAGCGGCATTCCACAGATCATCGACAGGAATGTCGATAAGACAACCACGATTAGAATGGTCCTTCCACCATACAGGATTCTGCTATAGAGATCGTAACCGAGGGTGTTAGTGCCCATCGGATGATCTATAGACGGAGGAACCATTGATAATCCGACTGGTTGAGTCGGACTGTATTTTGTAAGTAAGGGCGCGAATATTGACAAAAAGACAATGAATCCGACAATTGCGGAGCCAGCGATAACCAGTCCTCTTCCCTGACCTTTCGGTAATAGGGTTGTCAGCCACCTTGAGAACTCTAAAGTCACACTAGTTCACCTAGAATCTAATCCGAGGATCTATGAGTGCGTAAACGACGTCTACAATCAAGCTCACAATGGATATCATAATCGCGAAGATTACTACGGTTCCTTGAAGACTATTGTAATCTCGGTAGGTAATTCGGTCAATTAGGAAACTCCCTATACCAGGCCAACTGAACGTTGTCTCAGTCAGCACTGCTCCCGTCAAGAGCATAGCAAACTCAAGCCCCATCATGGTTAGGATGGGGATGAAGGCATTCTTCAACGCATGTCTCATTACCGCTCTCTCTGGAAGCCCTCTTGCCCTTATTGCAGTAATGAAGTCCTGTGAGAGCACTTCAAGCACTGAGTTCCTCGAAAGCCTACAGAAAACGCCCGAGAGCATAATTCCAAGAATAAGTGAAGGAAGAATTAGGTGACGAACAGCACTGTACAATCCCACCCAGTTTCCGGTCAGAACACTGTCCAAAACGTACAGACCGGTGATTCGCTGAATGTCAATACCTGGGTCGATTCTCCCTGCAACCGGGAGCAAGTGTAGGTTAACAGCGAACAACATTTGCGTGAGCATTCCTATCCATGGAATGAAGAGGGCATAAGCCACAATACCGTAAATACGCAGGGCGTGATCGACGACTGTTCCTCGCTTCAACGCAGAGAGTACCCCCGCGCAAAGACCAATGATTATGCTAATGATGAATCCCCATATGGTCAGTTCCAGTGTTGCAGGCAGATACAGCTCAACTTCAACCATGACAGGCTCTCTGCCCCAGATGAGAGAGTTGCCAAGGTCTCCTCGGAACACTCCTACTACATAGTTCAGGAACTGGATGTAGAGCGGAATCGGATTGCCGTTCGCATCAACTAGGCCTAACGCATGACGTAACTCTAAGATAGTTTTTTCCGGGGCATACATACCCACTATCGAGCGAACTGGATCCCCCGGCATAACATGAGTGATTAGGAAAACAAGGGTAAGCAGTACCAAGATTGTAGGAATAGTGAGGATGAGGCGCATCAACAGAAAGGATCTGAGTGAGCCCAAGCACCATGGCATTCCAAGAAAAAGGATGGGCTGGCTGAGCCTACGTGGGTTTGAAGTAGATCAGCCAGTAGCGAAGAACCATCACAGGATCCAGAACGAGACCGCTGACATTTGGTTTTGATACTATTTGGATTCCGCCTTGGTAAAGTGGAATTATCGCCGCGTCTTGAGACCAAAGGGCTTGAGATTGGGCGTACAAGGCGGTTCTCTCTTGAACGCTCTGGGCCATGCTCGCATTGGCGACAAGGCTCGAAACGACAGGGTCTTTGTAAGCATGTCCGATCCACCCTACATCAATCCAAGAACTTTGGTAGTCATCCGGGTCCAAGTAGTCGGGGAACCATCCGTACAAGGAAGCTGGATAGAGGCCCGCCTTTGTCTGGTCGAGGTATGTTGCCCATTCCGCTGACTTCAAGTTGACCGATATCATGCCGGTCGCTTCCAGACTGTTCTTTAATTGCAGTGCAACATCTGCCTCAGTGTCTCCGTAATGGGTTGGCGTATACCACAAGTCGAACGTGAGTTTGTTTGCCTCGCTATAGCCTGCTTGTGTCAGAAGATTCTTCGCCAGGTCAAGATTGTTTTCTCCATAATCCTTCAAGAAGGCATCTGTATGACCCCACATACCCATGGGAATCATGCTGTAGAGCGGATGAACTGTCCCATAGAATATCTTGTTACTTATTGCATTCCTATCTGCGGCGGCGGCTATTGCCTGCCTTACGAGATGGTTGTTGAACGGGGGAATGTTCTCGTTAAGGATTATGTAGCGAATGTAGGCCCCTGGGACGTCTTGAACTTGAAGCGTTGGAATTGAACGAAGGTTGTTGATATCTGACGGGTTAAGGGTTCTCCAAGCGACGTCGATTTCCCCAGATTGAATAGCCAGTGCTAGAGCAGATGCCGTCGAGTAGAATTTGATTATGATTCTGCTTATCTTTGGTGCGCCGTCAAAGTAGTAGGGATTTGCATCTAGGACGAGCTGTACATCTCTCTGCCATGTCGTAATGTGGTACTCACCCAGACCACCTGCTGTTTGGTCACTGTCAATCTTGCTAGGATTGTAAGACGGATGCACTGTGAAGTATTCAGAGCATGCAACAAGAGCCGGAAAGTACGAAGCAGGTGCCAGAAGAGTGAACTTCACTGTCTCGTTGTCCAAAGCTTGAACGTCTTTGACATAGTCGGTGACAAGGTAAGCTGCGTCAGCGCCGATCGTCATGACTCTCTTGATGGACCAAACGACATTATTCGCGTTAGCCAAAGTTCCATCAGCGAACCGGAGGTTAGGCTTGAGCTTGAAGATGTATACGGTGCCATTATTCTCAATCGTGTAGGAACTGGCGATGCCTGGTTCAAGGTCAGTTGTTCCTGGGATATACTTGAGGAGCCCCTCCATCGTGTTGGTTAACACTTCTTGTGTGAAGACTCCCCAAACGTTTGCAGGGTCCAGATCTGTCACCTTATCAGTCACCCCGATTACTAATTGGTTGGTAGTCAAGGCTCCAGTGTTAGTGGAAGACTGCGTTACGCCACCAGACGGAGCGGTACTCATACCCGCGAAGTAGCCCCCAGCGATCCCGACGAGGAGCATTATGATTAGTGCAGTTGCGAAGAGTATACGACTAGGTCCTGTGTTTTGTTTTTCTTTAGACAAAATCTCCACCATTTTCCTGGCTCGGGCTGTACGCTGTTCGCTAGATAAGACGACTCAATATATTGTATATTGCATATCGTACGGATAATTGTCAGCGAGTTTGTCCGTCAGTTCAAGCGTTGATGTTATTCTTGTAGATCCGCCCATCCTTCATAATGAGTGCGATATTCCGCTCATAATCTTGGAATATTCTGATGTCCTTTAGAGGATTTCCATCCAACACAATGATGTCTGCTATTTTCCCTTTCTCAAGCGTTCCGATTTTGTCATTAAGCTTCAGAAGCTCCGCATTGGTCTTCGTAGTTGCCTTCAGTGTTTCCGTGGTCGTCATAACTGTTGCCTTCAGTTCCAGTTCTCTTGCCATTCGCTTTCGACTATCGTATAGCAGATCAGACCCGGAACCAATCTTAACACCCACTTTATGCGCAATCCGCACAGCGTCCAGACTCTTGTCACGGGCAACCTTGACCATTCGAATTGTCTCTTGTGAGAATCCGAGTCTGTCTCGTGCATTGTAAATCTCGTCATAAGTCACCACCGTGGGGACCAAGAATGTGCCGTGATCTTTCATCAGGATGGCACTTTCTTCATCGAGCAGGTTGCCGTGTTCGATAGATCTCACTTCTGCCTCGACGCAGTTCCTTATGCTCGCCGGAGGGTAAGCGTGTGCCATAACGTATTTTCCTCTCGCACCGGCTTCAGAGGTTGCAGCTCTCAACTCGTCGACTGTGAATTCTGGAGTTACAAGATCGCCACCCCCGGCAGGCGAGGAAGGTATGACCGCTCCGCTCGCCATCATTTTTATCTGATCAACGCCTCTTCGCAATTGCTCCCGGGCCGCTGTTCGTACGCCGTCAACACCATCGCACACTACGGTTCTTAATCCTACGGCACCTTGTTCTGGCACGAAGTCCTCCGTTGGTCTTCGCGGATCTCCACTCCCACCTGTTTGCGATAGTGCGTTTCCACTCACAAGGAGCCGCGGTCCTTTCATGTAGCCCTCCTCAACCGCAACTCTGAAGCCCCAGTCTGCCCCGTACGCATCTCTAACTGTGGTAAATCCCTGCATGAGCATGTCTTCCAAGTTTTTCGCAGCTATGCAAACGAATTTCGCGGTTGGATACTTATTCATCTGAAGTGATTCCTCGACGATGCACGCATGCGCGTGAGCGTCGATGAGGCCGGGCATGATGGCCCTTCCGCCCAAGTCGATGACAGTTCCTTCTATAGGGGTCTGTTTGTCTGTAACCTTGATTATCTCTCTCCCTTCCACAAGAACCGTTGCGTTTTCCTGAGGATCTTGTCCTGTGCAATCTATCAGAAGACCATTCTGCAAGATAATTCTGTTCAATGAATCCACGATTTCTTGCCAAAAGATTGGTTGCGGTATAAGTCGTCGGTATATAGAATCCGATGCGTAGACTAGGTCAATACTCGACCTCTATGAGAGGCATCACTTGGTTGTGGTTTAACCTATCGAATCAAATGCGTACAAGGTTAGTTCAGCTAATTCGACTGAGTTGAGTTGCCTCCTGCGATTAAAGAAAGGTATGTTCTTTGCTTTCGAATGAGAGCGAGATTGTGTTCCTTCTGCGCTCGCAATATTTCGAGTTGCGATTGACTGAAACGATAATCTAATCCGAAATTCAATGCGTATCTTTAAGTGATTTTTCGAGAACAAGTGCTAGGGGAACATACCGATGAAATCGTTCATAATTAGAAATGCGAGCGTACTCACAATGTCCGATTCGCTTTCGGCGTCTCCTCAGGTGACCGACATAGTAATCGAAGACGGACGCATTTCTAGTGTCGAACCAAACCCTCCCGTTTCGACTGGAGCTGAGTCGCTGGATCTGTCCGGCAAGTATCTTATGCCAGGTCTCATCGACGCCCACTGCCACATAACTTACAGTGGTGGCCTAATAGAAGAAGAACTTAGACTAACACCGCATGAGCGTGTTTTGCGCGCTTCACATAATGCCTTCGTCACGTTATTGGCAGGCATTACAACAATCAGGGATCCGGGCGGCGTAGATCACATGGACATAGCGGTGCGCAATATGGTTAATCTTGGCTTTCTGTACGGCCCACGAATCCTAGCTGGCGGCCGCATGATTGCTATCACTGGTGGGCATGGGTGGGAGTACGGTCTTGAAGCGGATGGCCCCGATGCCGTACGGCGAGCGGTGAGGGAACAGATCAAAGCTCATTGCGACTGGGTGAAGTTCATGGCGAGTGGAG
Organism: Bathyarchaeia archaeon; assembly: GCA_049586635.1. Lineage (GTDB taxonomy): Archaea > Thermoproteota > Bathyarchaeia > 40CM-2-53-6 > 40CM-2-53-6 > FEN-987. The sequence goes on from JBAVCK010000109.1 coordinate 17,427, forward strand.
GATTCGCCGACGTAGGTGAGAATCCCGGTTCTGTACAATTGGATCCCGACGAACTCACGGCGGGAGTAAATGAGGCGAAGAAAGCAGGTAAGAAATGCGCCGCACACGCACACAGTGCCGCGGCGATAAGGAATGCGGTGGTTGCAGGAATAGACTCGATAGAACATGCGACAGAGATGGAAGAAGATGTCATCAAATTGATTTTGACTCACGGCGTTCACGTCGTTCCAACGTTTTCAATCTACCATAAGATGATGAAGATCGGCGCAAAAAGGGGATTAGATCCATCGATCATCGATTTGACAAAACGCTGGTGGGACGTGAAAGTTGATCGATTTGTCAAGGCATACAAGGCAGGAGTCAAAGTCGTGGCTGGTACCGACAACGGGTCACCGGTCGGAACACACGGTGACCTCACCACTGAGCTCGAGATTCTCGTCCAAATGGGGCTGACACCATACGAAGCGTTGAAAGCAGCGACAATAAGCGCTGCACAAATGCTCGGCTTGCAGCGGGAGATTGGAACCATAGAGCCCGGAAAGTCTGCAGACTTGGTTGTCTTATCAGAGGATCCAACGAAGAATGTCGCTGCCACACGAAAGGTCGAGAAGGTTTTCAGAAACGGATGGATCTATGAAACAAATGACCATAGAGTAACACTCCCTGCAACGCCACTAGAGGCGGGTTGAACAAGCATAACGTTTGCTTGATAATCGGCGTCTAACCTTTACGAGCTAACAGAGTGCGAACGGATCGAGAGTCCCACACAAGCTTTGTGCTGAAGACATTCCAGGTCGAGGCAGATCCGCTTTACCTTCAATTGCAGAAGTACACAAGAAGGCTCTCCGCGAGGCAACATGTAGAATTCGCACGCGTGCTTCGATAGGAATCAGTCCGATACAGAGTGCCTCGTCGAATCAAATGTGAGGGTTTTCGTATTCATGAGTAATTCCAGATGGATGCTGCTTTTGTCGAGCCGAGGAATACAGTCTCGTCACCTGAGTTTACTACAGGGTTGTGGATCAAAGCGAGGACAACGCCTTCCGTTGGAGATCGCACCGTTTCGATTTTCTCGCCTTGAAGGTTCATCACTTCCCCAACGACATCTCCCCGCGAGACGATATCTCCAGGTGCCACATGCACATGAAAGAGGCCCCCCTGGCTAACCCTCAAAGGAGCAAAGTGCGCTACGGTTTTTTGCCCCGCTTTTTTCAGTGCCCTTCCCTTAACAATTCGCAGATGCCGCATCACATTTAGCACCCCATCACACATGGTCGATACTTCTTCCGGCATGAGTTTGTCGCCAGAACCAAACTCTGCAAGAGCGGACGGAATTCCGGTTTCGGGGCCGATCCTCCAAGAAGACCCTTTTGGCATTGGGCCGTCTCTTGAGGTGTGCCAAATATACTCAAAGCCTAGAGCTTTGGCCATTTGTTCTGATCGGGCATCAATCCGTCGGTTGCCAGTCTCAAAGAAACCTGCAAAGCCTATCTCTGATTCATGTATATCTCCACCGTGCAAATCCAAATAGTAGTCGGATTTTGAAATGAACTCCCTGAAAACTGTGTACGAAATCAGGTGAGAAATAGTTCCATTGGATTTTCCTGGAAAGCTTCCTTGAATGTTCACGCCGTCTATAGGCGAAACATAAGTTCTCGCTTCGAAACCCGGGACGTTGACTGTCGGGACTACGATAAGTGTCCCCCTCACATCATCCGGCTTGACTTTGTTCGAAAGCCTGATTGCTGTATCTATCCCGACATATTCGGTTCCGTGAACGCCAGCCGTGATGCATATGGTAGGTCCGTCACGCGAGCCTCTGATTACGGTGAAAGGCAATTTCACATGGGTCGCGGCTCGATTGCCGACGCTCAGGAAGTTTGAGTATCTACTTCCGGGCTTGATATCTACCCCTGCAATCCTAGTCATAGATTGGCCGTCTCGTTCAGTGTATTTAGCACTTCGGGTTTGAAAACTTGGTTGAAAGGATCAATACCTTTCAGCACTTTCTTTCCATGAGGCACTCTACCAAACCCCGGTCTTCTTGAAAATCGGCGTCAGTTGCCTTTCGGGGTGGAAAGTGACGGCTATTGGGCGAAGTGCTTGACAGTGTCATCAAGAGCACGCAGGAATGTCTCGACTTCGTGAAGAGCATTAAAG
>JBAVCK010000110.1:0-5997 GCA_049586635.1 Bathyarchaeia archaeon
GACTATATTTGTGAAGCCATAATTCGTGTCGGGCCGGTGGGATACGAACCCACCAATTTCGTGGGTTCTATGAGGGTTCCAACTCGGTCAACTACGGTGTTAGCCGCGACCTTGAAGTTGTCAGGCGTGGTTGGCTTGCAACGTTGAGTCACAATCAAAGTTCAATTCCAGCCGAGAAAACCGGCTTGAGATCCCGAATCCCAGATATGTTGAGCCTTGAGTACAGAACTCGTAAGCGTTATCCGTCAAATGAATCCGTTGCTATCCGCTTACTTATCTCATCTCCGAGCCAATCTTGCACGACGATAAGCTCCTTCATTATGCTCATCTTTACACTAGTGACACCGTCAAGACTTCTAATCCATTTCGTGGTGTCATCAGCTTCTGAGAGATTGTCGAAGATCATTACGAATGTCGAATATTGGTCTGAACCTGTATTGACGAGCTCAATTCTGCACACCTTGGAGAGCATGAGTTTATCGACCAAACTCTTTCTCTTTGCATCAGGACAGAACACTAGAAAGACGCAGCTTAGGCCAGCGAACACCCTAAAGTTGGGAATACCCTGCAGATAGACCACGCGTCCGTCCGTCATTGACGTCAACCGTCTTTCGACCGTCGGGACTGACACACCTACCGATTCCGAGACATCTTCAAGACTCTTCCTTGCGTCCCCCAGCATCTCCTGCAGTATCTTCCAGTCATCCAACCAAGAACGCCCGTCGGAAACTTCGGTTTCGCAGCATACTTCAGGGACACAGAAGGCAACGTAGTCGGGCTCTGGCAATTCACATAACTCTCATCCAAGCAATCGTCTTCCCTTTAGTTTCGGTTCGTGGCGCACATGAAGTTACCCCATCGGTTCTCGTATCAGGTTAAGCCTGTCAGCCCTTACTGTTTCAAGCTCACGGTGAAGAAGCCATCAGGCTGGTCTCTCTTCACTCCATTCGAAGTATACGAGAATGAAACCCTATGGTCAGCCCTACACCTTAACGACGAACTGGTAGGCGTTAAACTTCGATCGCTTGGGAACACCGACCACCCACTCCTGAGAGCAGACGTATTCACCAAGAAGCACGCGATTGCGGCTATGAGAGAGAATGTGAAGGAAGGGTTGAATGACCTATTAGGGGTGAATGAAGACCTAGCTCCATTCTACGCGCTTGCAAGGAACGACCCCATACTGAAGCACGTAATCACTGACCTATATGGAATGCACGACACGTTTTCAAGTTCACTGTTCGCGCGGGCAACCCTCGCAATTCTGCTGCAGATGACCGGCATCAAGCGAGGTAACCAAATGATGAACTGTGTAATAACAAAGTACGGTCAGACGGCCGAGTTCGACGGAAGGCGCATCCGGATCTGGCCAACGTTCATGCGCATCAGTAGACTCACAGCTGAGCAACTGGCGAAAACTTGCAAGGTAGGTTACCGCGCCAAACGCTTAGTGAAGCTGGCAAAGATGATGTCAAGGAACTCCGGACCGACACTTGCTGAACTGAAAGCGCTCACACGAGAAGAAGCAAGACGAGTGCTGATGGAACTGCCGGGAATAGGCGACTACTCTGCCGACATGATTAACCGCCCAGCAGGTTTCCCAATCGATGTCTGGTCAGCAACCGTGTTTGGAAAATTGTTCTACGAAAAGGAGCCTGAGAACAACAGGGAAGCGGTTGAGGTCGTGAAACGGGAAGGGATCCGTCGGTGGGGCAAGTGGTCGTGGATGGCTTTCTTCTACGTCGTCCAAGACCTCGAGAACCTGTCCAGAAAACTCCATACCACGCTAAGGCTTGAATGACATCCTCAACACTCAACGGCGCCGAATTATCAGAGTTCACACCCAGCTCTACGCTAAGTTCAATGGTTTTTGTTTATACGTCCAATTCACGATAGCTTGGAAGCATGAGTCAAGAAGTTGCAACTCTGGGTGGCGGCTGTTTCTGGTGCACGGAAGCAGTTTTCAGCGACTTGAAGGGCGTAGTGAAGGTAGAGTCCGGATACTCCGGAGGCACTGTAGCGAATCCAACCTACCAACAGGTTTGCACAGGGAGAACGGGGCACGCCGAAGTAGTGCAAATTACCTTCGAACCTGAGATAATTTCATACAAAGAAATTCTCAAGATCTTCTTCACCGTCCACGATCCGACTACCCTGAACCGTCAGGGGGCTGATGTCGGCACGCAATACCGCTCCGTGATCTTCCACCATAACAATCAACAGAAGGTGGCGGCTGAACAAGTCATCAAGGAAATCACAAATGCCGGTATTTGGGACGCGCCGATTGTTACGCAAGTTGAACCGTTGAAGGCCTTCTACAAGGCTGAGCACTACCACCAACAATATTTCGAGAACAACCCAGGGCAACAATACTGCCAAATCGTTATCGCGCCCAAAGTTAGGAAGTTCCGGGAACACTACCGCGAGAAGCTGACAAAAGCAACTTAAAATATAGATGTAATGACTATCAAAGAAAGTTCTCGATACCGTACGTTCGTCCGAACCCTGACAGCAAACCGAAGGACATTGCCTAGCTTCTTAACGAGTTCGGGCTGCTCGTCACGAGGGGGCTATGCCGACTTGCTCTACTTCTTTCTGACCCAATGATTTGCAGCGGTTAATGATGGCCTATGTACTACTACCAGGCTGGCAAATAATTCGCTGGAATTTAGCTCACTCGATGACGGTTTAAGCGCTTGATTCGTTTGGTTGACTTCAGTCGTCTATTGTGACCTCGTACAGAACTTCTTTCGCGTTTATCTTCTCCCAAGGCCGTTTGTAGACCATTCGGATCAGCGTTATTCCCTTCTCGCAGGGGATGAAGGTGAAGGACTCTGTTCCACCGCCTCCTGTTTTTTCTGAGACGAGTTTGTAGTTTGTGGTTGAAAGTTGCAGGAGTAACTTGTCGTAGTTGGCCTCCCACCTATGCCCCGTGGTTCTATTAGACGGTAATTCAATCAAGAACTCGTTTCTGAGCTTGACGCTGAGTTTCTGTGTTGGCACTTTCATTCTGGTTACGGGGTACTATGTCTCGTTCTTGGACCTAAGCGTTTTGTGACCCTTCAACCGACGTGTTTTTCAGCTTACTACGTGAATTGTCCAGAAGTCGCTGGCGAGATTCTGATCGAGCAGGTATGCATAAGGTAGGGTGAAGTATCCTTTCATGCCCCAGCCAACTCCCCAAGAGTTTCTTACAATGAACCAGTTCTGTGAGTCATCGTATCCGACAGCCATTACAGCATGTCCCCCGATAGATGCCTCCGTGGGTGCTGGCATCGGAGCATGGCCGGTCTGGGCTACTTGTTGGCTTTCGAAGCTTTCGTACACAGCAAAGCCCAAGACAAACGGGTAGCCGGAAGCTAAGCAGCCCTTTAATTGATTAGAAATCTGCGAAAGTCTCTGGTACACCACTGCCTTGAACTTCAATGCTCGGTCGTAGCATTGCTGGGGAGGTTTAACTGCGAATTTCGTGATATCATAACGCCATAGGTCTTCGGGGCAGTCTCCTAGTTTCGCAACACTTTTGATTCCGTCTCGGATTTGGGCGCCTGAATCCTCATTTACGGTCCCTTCCATTGCACGCTCGTTATAATAAATGAAAAGTCGTGATGGCACGAAGATATTCGCTTGTTTCTCTTTCATCTGATCGAATTCCAATGCAGCCGCGATAGCATTGGCCGTGCAACTTCCAAGTTGTCCCTGGTCGTATACGTCGGGACATTGCGGTCGCAGGTCAACACTCGGCGGAAGCTTGAGTAGGAATTCAGGTGGTGCAGCATAGAGATGATCTCTTTGGTCTGGAAGATCCCGAATCCAACCGTATCGTGCTATTTTACGTGGCATTCTTCCACCTCGCTTGCCATAGAATGAGTGGGGCGCTATTTAGATACGTCCCGTGAGTTGTTGTTTAATAAAGCGCTTTAGATTTGATGCAATTCACCGTGATATTCCGTTGATGATGTCAACGCACATGGCGTGGGGCTTTGTTTCGGCCTATACGCTTAGTGTTGCATTCGCTTTTTGGATTGCCCCTTGGAGTTCCGTGATAATTCTGCCCATCACGGCATGGTGTGCTCTCTGTGGCGTAGTGGGTGGAGCCTTGCCCGACATCGACCAATTGGAGTTTTGTGGACCTTTACCGTTAAGAAAATACTTCACACACAAGAAGACACTGCATTACATTACTGGCTACCTGATACTTACAATCATTCTACTCGGATTCGCGATCGTCTTAAGGCAGTATGTTACAACTCTCGTTTTGCTGGCATCCGTAGCCTTCGGAGCCTGGTTCCATTCTATGATGGATCCGTTCGACGGTTGGAGGGACGACCGGATGGATCAGGGAATCTTTGAGCACGTAAGGCGAAAGTGGATAGCATCACTACATTTGGTTCCCTTTGCCAAAATGTGGGAGTGGGTTATCCAAGCATTCGCGGCACTCTGCTTCATCGCGATTTCGGCAAATCTATCCCAGCTAATAGTTCCAGGCTGGCAACTGGGAACTGGAGTGTATTTCATGATTTGGCTAGTCTCAGTACTATATGATGCGAGATACAGGGCACCCAAGAGGCAAGCCAAAGAGGCTGCACAACTTCAAACGATGTCATCTTCATCGGCTCAATGAGCCGAAATCGGACCACCTGATTTCTTGCCCACTCAGGGGAAGCTCACTGAGAACCCTGTTCCTCCAAGCTGAGCACAATGAAGACAGATTAAACAAAGGCAAGTGGTTTCAATATTGGGCTTGCCGTTTGGCTTCCCATTGGCATCGAGGTCTGTTATCCATCCTTTGGTTTGCGGGTCTTGCATTGATTGCAGGATGGTAGCGGTGGTTATGCAGTCTGTTTTCGATCCGACGCGAGCATAAAGAGTCCCCGCCAACGCTGTCTTGTAAACTCTAAACAATCCTGAACCATTGTTGGCCGTCTTATCGCCCTCATCCATATCAAGCACATTGAAAGTAGAGTTCCACTTGCTTTTCAGAAGTGTTGCACAGTCCTTTGCCCCTTGCAGGTTGTCCGTGATGGCTCGATAGTGGCCTATGAGGGCAATCTCATCATAGTTCACTGGAAGCTGGGGCTGATTCCAGTTTGCCAAATAGAACGGTGGAGCGTCGTTGTCCAGAACACAGAAACGATCGTTAGAATAGCCCTCTCTGTCGACGGCTGGAACTCCAAACAGATTAGCTTCACTGATTTGACGAGCCAGGTCAAGACGATTTAAACGCTTGAAAGTGATGTACAACAGGTATTGTGACTGGGGATAGATCTTGTGCTCAGAATCCCCTGAGTATTGGCTAGGAATCTCATAGTACCAGCCTGCTACACCTGATTTTAGGCTAGCTAAGAAATTCAATCCAGCGTCGATGTTTGTCTGATAGCTCGCATTGGTAATCAGTTACGATCACCGCGTACTGCTTTTGTATTACACCTGCCTGAAATTAACCATGCGTTCATTCTAATTGTTTCAGGAAGGTAGGGAGTGGTCGCGTTGATCAAAGGTTTTGGAGATTGGATCGATAGGGACGGTAAAACAGTTTTCCTGGAGAAGACAGTTCGGACTGTGCCGTACGGATTTCTCGACGTCCTCTTTGGAGTCTATTTGGCCCAGCTTGGCTTCAACGCATTCTCAATAGGCATAGTATTGACATTTACCGTTCTTAGCAGCGCGTTTTACACGTTCATTGTTAGTTTCATTGCGGATCGAATCGGAAGGAGGCGCACGTTGATCTTCTTCGCGTTAACTGATTTCGCGGCGGGATCGGTGCTGTTCCTGTCGAACGCTTGGTGGGCTCCTGTGTTTGCGGGAATCGTTGGCAACATGACGGTGGGTGCGGGCGAAGTGGGCCCGTTCCTCTCGCTTGAGCAGGCCATCCTGCCCAGGACATGCAACTCTAACCGGCGCACGCTCGCGTTCAGCATATACAACTTGGCTGGGTATGGAGCATCGTCGCTAGGCGCCCTGATTGCTGGCATACCACAGTACTTTGGTTACCGC
>JBAVCK010000111.1:0-4980 GCA_049586635.1 Bathyarchaeia archaeon
TTCTACAAGAGGCTGAAGGAACTCTAGTTGCAGCCCAGTTTACTTGCTCTCAGTCTTGGCTACTGAACGGAACTTGTCTGCTAGTGACTCGCATATCAGTGAACAGACACGCCACTGTCTAAGGTTATAGTTTATTCGCAACTCCTCAAGCGCTTCGACGACTTTGTCTTCTTCTTCTGGCGTCAATGGTTTTTTCCCGACTAAGGGCCCGCGCATATTTGCGGCGGCCTATTAAGCGTTCCCCGAATTTCTCGAACGTCCGAAGAAAAAATCGACTAAGTGCCGAAGTTCCAACCGTGAAACTACTCCTAGCTAAGTAGCTCCCTGTCCAGCCATGCGAGGTATGGTTGAGAGCCGCTGTCGATTTTGAGAGAGACGACCTCTGGTACCTCATAGCTATGCAGAGCAAGAATTCGCTGTTTCACCTTTGGGAAAATCTTCGAGTTTGTTTTGATTATCATCAGCCATTCGCGCTCTTTCACTATTTTTCGTTTCCATCTGTAGCAAGAACTGACTTGGAGAATGTTGACACAGGCAGCAAGTTTCCTTTCGAGCAGATCCCGTGCTATCAAGCGGGCTTCTTGCGTGCTTCCACATGTCGAGAGAACGATGATTCGCGGCATTTTGCGCCCCAGAAAGGTTTTAGTTGAACGCCCTAATTTCACTGCCGAAGAATTCGAATGGCATCCGTTTTTTCCTTCTTCGCCGTCTACCTCGCGATATGGGTCATCATTACCATTGCGTGGTGGGCGTTCAAAGCGGAGAGGTTCGGCGTCTCTGGCCTACCATTCTACATAATTTACCGAACGACACGGTTGAACAACATAATTGAGAGGATTTCGAATTCAAAGCCCAAGGTCTGGCGAACCTTCTGGAACATTGGCGTCGTAACTGTGGTAGGCGCAATGGCTTTCATCTTCTACCAGCTTGTAACTAACCTGCTCAACCTCTTCTATCGAACGCAACAGGCCGTCTCGATTCAACCCATCGTCCCACTCCCCGGTGTCTTTGTGAGTTTCGAAACCTTTCCGTACCTTGTCTTTGCCCTGTCGGTTGTGGTGGTGACTCATGAGCTCTCCCACGGAATTGCGAGCCTTGCCGACCACGTTCCGCTCAAATCCACCGGAGCCTTCTTCGCACACGTATTGATGGGAGGGTTCGTTGAACCCGACGAGGAGAAATTGAACCAGGCTAAGGACATTACAAAGCTACGGGTCTTCGCGGCAGGTTCGTTCACAAACGCCGTACTCGGAGTACTTTGCATTCTTCTTTTGGTGAACTTCTCGGCGACAATTACCCCATTCTACACCGTTGCTTCAACAGGCGTTGCCATCGGCTCGGTCCCGGCCAACCTCCCCGCGCATTCTTCCGGATTGCAAGACGGTGATGTAGTGACTAGCATAAATGGGACAAGAATCACAAGCATCAATGACCTACGTCAGTACATGTCGAATGTGATTCCTGGGCAAGAGATTGTTGTTGGGACACAACGTGGCAACTTCCCGGTGACAACGGGCATGGACCAAACCAACTCAAGCCATGCCCTCATCGGAATAAGCGGGTTGACAGATAACATAGTCTACAACCCAAAGGTCCCAGGCCTTTCAAGCGACTTTCCTCCAATGCTTCAGCATGCGGAATTCTGGCTTTCAATCGTCCTCGTCAGCGTCGCATTGATCAACATGCTTCCCATGTACCCGTTCGATGGAGATAAATTCCTAGATACAGCCCTCAACGTATTCGGAGTTAGTAGAAGGAAGGAAATTCGTACGGCAGCAAATCTCGCAGCTTACTCAATCCTTGCTCTGAATATTGCGTTCTCATTTCTCAGGTTTGGTTTCCTGAGGTTCTAAGCAGTTGCAAGTTGCAACTTGCACATTCTGTTCAGGAAGCGCAGTCTACACTCGCCAGTATGAAGGCGTTTCCTTCTGCTCCAAGTGCTTTCGCCAAGCCCTAGAAGAGAAGGTACGCAAAACCATCACACACAACCACATGCTAGAGTACGACGACCATGTCGCTGTCGCCGTGTCCGGAGGCAAGGACAGCTTAACTCTGCTCAATGTCCTGGTGAAGTTGGAAGGGCGGTTTCCCAAAAGCCATCTCACCGCCATCAGCGTGGACGAAGGCATCGAAGGGTACAGGGATGAAGGCCTCGAACTCGCTCGCAAAGCCTGCTGCCTGCTCAACGTCGAACACATCGTAGTATCGTACCGTGAACTTTTCGGTGTTACGACCGACGAGATCGTAAGAATGAGGATGGGTCAGACCCCGTGCTCATACTGCGGCGTATTTAGGCGTAAGGCCATCAACAAAGCCGCCGCTAATCTTGGGGCCACAAAAATCGCGACCGCGCATAACCTGGATGATGAGGTACAGACGGTTCTTCTGAACATGTTGCATGGCGACCCAATGAGGATTGTTCGCTCGGGCCCAGTCCTTCGAGACCCTAGGGGTAAATTCCTTCCTCGGCTCAAGCCCCTTTGCGACATACCTGAGAAGGAAATAGTTCTCTACGCATACTTGAGCGGGATTGAATTTCAGAGTATCGAATGCCCACACGGGCATGACGCCCTAAGAAACGACATTCGCTCCTTCCTTAACCAGCTGGAGCAGAAGCATCCGGGAAGCAAGTTCACCTTGCAAAGGACCGCCGAGAGGCTACGGGACGCATTGGCTGAGACAGTACCGCTCTTGGAGTTGCATCAATGCGAGAAATGTAGCGACCCAACGCCGCACCAGCTATGCGAAGCATGCATAATGCTCGAAGCCATCGCAGCTTGAGCCTAACCAACCTCCTGCGCCATCACTGCCGCATTTATATGACAACTAAGTTGAGAATCATCCGGCGATGGCAGGAGGATCGGGGAGCCAGCCGTTCCCTGTGACCCGAAATCGGCTATACGCGGGGACCCGTTAACCCGAGGGAGAGTCATCTCCTAACCTTAGTAGGCTTCCAAAGCCAACAATGACACTCTGCCCCACCGGGCCAGCGCAGGGGAGAATCCTTCTGAAGGGAAGAATTCATCTCTTCATCGTCGAACCCGATGAGGCTCGGAAGAGAGCAGTCGTAAGGCGAGCGCCAAGGCGCTGATGGGATAACAGGATTTAGGAGGTTTTGGAGAAACCGCTAGGGCGTGGAATGCCAATTCAACGGGGATGCTGCCATCGCCATTTAGTTCTCCCCTCAAATCGTTAACGCTTAATACGGCGACCGAGTGTAGGCTACCGAAAATTCAGTTCACATCAGGTCTGTGCCCATGAGTCGTAAGCCACCGGAAATCAAAATCTTCGAGAAATGGGGCACTGATAATATTGAAGTTATAGACCCGGGCCTTGAGAAATATCTCTCAGTCACACCCATTCTTTTTCCGCACAGTGGCGGTCGGCATGAGCATAAACGCTTTCGAAAGGCCTCCCTCAACATTGTGGAACGCCTTGTCAACAACATGATGCGCCACGGCAGGGTAGGGGGTAAGAAGACCAAAGCAATTGGCATTGTTCGAAACGCGCTTGACATCATCAGCCTGAAGACCGGCAAGAACCCGGTAGAAGTTCTCGTGAAGGCCGTGGAGAACACAGCCCCAACGGAAGATGTCACCCGAATAGCTTATGGTGGAATTGTGTACCCCATCTCCATTGACATAGCCCCTCTTAGAAGAATCGACATGTCCTTGCGCTTCATGACTGACGGCGCGCGCCAAGCGGCCTACAGCAACCCTAGGACTATTGATGAATGCCTCGCCGAAGAAATCACCTACGCCGCCCAACGCGACAACAGAAGCTTCGCCGTAAGAAAGCGAGATGAAATGGAACGAGTGGCTTTAGCATCGCGTTAAGTAAATTCCGACGAAGGTTTTCCTAAATTCCCCGGCCGGGCACTTTTCGTCTTTCGTAATGTTCTAACCCTTAAATACGGGTGCCAGTCTTGACTAGCAAATCATCAGACAAATTGGAAAGATGAAGCATGTCTGCAGCCAAAAAGCCGCATTTGAACCTGATCATCATTGGTCACGTTGACCATGGAAAGAGCACGATGACAGGCCACCTACTCTTTGATACAGGGAACGTGGACGAGAAGACCATCGCCAAGTACGCTGACGAGTCAAACAAACTCGGAGCTGGGGAGACTTTCAAGTTCGCGTGGGTTCTCGACACGCTCAAGGAAGAGAGGGAACGTGGTGTCACGATTGACCTTAGGTTCGAGAAATTCGAGACCGACAAGGTCTTCTTCACCATCATCGACGCCCCTGGCCATCGTGATTTCATCAAGAACATGATTACGGGCACAAGCCAAGCCGACGCTGCAATACTCGTCGTGTCCTCTAAGAAGGGCGAGTTCGAAGTCGGGGTCGGCCCAGGAGGCCAGACCCGAGAGCACGCATACCTAGCCCGAACCTTAGGCGTCGCCCAAATAGCCGTCGCCATCAACAAAATGGACGACGCCTCAACAAACTATTCTGAGGAGAGGTACAAGGAGTGCAGTAAGGAAATGGAGGCCCTCCTGAAGGTCGTCGGATACGACACATCAAAGATAAAATTCATCCCCGTATCAGGATGGCTTGGCGACAATCTCGTGAAGCCGTCACCTAAGATGCCATGGTACAAGGGCCCAACATTACTGGAAGTGTTGAACGGATTCACCGAGCCACCGAAACCAACAGACAAACCTCTGCGGATTCCGGTTCAAGACGTTTACTCGATCACTGGCATAGGAACGGTGCCAGTAGGGCGGGTTGAGACAGGGGTCATGAAGGTTGGCGATAACATCATCTTCATGCCACCCAACGCCACAGGCGAATGCAAAGACATTGAAACCCACCACACAAAGATTCCACAGGCCGTACCTGGAGACAACATTGGCTTCAACGTGAGGGGAATCGGAAAGACGGACATACACAGGGGCGACGTAGCGGGACACGCTAACAAGCCACCCACGGTTGCAGCCGAATTCATAGGCAGAATCATCGTAGTATTCCACCC
>JBAVCK010000112.1:0-5288 GCA_049586635.1 Bathyarchaeia archaeon
ATTACAGGCCTCTACCCGAACGTTTTCTACCAACCAGCAGCAAATGCGGTTAACGGCATACTGGCCGGATTCTCATGGTGACCTAAAATGAGTGAAAATGTGAGTGGAGGAGGAAGAGAGCGAATAATCAAAGACGTGGAAACTCTTGACCAGGCAGTCAAAGCCGAGAAGGATGTTGAGTCCGGGTACCATGGCGTCATAGACGAAAACATCTCCTACTGGTTAGCCGTAGAAGAAGACATCGTGGAAAGCTACACGAAGCTGGCCAAGAAAAGCAGAAGCAGGAAAATCAAGATCACACTCAACAAGATCATAGCTGACTCTAAGAACCACATCCGAATGCTCACATCGATACGTAAAGCCTTCAACAAGATCATGGCAGACGAACACCGCCACGCAGCAATGCTCCAAGAATTAGCCGACAAATCCCACAAGAAATAAGCTACTGCATCGTCCGACTTGCTGTAGCAACGACACTCTAGGGCTTCCTGTCGTGTGTCATGATTTCTCTCTATTTAGTAGCATGTTGATTATCCTGAAAGTTAACCCCCATATTACGTTCCCATTGTAAACGTACGCTTCGACACCCAGTTTACCTTCCTCAACTCTTACCTCGGTTCTGGTGACCTTGATTCCATTCAGAGTGCTTAGGGGTACCCAGAAACTCTCCGCTACTTCATCGTTCGATTGAACGGCAACATCAGCCTTCAGTTGGAAAACGTAAGAGGCGACTGGGACTCGGCGAGTGCGGGAATACATTACTGGAAGTTGACCAAGAAGCTCATGCTCCTGCAGGTCGATGCCAACTTCTTCCCGCGCTTCTCTGATGGCTGTTGCTAGGAGGTCTCGGTCGGCATGGTCCTTGTGGCCGCCGGGGAAGGCCACCTGCCCCGACCAAGGGTCACCCACACGTTCCGTCCTCCTGATTAGAAGGGTGGAGCCTCCTCGGTCGTTTGGATTGATGATGATCGCAACCGCGGCCTCTGCGGGTTCGCCCCGATTTGATTCGGAAGCGGGGGCTTCTCTTCGAAGACGCCTCTTGAGCAATTCAAGGTCAAAGGTGTCCGTCAAAGCAGCCACCCGGTCAGGTCGCACTAGGGTGCGCATTCTATTTGAACGGTCCCTCTGAGCGTGGGTAATCGAACATTCTTGTGGGTTGCCCTCTTTTATCCGAAAGCCTCGTACTCTTGCCAAAGAGGACAGGGACAATGGAATACTCGTTTGAGCTTGACGAAGTTACAATAGATGAATTTCAGCAGGGGATGCGATCAGATAAATTCACAGCTCGTTCCATAACCGAGGCCTACCTAGCCCGCATTGAGGCCTTGGACAAACAGGGGCCAGCAATCAATGCTGTCATAGAGCTGAACCCTGACGCTCTTGCGATAGCTGATCAACTTGATATGGAATTCAGAGAGAAAGGGCCACATGGGCCTCTCCACGGTATCCCTATCCTGATTAAAGATAACATTGACACTGCAGACCGGATGAGCACCACCGCCGGATCCCTCGCCTTAGAGGGCTCCGCCGCTACGTACGACGCGTTTCTAGTGCAGCGTCTGCGTGTAGCCGGCGCCGTAATTCTTGGGAAGGCGAATTTGAGTGAGTGGGCGAATTTTCGAGCTTCCCATTCAGTGAGCGGTTGGAGCGCTCGTGGAGGGCAAACGCGCAACCCGTACATCCTTGACCGAAACCCATGTGGTTCAAGCTCAGGTTCTGCGGTAGCGGTTGCAGCAAACCTGTGCGCCGTTGCCGTTGGCACAGAAACCGACGGCTCAATCGTATGCCCCTCCGCGGTGAATGGGATTGTTGGGATTAAGCCCACGCTCGGCCTCATTAGTCGGAGCGGAGTTATTCCCATCGCTCACAGCCAGGACACGCCGGGGCCAATGGCGCGCACCGTGCGCGATGCAACCATCCTCCTGAACACCCTTGCTGGCGCGGACCCGGATGACCCTGCCACGAAACAAGCTGCCTCCAAATCCGAACTTGACTATACGAAATTCCTAGACACCAACGGGCTCAGCGGCGCCCGATTGGGGGTTGCGAAAAAATTCTTCGGTTACAATGCTGCAGTGGATCGAGTAATCAACGACTCCATTGCCATAATGAAACAACGCGGCGCCAAAACGATAGACCTAGTTGACTATCCGAAGCAAAAATTAGATGACTTCGAACGCGAGGTTCTACTATACGAGTTCAAAGCCGACCTCAACGCCTACCTCACGAGACGCGGAGGTCCCTTCGCCATCAGGTCACTTGCGGACATCATAGCCTTCAACGAGGGAAGGCGTAACGAGGAGATGCCTTACTTCGAACAAGACCTTATGATCAAGGCCGAAATGAAAGGCCCCCTCACCAAGAAAGCGTACAGGGACGCGCTCGCAAGAAACCACAAGCTCTCCCGGGCGGAAGGAATCGACGCTGTCTTCGGCAAACACAACCTCGACGCCATCGTAGCACCAACCACCGGCCCAGCTTGGCTAACGGACTGGGTCACAGGCGACCATGAGTCGGGAAGTTGTTCCACACCAGCAGCCGTAGCCGGCTACCCACACATCACAGTCCCAGCCGGGTTCGTAGCCGGCTTACCGGTGGGCGTCTCATTCTTCGGCCCAGCTTGGAGCGAACCAACCCTACTCAGGTTAGCGTATGCTTTCGAGCAAGCCACAAAGATGCGGCGCGCACCAGGCTTCCTTCCAACTGTTCGATTTGAAACAATTTGAGCCAGCCGAAGCATTCCCTCGTTGCACAGGGGCCGCTACGCTGGCCCTAGTCGCCCGTGCTCAGAGTGGCTTGGTCCCGATGTACAACCCTCTTCCTATGAGGCCTTTCGGGTCGCGAACCACTCTCAAACCAACCGAACGGAACGCTTTCATGTACTCATCATTCGTGAAAAGTCCGAACTCGTCTTCTTCCTTGAAATAGCTGATATTGCCCGGCGTCCCAACCATGTAGTGAAAATCAAGTTTGGAAATTCGTCCTTCCACTACGGTTCGGTTCATTCGCACAATTTTCATTTTAGCTTGATTCACAAATACAGCGCTTATTCTGCCGGGATGGAAGGCGGCCGGCGTCAACCAGGGTTCAACAATTAACACGCCTCCCGGCTTCAGGTGCCGCTCCATGTTCCTGATGGCTTGCTGCAGCCTCTGGTAGCTTGTCATGTATCCGATTGCGCTGAAGAGGCATGTGATGACGTCGAATTGTTTCTTGAGATTGAAGTTCAACATGGTACCATAATGAAATCTAATCCCCGGGTTTCTCCTGCGTGCAATTGCCAGCAACCTTCGGTCTAAATCTAAGCCTTCAACGGTGAAAAACTGTTTCAGGAAGGAGATGTGGCGGCCCGTTCCACAGGCCACGTCCAGCAGCGTTTTGCCCGTGGATTTTTGCCGCTTTCGAATTATCTCGCGCAGCCGTTTTGCCTCTCTCCCATAATCCTTTCCAACAGCATCGTAGATGGCATCGTAATAGCCAGCTGATTTCTCAAACAAACTCAACCCGAACAACCCGTGTCAGATATTAGCAGAGCTTGCTATGTGAGCTTAATGGGAAAGAACTTCGGCACGCACTTCTGATACCGACGGTAATCTCCCCCAAACCGCCCCGCCAATTCCCGTTCTTCTAACGGGATTATCAGAAAGTATGAGGAGAGAAAATCAATCAAAGCTAGGACGCCTGTCCCAGCAAACCCTGTCATGAGGAAGATGCCCACGAAGATCAGGGTATGGGCGAGGTAGGTTGGGTGCCTTACCAGTGAGAACGGCCCAACCTTAACCGGCTTCCTCGGCCCGGTTTGGGGCTTCAACTCTGAATAGGCGATCAGCGATTTCCAGCCAAGCAGTTTAGCAGTCCAAGCATTTAGTGAAAGTCCGAGAACGAACAATGACGCGCCCAACACCAACAAAAGCCCGAGGGCAAGCTCTTGGCCCAGCAAAAATCCTTGAAAGGTAATTACGATAATCATGATCGGTATCATTTCCACAAGAACAATCAGGTAGGTATACGCCCCGAGTTTTCTCCAAAACGATGGGTTACCGTGTACCTGCAGGAAGAAGACTGGGATGAAGGGCCATAGAGCAAGCGTTGCAACAGCTAAGGCCCGTAGCAAGAACAACACCAGCATCTGCGTAGACAACGGTCAAGCTTTATCTTTCGGTCGAACGCCAACTCCCGAGGCTTTGGAGAGCTTTGAATTGGCAAGTGTAGAAGATGCATTAGGTTGGATTGAGAAATCCCGCGATGACATGACACGTTTCATGCTAGAGATCCTGAAGATAAAGGCCGTAAACCCAGATGGCGGCGGTAAAGGCGAGTATCAACGCGCGCTCTTCGTCAAGAAATGGCTAGAAGACATAGGGTTCAAAGTAACCCGCCACGATGTTGAGGATAAGCGCGTCCCAGAGGGCGTACGCATAAACCTGACCTCAATCCTTGAGGGGCAGGACGAGAGTAAGACTCTCTGGTTGGCCGCACACTTAGATACCGTCCCTGAGGGTTCCCGGGACTTATGGGCAACAGACCCGTATGACCCGGTCGTGAAGGAGGGTAAGATTTTCGGAAGGGGTTCCGAGGATAATGGCCAAGCCGTGGGTTCGACGCTGTTCACGGTGAAAGCGCTCAAACAGTTCGGCCTTAAACCCAAAATGAACCTCGGAGTTGCATACGTGTCCGATGAAGAGTCAGGCAGCAAATACGGCGTCATTCCGCTTCTAGAAAAGAACGTGTTCAGCCCCACGGACATCGCTATAGTTCCAGACACGGGATCGCCGGACGGCTCACAGATCGAAGTCGCAGAAAAGAGCATCCTATGGTTGAAGATTACCACGAAGGGACGGCAGGTTCACGGGAGCACACCTGAAAAGGGGCTTAACGCAAGCAGAATTGGAATGAAACTAGCCCTTCAGATGGATGAATTGCTGCATGCAAAGTATGCTGCAACCGACCCATTATTCGACCCGTCGGTCTCAACTTTCGAACCGACCAAACATGATGCCAACGTGGATAATGTGAACACCGTTCCAGGCCTCGATGTGCAATACTTTGACTGCCGGGTTCTTCCAATTTACCCCTTGGGGACTGTGATGAAGGATATTGAATCATTGAAGTCGAAGCTGGAGAAAGATTCGGGCGCAACGATCACAGTCACGCCTGTACAATCCGAAGAGAACACCAAGCCAACCCCGACTGACAGCGTTGTTGTTCAGAAGTTGAAAGCGGCGCTGAAGAAGCTACGCGGCATAGAGGCAAGGCCTATTGGCATTGGGGGTGGGACGGTGGGATTG
>JBAVCK010000113.1:0-43318 GCA_049586635.1 Bathyarchaeia archaeon
CAATAGAGGGGCATTGGTTAAATGAACCCGTCGATATCCGCAAGGCAATAGGCACCCCGTCTCACTGTTGCTGCGAGCACAAGAACCGGCCTTTGTACTAGACTGCGAATCTCCTTTCAAGCCGGTAATGTGAGCCGCCCAGAAGTTTATCTTCAAAGTTAGCCAATAGAGGTTCGGTGTGAGATTTGACAGAGATTCCTTCGAAAGACGAAAGTACACCCCTAGGTTCGCGGGGTGAATTCAATTCGCACCCGTCGGTTCAAATCCCACCCCCGGCGCCATTTACTGAACCCACGGGGGTCATGGGTGAGTTCTTCAGCTACGCCTTCTGGATGCAAGAACGAGGCTGCAGACCATCTACGACCCGTGGTTCCATTCACACTCTAAAGGCGGTTGCAAGGAAAGTCAACCTGTTGAATCAGGATATGGTCATAACTCAAATTCCCTCATGCAAGGTAGTCATGCCCTAGTCGTACGGGATTGTTTTGCGTAATAGCCTTGAATTATATTCTCGCGCTCAAGCCTTCTTATCCTGTAATCTTCTCCCGTGATCACTTCATTTCTCTAAACAACTGTCGTATTGCCAATGATAAAGGGGAAATTTGGTGAAACGAAAACTCAAGAAATAGAGGGGTGAGCTCTTTCAGAGCTCATTCGGGGGGTACTTCTTTGTGAAGCAGGTCTAGGTCGATTCCGGCGCGCTTGCGATATGACCGGGCAAGGTAGTAGATCACTACGCCCGCTGCATATATTCCAACTACGAATCCCGTTGAGTATGGTCCTACGGGTCCTGAGAATGCTGGTAGTGCGAAGGACGAGTAGAGAATGAGGCTGAACAGGATTACACTGATCAATCCAGAAATGCTGATCAGGGGGATTCCAGCAATCTTCTTCTTGACGAGTTCTGGTGCGGCGTCAAACATATCCTTTCTTACGTAGGGGAATAGTAAGGCAGAGACACCCGTTATCCAGAAGCATACCGAGAACATGACCGTGTAGTTCACTACGTAAGTGAAGAATGGCGTGAACACGTACAATGTCATCAGTACCCAAGCGACGAATGCGATAGTTACGCTGGCCACCCAAGGTTGTCCCGATTTGCTTACGGCCGCGAGCTTCTCAGGTATCACGCGGTCGAAGGACCATGCGAAGACGTTTCTGACACAGATGGTCATCATCACAATTAGGAGCAAGAACGTCCAAAGGAAGAAGCTGGCTCCTATTAGAGCGTTCGCTAGCGGATTTCCTGCCAGTATGCCCGCGAAGAAGTTCACTACGGGGGGTACAGGGATTGGGTTAGCTGAGGGGTTATTGAGATTGAGATAAGCTATTGCGTCGTTGAACTTCGCGCCCACAACGTTGTAGTATACAGCGAAAGTGACCGCGTAGAACACGAAGCCAAAGAGCAATGAGAACAGAATTGCCTTGTTCTGGTTCTTCTGTGGCTCCTTTACCTCTCCACCGATGTACACAGAGTACGTGAACCCTATGTACACCCAGTATCCGATTGGGATTGAGAGAAGTGTAGCAATCAGCGAGGGGGCGGGTACAGAATACCCTTGAGTTGTGGCTGTTGAGATTATCGAATTGTAGGCATCCGGGAGATTCGTTGTCTTGAGCATGAAGGCATTGAAAATCTGGATAAACTGCGCATTATTGTAGGATAAGAATACGACTAATGTTGCGAAGGAGCCTACCGTAGCGATAACCATCCCGTAGGTCAATATTCTGCGAACCAATCGGGTCGGCATTAGTAATATGACCGTAACCACGGCCATCACTATCGTGCCGACCACCCACGTATAGGTTGGCGTCGCGATAAGACTGCCGAAGGCGACCATGCCTGCATCTCCAGTTTGATATCCTAATGTCAGTATTGCTGAAGCGAGTGCATAGTTCGTGATCCATGCCGTGTAGATTCCGATTCCTAGGAATTGTGACCACGTGAAGCCCCAGTTAGACATGAACCCAATCGCTGGATGAAGTATCCTGCCGTTATAGACGTAGTCTCCGCCAGAGCGGGGCATAGCTCCGGCAAGCAAACCGTAGCACAGACCGTTGAAGACCGTCAGGATCGTTCCGATGATGAGCATACCGAAAATGTTTGCTCCTGGGAACAGGCCACCCACGAACAGCGGCGTGACCATTATCACGAGGCCCAGAGCGAAGCCGAGTGTGTTGAATGCAAAAGCATCGAAGAGGCCGAATTCTCTTGTTAGACCCGAAGCGCGTCGTACGAACATTTCAGGTCTTTTGTGACTTTCTGACAATTTTCCTCGAGGATACTGAACGCTGTGCGGATATATGCCTTGCCGTACTTGTCGGCGAATATAGATTTGCAGCGATAGTCACTTCACACAATTTATAAGTTCCCCCGCAGCCGCACGTAGCAAGCGGCGCTGTTACGAACATGAAGATCTTCTTCACATCAGACGTTCACGGATCCGAAAAGACGTTCATGAAGTTCTTGAACTCAGGGAAGTTCTACAAAGCAGACGTGCAAATCCTCGGAGGAGACATCACAGGTAAAGTTGTGATACCCATCTTCGCGGAAGCAAATGGGAAGTATCAAGTTCACTTTCAGGGCGGAGACTACATACTCACCCAAGAGAGTGAAGTCTTGAGCATGGAGAAGCAGATTGGCGACGCCGGATTCTACAGCTTTAGAGCGAGACCTGAGGAAGTTGAGAAAATCAATACCTCCCCAGCAGAGAAAGATGCACTCTTCGAAAAACTCATGGTCGAACGACTCACGAGATGGATGCAAATCGCGGATGAAAGACTTAGTGGAACGAACATTCAGTGCTATATCATGGCCGGCAATGATGACGCGCACATAGTGGACTCAGTTCTGAATGGTGCGAAAGCAGTTATCAACCCGGAGGGGAGAGTCGTGGAGGTCACTGATCATTTGGAGATGGTGAGCTCAGGATATAGTAACATGACGCCGTGGAAGTGCCCTAGAGACGTATCCGAAGAGGAACTCGCGAAAAGGATTGAGGACATGGCGTCCAAGGTTAAAGATTTCTCGAAATGTATCTTTAACCTCCACTGCCCTCCCTATGGCACAAACATTGACCAAGCTCCTTTGCTTGATGAGAAGCTTCAACCTAAGATGGGACCGTCCGGTATGCAGATGGAGCCTGTGGGGAGTAAAGCGGTGAGGAACGCGATAGAGAAGCATCAACCACTGTTGGGTTTGCACGGACACATACATGAATCTCGCGGCGTTTGCAAGATCAACAAGACACTCTGCATTAATCCTGGTAGTGAGTATGGAGAGGGTATTCTGCGTGGCGCTTTGATTAGCATAAAGAACGATCGAGTTGAAAGTTACAGTTTCACTTCTGGTTAGCCATTGAAGGTTATATGCTTGTACATTGCTTCGCCTTTCGAGCAGCAGCTCTTTGATGAAGGTAAGAGAATTCTCGATACGGCACGCGACAGAGGCATTGTACTCCGACTTCTTGGAGCGTTAGCGATCAGAACGCACTGTCCCAAGTTTTCGTACATACATGAGAAAGCAAGTAGAACGCTTTCAGACCTCGACATGGCCGCTTACCAAAAGCAGGGCCCAGAGATATCGCGCTTCTTCAAGGATGTAGGTTACAAGCACTCGGCATTGGCTGCAATTCCCGGTTTGAAAAGGGCGGTTTTTCTTGGCGACGGGGAATTGCACGTCGACATATTCTATGAAGGTTTAGAGATGTGCCACGATATTTCCTTCAAGGATAGATTGGAGGTGGATTACCCAACCATCCCTTTGGCGGAACTCCTCCTTGAAAAGATGCAGATCGTTCAGATTAACGAAAAGGATCTCATCGACACGATAATGCTCCTAAGAGAGCATCAAATTAGTGACGACGACAAGGAGGCCGTGAATGGACCTAGGATAGCTAGCCTATGTGCAGCGGAGTGGGGGCTGTGGAGAACTATGACTATGAATCTGGGCAAAGTCACTAATTACGCTCAGTCTTTCGCCGCTATCCAAGACGAAGACAAGAGGGACGTCACAGAGAAAATCGACCAACTGCTGAAAATGATCGAGGACAAACCGAAGACGTTCAAGTGGAAGATGAGAGCGAAAGTAGGCGATAGCAGGGTCTGGTACAAGACAGTCGAGGAACGAGCATAAGCTTCGTCGTCCAAATCATTGTAATCTGTTTTCCAGCATTGAAAATGCACGCAGTGCTATCTTGGGCCTGACCCCTTCTCCAGAAGCACCTTGTAGAGCTCCGGTCGCCGATTATGGAAGTAATTGTAGGTTTCCCTCTCTCGATGTGCCTGTTCTAAATCAACCTCGGCGAGGAACATTTTCTCTCCTTGATCGGCGCTGGCTATGATCTCTCCCTGTGTCCCAATGATGCGGCTCAGACCGTAGAAGTGGCTCTTCAGGTCCGGGTCGTCGCCGACTCTGTTACATACAGCAACCACAAGCCTATTCTCCAACGCGCGAGCGCGGAAACTAAGTTCGAACACTCTCTCTGGAAGCCCAGGGACACCTTCTGGCCAGTCAGCGACAAGATGGAAGATTATCTCGGCACCCTTGAGAGCTAATATCCTGGCTGTTTCGGGGAACTCAAGGTCGTAGCATATCAGGAGTCCCACGGTTCCAAAGTCGGTTTTGTAAACTCGTAATTCTTCGCCTTGCGTGAAGATGCTCTCGGTCGGAGGATACGTGTGCGACTTTCTGTAGTTGCCTAAGATCCTGCCTAGCCTATCAATCAACACCGCAGAATCGTATAGTGTGCCGCTGCTCGATCTCTCGGCGAGCCCAACAATAACGTACACCTTGTTCTCTGCAGCTTTCTTTGCAACAGCCTCAATTGTTGGTCCTGGAACCGATTCTGCTACATTCCTGAACCGCTCACCGAGCGCGTACCCTGCAGAGAGGATGAGTTCGGGAAACAGGACCACATCGGCGCGCTCAGCCGCGGCCTTGTCAATCCAGTCGCAAACCTTGGAGAGAGTACTCTTGACGTTCCCATAGACAACGTCCATTTGCACGCATGCTATCTTCACTTTACGATTTGTGGTCTTCAATTTTGTCACTCTACCGGTCAGTTCCGCACCATTCTGTTACCGCGACGCAGAGAATTTTCGCCGTCTTCACTATTGAATCGATTGAAACGAACTCGTCGACGACGTGAGCTTGTTCTGTAGGTCCGGGTCCTATGGCGATTGAGGGAATCTGCAGCAGGTTCATGAGATGGGCCCCGTCGTCCCATGAGTCTAAGGCGGAGATTCGCGCTTTTACGGAAACTGCGTCAGCAGCGGACATAACATTACGGACTAGTAGATGATCACGTTCCACTTCCATGGGGGGAAGGTCCATTATCCACTCGATTCGGGCAGGGTGTTCTGCCAGCCAACTATCCGCTTGACAAGAACGGGCAAGATGTTCTTCGATTTCTCTCTTGACCTTGGTTCCATAGCCTTTCTCATCGCGATCGGCGGGAAGGTATTGAATGTCCATCTCCATCTCGCACTTGTCAGGTATCGTCGCCCAGAACTCGCCTGACTTGATTATTGTTGGCATTATTCTGGGTGCGGATAACAACTCGTGTTTCTTCGCGGACCTTTTAGTCCAATCCGCCTCTAAGGTTCGAAATGCGCCGAGAACTACGGACGCCTTCTCGATCGCGTTAACTGCGCCCCCCTCGCTCCAGTGGGGGTGGTTCAGTTCCGCATGACCAGCCCGCCCATCAACAATCGCTCTCGCCCAGAGCAGACCTCTGGTCGCAATCCAGAGGTTCAAATTGCTGGGCTCTGGGATTATCGCAGCGTCAGCCTTGTAGCCTCGATCAATGCAGGCGACTGTACCCATCCCATTGATTTCTTCGTCAAGGACGGTTTCTATGATCAAGTCGCCCTTCAGTTTCAACTTGGAACTGCTAATCACTTTTGCGGTGGCGATTATTGCTGCTGCTCCAGCTTTCATGTCGCAAGAACCGCGGCCAAAGACCTTACCATCCTTGACTTCTCCTCCCCAGGGATCATGTTTCCATTTTGACTCGTGGTCGGCTGGGACGACATCGATGTGCGCGTTGAGGATTAGTGAACGGCCGCCCCCAGAGCCTTTGAGTGTGGCTGCGAGCATGGGCCTCTTGTTGAAATTTTGCCCCTTGATGTAGAACGGGTAGTGTGATAACTTGTTGATGTCGGGTTCCCAAAGGTCTACTTTGAATCCGAGCTCTTTGAGTTCCTCAGCGACGTATTCTTGGCATAGTTTATCATCGAATGCTGCCTGCCCAGGGTTGGGTGAGGTTGTGTTGAACTTTACTAGGTCGCTGGTAAGCTTAACGATTTGGTCGGTCCTTTTCTCAACGGCGTTTAGTAGCGTCTTTGTTTCATCTTGCAAGTGAAACATCCAACCGTCTAAGCTATGGCCTTGAGGGCTTGCTCTGCTGCGGTAACGGCTTTCTGAACGTCTTCCGTTGTGTGCTCTGTGCATACGAAAAGGTGCTCGTACTGTTGTGGGTGGAAGTAGATCCCTCTTTTGAGAAGCTCCTTGTGAAATCGTAGATATTTCTCGGAGTCAGTGCTGAAGAAGTCTCGGTAGTTTCGAATCTTCTTCATCTTTGTGAAGTATAGTTGGCAGCCGCCAGCTCCTACGCCTTGCACAATTCCATCTGTTCGCGTCTTCTCCACCGCGCCCTGCAAGCCGTCCTGAAGCATCCTGCCCACCTTATGCATGTGTTTGTAGGCTGCACCGTCGTTCTTGGTAAGTTCAGTTAAAGCGGTGTATGCCGCGGCGACGCAGAGCGGATTCGCATTGAAGGTTCCGGCATGCATTATCTTCCCGGGCACGACTTGTTCCATGATCTCTTTCATCCCCGTTATCGCTGAAATTGGAAACCCTGCGCCCAAAGCCTTCGCGAATGTTGCAAGGCCGGGCTCAAGGCCGAAGTATTCTTGGGCTCCGCCTGGGGCCAATCTGAAGCCGCTGATGACTTCATCGAGGATGAAGACAACATCGTATTTTTCGCAAAGTTCCTGCAGTCCCTTCAGGTAACCTTTCTCTGGAAGGACGGTTCCAATGTTCATCAGGATAGGTTCGGTTATTATTGCGGCGATCTCATGTGCCCTTCTCTTCAGTGTCTTTTCGACGACTGAGAGGTCGTTCCATGGCAGAAGGATGACGGTGCGAGCAGTCTCTTCGGGTATACCCCACGTCGCAGCGATCTTGAAGGGCGCAATTGAGGATCCGAGTGAAGGAGTCCCTAGACCCCCCAGCAATACATAATCATGAGCTCCGTGGTAGCAACCTTCGAATTTGATGATCTTGTCTTTTCCGGTGTAGCCTCGTGCGATCCTGATCGCATGCATGGTCGCCTCTGTGCCAGAGTTCGAGAACCTAACCATATCTGCGTTTGGGACAATTTCGCAGACCTTCTCGGCCAGTTTAACCTCCGTCTCGTTGAGTACCGCGAAAGCTGTACCCTTTTCCAATTGTGCACGAACAGCTTCCATCAATTTGGGATGGCAGTGGCCCAGGATACATGGTCCCATAGATAGGATGAAATCGATGTATTGGTTTCCGTCTGCGTCCCAAATCTTTGACCCTTTCCCCCTCTCGAAGGTTAGTGGATAGGGATCGAAGACAGGGTAACATTGACCGTGTGAACTGGCCCCGCCGGGCATTACCTTGAGCGCCCTTTGGTAGAGGTTCCATGACTTGCGCGTGGTCAGGCCAGGAGCGTATTCAACATAGGATTTAGACATCGATCATTCCTCTTCTCAAGATTAGCGAGTGTGTCCATTCGCACTATGGATATTTATTACGTTCGAGCAATAGCCCGAGGCCAGACTTTTGGCGCACAGGGTGCGTTTTCAAGAGTGAACCTCACTAACCACTCGTCACTTTGTCCATGGATAGAATCAAGAGTTATAATCTGACAGGAAGTTAAACTATCACGCGGAAATTCTGGATCGAGTGACTAAGGAGCGCTCGTTTTGGTGAATACCACACTCACAGCGGTTGAGGGGTTAAGGGTCGGACATGCCCAAGACAAATCTACGCCGACCGGTTGCACTGTGATTCTATTCGAGCCCGAAGCTGACGTCGCGTGCGAAGCACGGGGTGGATGGCCGGGAACCTATGATACGCATTCAATAGACGTGACCAAGACCTTCGTCAAGAAACACGCCGTATTCCTTACGGGCGGTGATGTATTTGGATTTGACACGGCGATCGGGATAAGGCGGTATTTGATTGAGCGCGGTTTAGCTTCTGCCACGGGAGTTGGCAAGCTCCCTGGCATCGTGGGAGCAAACATCTACGACCTACCCATCGCTACAGTCGACAAAGTCCGATACCCCGATTTAGGGTACCTAGCATGCATGAATGCTTCAAGGGAACCAGTTGGAGAGGGCAATATTGGTGCGGGGGTAGGCGGGACAGTGGGAAAACTCAAAGGCATCGAATTTGCCTGCAAAGGCGGATGCGGCACAACCGCAATGGCTCTGCGTAACGAAATTGTTGTGGCTGCAATAGTCGTCACAAATGCGTATGGGAACGTATACGACATTGAAACAGGGAAGACCATAGCCGGCACCAGAAAAACCGACCGAGGTTTCATCGAATTCGATGAAGCAATCGCTGATTACCTGAATGACAATGCTCCACACCATACTACGATTGGTCTCGTTGCAACCAATATTGACTTGTCTCATGAGCAATTGATCAAGGTCGCACAGATGGCTCATGATGGACTGGCAATGTCGATCAGGCCCGTGCACATGTCAACTGACGGTGATACTATGTTCGCTGCCTCCACGGCTAAAGTGAGGGGATTGCGTGATCTAGACCGAATTGTTGACATTGTAGGGTATGCTGGAGCCCAATGCGTCGCTAAATCGGTCGTCAGAAGCGTAAAGGCAGCACAGACATTGGCCAATGTCCCTGGCTGGAGCGACACACCGAAATAGAGACTTCAACATATCTCGCAATCTGTAACCAGCGATCATCGAGCAAACCCCAGAGTGACCAGCTCACCCAAGAGGTTATTCCTGCTCCAGTCGCTCGCAGATTCCTTCTTGTTGTCTCCTATGACATTACGGTTTTGGCTTAGGCTGAATTATACCGCGCCCAGCTCGGATAACGAGATTCTGAACGATCCGCGGACTTCCTTAGAACAGCGACTTTTGACTACCCCGTAAAGAAAGTAAGGGTCTTATTCTGAATAGAGCCCATGAGCAAAAGCAAGGATGACGCGTTTTACCTTTACTTCATAGTCAGATCAATATTGATGGGTTTGCTGGGCGCGCTGATGTTCTCAGTTATCATATGGCTCCTCAACACTTCCAAGTTACTCTACGTCCTCTCTATCTCCGCCGGAAGCTTCTTCATCGTAATGTTCCTCACTCGAGTATTCGATAATCAGATACGGAGTTTAGTTAACAAAACCCTTGAGAAATTAGATAAATGGCCTCGAGCGAAGGATTTCCTTTTGAAGCATTTCTAACAAGTCTCATTGTTTAGAGGCGTTTCTTGTAATCGCCTCGAAACGTAAGAAAAAAGAAAGGAAGCGGGGAGGTTTAGCCGTCGTAGTTTTGGTTTTCGGTCGGGATGAGGTTATACTGGTGGGATTTCGTGGAATGCGAGTTCAATGTCTAGGCCGTGTTTCTTGTGGTAGTAGACGCTTGCATAGTAGACTATGATGCATCCGACGACGATTGCAAGAGCGATTCCTGCTCCAGTCAGTGTTGGAACGACAATCAGTGGGTTGATCAATGCTAAGTAGCCTATGTAGAAGAAGGATATGGTTGTCAACAGCCCTAGTATGCTAATGATGGGCACGCTGCCGACTTTCTTCCTCATCCAGCCAGGAGCCGAATCTAGCAGATCTTTCTTTGTGAATGGGAATATTGTTGTGGCAATCCCTGGAACGACGAAACAGAACGCCCAAAGGAATGTGCCTATGGTTTCAGCAGTAGGCCATGATGTGAACCAGTATAGGGCAAAGATGAGTATTGACATCAGTGTTATGGTAATTATGGAGATGTGCGGCGTTCTGAATCGCTTGCTCACATCGGCCATCTTTGTGGGGATGATTCGGTCAAATGACCATGCGAAGAAGTACCTGCTTGGGATCCAGAAGTAGACGAATGGGGCGGTAAGGGAACCCGCTAGCATTGTGAAGAGGACCAAGAAGACTAGAAACTGGTTCGGGTAGGCGATTAGAGAAACCATCATGGGATAGGTCGGTGCGTAGGGCATTACACCAGAGTAGGCGGAGGGGGCGTTGTCCCATAGGTAGCCCACCGAGTACATCCAGTTCTCGCCTAGGTTGTTCAACGTCAATGCCGCGGTGACACTCCATATCACTATGCCGAGGATTAACGAAAGTAGCAATGCAATTGGGATGGCGCGTTTGACGTTTTTCACTTCACCTGCAACTACGTTGGCGAAGTTTCCTCCGAGGAGGAACAGAGCGGCGAAGGGAGCGCTAGCTATAGAGGCGGCGAGGGTGATGGTTGGGGGTGACCATCCAGATTGGGTTGCCAGTTTTGTCAATCCTCCGTAGGTTGAGAACTGGCCTAGGACGGTGTCCCATTTGGCTGCAAAGGCTGTTGGGTTCGTTGAACCTACGAAGCCCCACATCACGACGATTCCTATGACGGCTAGGGCCCATGCTACGTAGAGGAAGCCTCTCACAGCTTTGGCTCCGACGATGGCGAGGATTGCGAAGCACACGGTGATTAGAACTGAAAGTCCGAACCCTCCCACCGGACTACTGAGAAATGTGCCTAGGCTGATCAATCCCTGCGAATTGTAGAGGAAGCCCCAGATTGTCAACGCTGTTGAAATGCCAGATGCGTAGGCGGCTGTGCCGCCGACGTATGCCGTGGCGAAGACTGAGAACATGTAGAGGAAGGACCAGGCGAAGCCTATGGCCGGATGCATAATTCTTGCAACCCAGACGTAGTCGTTGCCGGACCTGGGCATTATGACGCCCATAGCCCAGTAGATCAGCATCAACAGGACGAATGGGATGCCGGTTATGACGAGGGCCAATGGAAGGTTCGCGCCAGGGTTGAACCCGTAGTACCATGGGAACTGGAGGATTGTGTAGGTGAGGGCGAAAACGGCGGCTGATGCAATTAACAAAGTGTCGAGTGTTCCGAATTCTCTGACTAAACCACTTGACGTTCTTGCGAAGAAGGTCTTTTGAGCCATTACATGATCACATCTTGTTTGCAGATTTTCAGTCCATCACTTGAATCGGTCAGGATATAAGATATTCCAAACAAGAACCATCCTTGGAAAAAGGGTACACTCGGTAGCAAAGAATAATTGGTACACGGCCAAACCGCTGGCGGCGTCTATTCTTGGAAAATCGAAGCGGCCTCTCAGACTTCTTCAAAGATGCTTTGGTGATAATTGAGGCCGCGAAGCAGAAACAAATCGAGTTGAGGTTGATGGGTGCAACGGCCATTTACTACCGTTGCTCAAACTCAAGAAACTTGACCGGCGTAATGAGTAGGGCACTTACCGATTTAGATTTCATGACGCTGTCCAAGTATGTGAGGCATATTCCTGATTTGTTTGCAAGTCTCGGCTTCGAAGGGAATGAGCGGGTAAATGCCCTATACGGACTGAGGCGCCAAATCTACGCTGACCCGAAAAATGCAAGGCACGTCGATGTGTTCGTTGACAAACTTACTTTCTGCCACCAAATTGACTTGACCCGCAGATTGGGGCTGGACCCCGTCACACTATCGTTGGCTGACCTTATCCTAGAGAAAATGCAAATCGTGAAGCTCGGAGAGAAAGACGTGAAAGACACAATCATACTCCTTCGGGAACACGAACTAGGTGACAGTGACAATGGGAGAATAAACATGGACTACATAGCAAAACTGTTGGCGGACGATTGGGGATTCTACTACACCTTGACAACCAACCTAAAGAAAACAAGGGACTATGCGAACAGCCTCACAGTCCTTAGCCAAGAGGACCGCAAGCTGGTGGGCAGCAGGATAGATATGCTCCTGGATAAAATCGAGCGAGAAGGCAAGTCATTCAAGTGGAAGATGCGCGCAAAGGCTGGCACCAAGGTACAATGGTATAGCGACGCCGAGGATGTTGAAAACAGAGCCGCGACCTGATTAATCAGAATGAAGTTCAATGACAACTACGATATTCTTCGCGACGGACCTGCATGGGTCGGAGAAGTGCTTTCTGAAGTTCGTTAATGCAGCTAAATTCTACAAAGCAAACACCCTGATAATGGGTGGCGATATTACCGGGAAGATGATTATATCGATCATTAAAGAGCCAAACGGTAGGTACCACGCAACATTCGTGGGAAACAAACGTACAGCGAAGAATGAAGAGGACCTCCAGGATCTGCAAAGGGCGATACGATTTGCTGGTTACTACCCTTATTTGACGAATCCTCAGGAGATGGAGCAGCTTCAGACTGACGATTCGAGAGTGCAAGCGATTTTCAAAGAACTCATGTTGAACACCGTGAAGAGATGGATTCAACTCGCGGAAGAGCGTCTGAAGGAGTCTAACATAAGGGTGTACATTACCGGCGGGAACGATGATATAGCAGAAATCGAAAGCATCATCGGGAGTTCAAGCTACGTGATCGACCCTGAGGACAAGGTTGTAGAACTCGACGGGAAGTTTGAGATGATTAGTACAGGCTGGAGTAACCCGACACCTTGGAAGACCGCACGCGAGTGCCCTGAAGATCAGCTTTGGGCCAAGATAGAAAAGATGACGGCCCAGGTCCAGAACATGAAGAACTGCATCTTCAACTTGCATGTGCCGCCCATCGACTCCGGCCTCGACACATGCCCCAAACTAGATGAGAACCTCAAACCCGTTCTCGCGGGCGGAGAGATCGTGATGACCTCAGGTGGAAGCACTTCGGTTCGAAAGGCTATTGAGACATACCAGCCACTGCTGGGTTTACACGGCCACATCCATGAATCCAAAGGATTCTTGAAGGTTGGTAGGACTCTCTGCCTCAACCCTGGAAGTGAATATGGCGAAGGGATTTTACGAGGTGCGCTAGTCGAATTGGATGATGGCTCAGTCAAGAATTTCCTGCTCACACAAGGTTGACGAACTATGAGCCCATTAGCGCGAGATTTCATCGGTTACGGCAAGAAAGTACCGAACGTTCGATGGCCCAAAGGAGCAAGGCTTGCTCTAACCTTCGCCATCAATTATGAGGCTGGAGGCGAACACTCCGTCGCCTTCGGGGATCAAGGAGCCGAAACTTTCGGCGAGTTTCCCGCATACGGAACCCCGGCCAAGCGCGACCTAGCGATCGAATCCATCTTCGAATACGAGACCAGGGTCGCGATATGGAGAATCCTGCGGACGTTCGACAAATACAACACGAAAACCACATTCTTTGCTACCGCGAAAACATTGGAAACCAACCCGGAGGCAGCTAGGGACATAGTTCAGAGAGGGCATGAGATATGCAGCCACGGTTACCGTTGGATCGAGCACTTTACACTAACCCGCGAAGAAGAGCGCGACGCCATTCGCAAGGCTGTAGCCTCAATTGAGAGCGTGACAGGACAGAGGCCTGTTGGCTGGTATTGCAGGGAGCCCAGCGAGAACACGATTGAGCTTCTTGTCGAAGAGGGAGGATTTCTGTACGATTCAGACGTCTACAACGACGACCTCCCTTATTACGCAAATGTCAACGGAAGAAATTTCCTTCTGATCCCATACACGCCGGACGTAAACGACTTTCACTACTTCTCCAACAGATTCAGCAATTCCGAGGAGTTCTATCAATACCTCAAAGATTCCTTCGACCAAATGTACGATGAGGGACGTCAGAACCCGAAGATGATGAACGTAGGCTTGCACGTAAGAATATCAGGCAGAGCCGGGAGGACGGTTGCTGTGGGCAGATTTCTAAAATACATTAACGCGAAGCCAAAGGTTTGGATAGCCCGTAGGGTTGACATCGCGAAATGGTGGCTTGAAAACCACAAACCCTCGAATAACTGAATGTCATTGGGGCCGCAGAACCGCATTCTTGGTTATTTGCGGCGAACAATTCTTGTGGGCTCGACAGTAATTCTCGCAGCTGTCTGCTGTAGCCTGGTCGGCGTATCCCGAACCGCAAATTTCACAGAGATACACGATTTTCTGCAAATAACTGATTACTAAAACCAACCGTGGTCCATCCTGATTCATCAATTCGGGTAGATGAGGGTTAGTTTGCAGCTGGCCGGCCGCTCCAACCGCCTTCCACACCAAGACCATAGTAGTGCAACATAGCTAACCGGCCAGAAAGGGGCAACCTAAAGGCGCCATGCACCACGTTTTCCAAATGGGACGTCGAGAGAGTTTTCTACCAAGTGGAAATAGGTTTAAGGAATTCTCCTCGTGGACATTAATGCGTGCTTAGTTATGCCTAAGGCTAAAGAAGCGAATGCCCCGAGCGAGTCAAACCGTAGTTCTTATCGTTCATTGGCGGTCGTCGGACTCGTTCTAGTCGTAATTCTTAGCTTAGCATTCTTAGGGTACGCCGTGCTGAACAATCATGCAACATTAATCACCCAAAACCTAATGATTACAAATACGACCAACCTTTACACTACACAAACGCAGACAGTAACTACGGGACTAACGGCCGCCACGACAGTCACGAGAACGACATTCACCGGGTTCGGTTATGGCTATTATCCGGGCTGCATGAGTTACGGTTGTCCGGAACAAAACCCCGCCTATTATAGTAATTTCAACACATGTCGGGGTTCGGGGTCCAATAGCGAGGCTCAATGCTACGGATACATAGAAGGGTCTTCGGACGGATGCATAATACTCGCAGCCCCATTCATTGACCCGTATAACAGCAGCCCCTACGTAGTCTACCAGTACTATACGTTACATAATCTGCCGTCATCATACCCCAGCGCGGGTACTTGGGTGACTGTGACCGGACAGCTATACCAAGGCTACACCACGAGCCCCAGTGGCGCCGCTTGCCCAAGCAACAACATCAACGTAACTTCAATCACGCAGTAGGTTCATGTCAACGGTTAGTTCACTGCAATACTGATTCGTGCTCGGGGATGGGACTCAGTTCGAACGCGAGGTATGAGACCGTAACTCACAGTATGCTGCCCTCTGATCGAGTTCGTAAAACGCCCTGATACGCGGAAAGTTCAGGCTGGGTAAGCCCAAGGTTACGCTAGAAATCACTTGGCGAGGCATTCATCTGGGAAGAGAAGTTAGAAGCCTAGGTCAGCCGGAACCTGTGCTTCAGGTTTATCTGCTCAGACGTTTTCTCTTAAGGTCTGCACGAAGTTGAGTGGCGGTAAGTTGGATCAAGCAACCTTCTCAGATATCGCGTTCGTGAGCGCGAGAGACGAGTATACTGACTTTGCTGTCTACAAGAGGCTGTCGGAACTTAAGTTCAAGAATCGTGAGTTTAGCAGCATACTTCGCCGGCTTGCAGGTATGGAATATCGGCACTATATTCTCTGGAAGAAATATTGCCCGGGAAGAAAGCCCACAATTAACAAGCTAACTGTTTACGTGATCGTTTTCGTCAGATTCATTTTGGGCCTAACCTTTGCCGTAAGATACCTTGAGCGGAATGAGAAGAATACCATCAAGAAATACCGGGAACTCGCACACATGATTCCCTCTAAGGACAAGAAGCAATACAACGAGATGATAGCTAACGAAGAAGAACATGAAATAAAGCTCTCAGACTTCAATGAACCCCAGGTCAAATACATTTCATTCATTGTTCTGGGCTTGGCTGATGCCTTGGTTGAAATCGCAGGCATCCATGCTGGCTCTCTAGGCATTTACAATTCAACTGAGCTGGCAGGGTTGGCGGGAATAATTGCTGGAGCGGCAGCGTCAGTAGCGATGGCGTCGGCCGCGTACGCACAGGCCAAGACGGGCTTCAAGGGGTCTGCGACGCTTTCAGCCGTGTATACAGGAGTGTCTTACTTCGTTACGGCAGTGATTTTGGCAACCCCATATTTCCTCACCAAGGTGATGGTTGACGCGTTAGGTGCCTCCCTGTTCTTTGCTGTGCTGCTCATAGCCTTCAGTAGCTTCTACGGTGCCGTCATTTCCGGAGCTGACTTCAAGAGAGACTTCATTGAGATCACAAGTATAATGTTCGGTGCCACGGTTGCCCTATACTTGCTTGGAACAGCGATCAGGTATTTCACTGGGATAACCATCTAGACGCCGTATGATCTACGAACTGGGCTATGTTCGAGGTTCACTTCCTGGACTGTTTAGTGGGCTCAGTGCGACAAAGGTTCATTAGATTCCGTTCGTATGTTATTGGTGCGGCTCATGCCGTGTGGTTCGCATGAATCAGGAATCACTATCGGAAGGCCTGAATTCGGCCTGTGTCGGCCGGTAAACTTCCCTTTTTTCTTATCCAACTCTCCTACGATTGACGCTGGCAGGAAATAATCATGGGCCAGAAGTTAGATGGCATACGATTCCGAATAGGAAACCTATCAGCAGCATAACTATCATCATGCCCGTTTGACCACCGATATCCCACCGTTGCATACCGAGCCACTCAGTAGAACCAGTGTTAGTCCTTGATAAGGTCGGCCCAGACTTTTGCGGGCTTCCAGTTGTAAACGACCGTCTTTAGCCGAGTCATCTCTTCAATGCTGTAGCCGATGCCTTCCCTGCCGATGCCGGAGTCCTTGTTGCCGCCGAATGGGTAGTAACCCACCCCGTGCCGGGGCGCGGCGTTTATGGTAACCTCACCCTCCTCTAATCGCTTGGCTACTTTTCTTGCGAGGTTGAGATCATTAGTGAAGACGCATGAATCCAACCCATACCTGGATTTGTTGGTGAGGTCGATGGCTTCATCAACACCCTTCACGTGGGCGATGGGGATTACGGGGCCGAATGTTTCATCCCACATGACCCTCGCGTCCAGTGGAACGTAATCCAGAACCGTCGGCTGGTAGTAGTTCCCATCGTATTTCCCTCCTGTCAAAAGCTTGGCACCTTTACTGATCGCGTCCGTAACGAGACTATGAACTCTCTCTACCGCATCACGTTCAATCAACGGCCCAATCTTAACCGAAGGGTCACGGGGGTCACCCACCTTGTACGACCCTACTATCTTGAGAACTCTCTCTACGAAACTGTCCCCGATTTCGCCCTCCACAAGAACCCGGCTTATAGCGTCGCAACGTTGACCACTGAAACTTAGCGACCCCTTCACAGTCTCACTTGCAGCGAGGTCTAGATCTGCGTCCTTCAGAACGATGGCACAACCCTTTCCACCGAGCTCCATATGCAGTCTCTTCAAGCCGGCCACACGGGCCAGAGTTCTTCCAACGTCCGTGCTGCCTGTGAAAGTCAGCATGCTAATCTTATCGTGAGCCGCCATATACTGGCCGATCGGCCCTCGGCCGGTGATTACATTAAGCGTGCCCGGGGGTATGCCCGCGACTTCCAATAATCTGGCAAACATTAGGAAAGACAGCGGGTCTTTGCTGGAAGTCTTTACCACGACCGAATTGCCTGCTAAGAGTGCAGGTATGACCTTCGTGGAGGTTATGTAGAGAGGGTAGTTGAAAGGCGAAATTGCTAAAACAACTCCCAGCGGTTCCCTTAGGACATCCGCGGATGTACCCACAGTCTCCTCCGACCAGTCCCCCGGTATGTGTTCGCCACGAATCTTCCCGTACTCATCCGGCGTCAGCTTCAATCGCTCAGCTGTAGACTTGACCTCTCCCTCGGCATTGGAAATCGGTTTGCCAGCTTCGAGATTCAAGACACTGACGAAGTTCTCCATGTTCTGGAGCAGTAATTCGCGTGCTTGCTGGAAGATTTCTATCTTTTTCACAGCTGGAATGGTTCTGATCGAGTTTCGGTTGATGAAGGACGATTCGACCGCACGTTCGGCTTCACGTTCTGAAGCCGAGGGAACAGTTGCGACCACTGCACCATCAATGGGGCTCCGAACTTCGATCCTCTGGGCTAGGCTCATCCACTGGCCATCCAAGAGCATTTTGAAATCCATCGAACCTGAATCTGAGATGGAATAAATCGGGTCGAAAACAGCTGCTAATTTGACTACCTTGCCCTTCATATTCATCAGATTTTCTCCTTCTTAGTCTAGGATGGCTTCTGCCTCTATTTCCACAAGCATATCGGGGTTGACGAGGCCTTTCACTTCGACCATGGATGTGGTCGGTCGGATTTCTCTGAAGAATGCACCGTGCGCCTTGCCAACGTCTTCCCAGCGGTTAATGTCGGTAATGTAGATTCTTGTGCGGACCACGTCTTCGAGTTTCGCACCTACTGATTCCAAAGCCTTCTGAATGTTCTTCAAGGCCTGAACAGTTTGTGTTCCCGCTTCTCCGATTCCAACAATGTTTCCTTGCGAGTCAGTTGCAGTTGTCCCCGAAACGTGAACGATATTCCCGACTCTCACAACCCTTGAGTAACCAACTATTGGCTCCCACTTTGTACCAGACGAGATCTTCATGCGAGAGGTCAAACTTACGCACTCGAGACTCTGAAGGGGGACCCGTTCTATTAAGGAAGGTCTAAGCCAGGTGGCTACGCCTTTTCTGCCCGGACAAAAATTACCTTCCAGTCAAAAAGAAAACGCTCGCCACGAACAAACTGTCTCAATTCGTCCTTGAGTGCCCGCCGAAATTCTTGCCGGCTTTTCGCGGAGAGTTCCTTAAGTTCCTGTTTGAGAGTGGCCCTCTTCAGCCGCATATCCAGGCATCCCTGAATACCGCGCAATGCAATCCTGTAACTGCGGTTTTTGACCTCAATCTTCTTGAAACCCATCATCCTAAGCTGGCGTATCTGTTCATCCAGGTTCATTTCGCGATTTCCGAACCGCTCCAAGGTTGCAAGGACTGTTCTCTGAAGGCGCAACTCTGTCGAAGGATTCTGTGTGCGATGCTGATGCAAGATGTCGCCAAATATTCTGTGCGCTGGCACATCTCTTAGGCGCCAATCACTGTATACGAGAGTGCCCCCTCCCCTGAGCACCCGAAAGACTTCACAAATTGTCTGACGGAATCCCACGGGAGAAATTCCACAGTTTGAGACTACCACATCGAACATTTGGTCTGGAAGTAGTAACCGCTGCGAATCCATCAAAATGAAACGTACGTTCTTGAGCCTCCTCGCCTCAGGGTTTGCCTTTGCAGCAGTCAACATCGATTCCAAACGATCAATCCCGAAAACGAACCCGTCTGGTTTGGTTCTTCCAGCCGCCTCAAGAGCAGCTACGCCAGTACCCGTTCCAATATCTAGAACGATTTGACCACGAGAAATTCTTGCATCCAGAACGAGGTCTTTTGCGAACTTTCGGAATGTTGGAGCCCAGTGCGCCTCCCAAATCTTAACATCTTCCGCCCAAAGTTTCTGGACGACTTGGTCCGCCTGTTCTAAACTCATGCTGGACAGGGTCATACGTGCGCACAACGGTTCCGTGCTGTGGAGTTCTTCCCTTAACGTTTATCGAAATCGCGCAGAGAAGGCATGTGGCCTGACTCAGATAACGTCTAGGAAAAAGGGAGGGGAGGTGTCGTCGACCGCGGATTTAGATTAGGTTGTAGCGGTAAGCTACGAGGTCTATGTGCCATAGCGCCCCGTACTCGCCGCTAAAGTCGCTGTGGATATTCATGTAGGCACCTTGTTGTGTTTCGGACGTATCTTGACCGAACAAGACGAAGTAGCCGTTTCGCCCGTCGGGCGCTGTCGCGGGCCCTCGGTATACAGATGTGTGGGTGTCGCGATTGTAGTCCCCTCGCCAGTGTCCGATGTCGGTGAGGTATGGTTTGTCCTTGACCTGGAAAGTGCCGGATACGACCTTGAAGACGATGTTGTGCGGGCCTAGGAAAGTCACCTGTACTTGGAGCTGTAAGTTTGCGGGGCCTGTTATCAGCCTCCCATCGATCCAGGCCTGTGCCTCACCGCGTATGGTCGTCACCATGTACTTGTCTCCGACCATTACGTTGCCACCCGCAACGAGTGGGTCGGCAAAGGCTAAGGTCGCGGACAAGCTCAACAGGACTACGCCTAGTATGATGGATAGCAAATGTTTCATGTGCAATTCTTCATCACCGGCCGCTCGTTGGGTTAGTTGATTTAAGGCGGTTCGGAAGGAATCATCTGGATGAATCATCAATGGCCCCCAAGTCGCTAGAAAGGCCGTGGCTAAACAGCTGGCCCAAGAATGTACCACAATCAATTGATTATCCGAAAATCTCGTTGGGAGAAACTCTTCGAGAAGTAGCAGCTAAATCGCAGGAAAGGCCTGCGGTGTACTACGGAGGCCGTGAGATTACTTACGGGGAGCTTGATGAGCTGGCCGATCGCTTCGGCGCGGCCCTTCAGGACCTAGGAGTTAGGAAAGGTGACCGAGTTGCAATTTACCTACCAAATCTTCCTCAGTTTGTGTTTGCCTATTACGGCGCGCTGCGCGTTGGCGCAATTGTGGTCACAGCGAGCCCTCTCTACAAGGAAAGGGAACTTGCCCATATCCTGACAGACTCAGGCGCGAAGGTTCTCCTGTGTTTGGACAAACTCTACCCATATGTTGAGTCGGTGAGAGAGAAGGCCCCGCTCAGCCACGTTTACACAACAAGTGCGGCTGACTACCTCCCTAATCCTGCTACGCCGTCCCTTCCGGCGGACGCGGGGAATCTTCGCACGTGTCTCGCAGGTTACAATGGTCACCCGAAAACGGTGGAGATTGACCCAAGAAGAGACGTCGCGCTTCTCCAATACACCGGGGGCACAACAGGTTTACCGAAAGGCGCGATGCTAACCCACTACAATCTTGTAGTTAACGCCGTGCAATTCTCTTCGTGGCTCGGGATGATTCCCGGCGCCGAAGTGCACTTGTCATTTCTTCCGTTCTTTCACATATACGGGATGACCGTGGCCCTGAATGTCCCGGTTTACACATCATCTGCAATGATTCTCATCCCAGACGGTCGGGACATCGTGGCCATCCTTCAAGCCGTCGACACGTACAAGCCCACGATTTTTTGCGGGGTACCGGCGATGTACATTGCCCTAATCGATCAGCCAGACATAATGCAACATGACCTACGTTCAATTCGCGTTTGTGTTTCAGGTGCTTCACCGCTCCCCGTTCGGGTCCAAAGGGAATTCGAGGAATTGACAGGTGGGAGGCTCGTCGAAGGTTATGGGTTAACTGAGACAAGCCCCGTCACGCACGTCAACCCCTTGGATGAACCAGGCAAGAACCGGTCCGGATCAATCGGCATCCCGATCTCGGACACGGAGGCGAAGATTGTTGATTTGGATACAGGTGTGAACGAACTGCCTCCAGGGACGGTTGGAGAGTTAATCATTCGGGGACCGCAGGTCATGATGGGTTACTGGAAAAACCCAGAGGAAACCGAGATGGCGCTTAAGGACGGTTGGTTCTACACCGGTGATATTGCGTTAATGGACTCTGACGGGTACTTCCATATCGTAGACCGGAAGAAGGATGTGATCAACGTTTCTGGTTTGAAGGTGTGGCCTGGGGAAGTTGAAGAAGTTCTCTACGAACATCCTGCCATTAAAGAAGCGACAGCGGTCGCTGTAGCTGACCGGAAGAGCGGCGAAGCCGTAAAGGCGGTTGTGGTGTTGAGAGAGGAATTCAAAGGAAAGATTGTGGCTGCAGATCTTATTGAGTTCTGCAGACATAGAATCGCCTACTACAAGGCTCCCAGGATAATTGAGTTCAGAGACTCCCTACCCAAGAGCTCCGTTGGCAAAATTCTGAGAAGAGAGCTTAGAGCCAAGCTATCGCAGTAGCCCAGAACGTGGAATTTGAACTAAACAGTTAAGAATTCGCAAAGTTCGGAAGCCACGTCGTAACCAAGACGGTGTATGTATTGGCGCTTCGCGAAATTCTCCCGACTACTACAATGATATTTCCTGAGAATCGAAATAACCTAAGGACTCTAAGGGACCTTCACAAAAAGAGCCTCCAAGATCCCGATTCTTTCTGGCGTAAAGCCGCCGAGGAACTCTTTTGGTATCAGAAGGCCGGACCGGCATTTGAAAAGATGGACCAGCCCCCCTACGGGAGATGGTTCCCCGAATGGAAAACTAACCTCTCCTACAACGCCTTGGACAGACAAGTGGCCGGCCCGAGAAAGAAGAAGGTAGCCTACTACTGGGAGGGTGAGAATGGCGATAAACGAACTCTAACCTACAATGACCTATACGAGGAAGTGAACAAGCTCGCTTCGGCGCTGAAGAAACTTGGAGTCAAGAAAGGTGACAGGATTACAATCTATCTTCCTATGATCCCCGAACTTCCTATCAGTATGTTAGCTGTCACCCGGCTCGGCGCACTTCACACCGTAATCTTCGCTGGTTTCACAGCCCAATCAATCGCCACCAGAATGACGGATTCTAAATCGAAAATTGTGATTACTTCAGACGGTGCTTATAGGAAAGGGAAAACGCTCGACCTGAAGTCCATCGTTGATGAAGCGATCAAACTATCGGGCGGGATTGAGAAAGTCATCGTCGTAAAGAGGGCGAACAATCAGGTACCAATGGTTAGCGGGCGCGATTTATGGTACCACGACCTACTTGCTTCCGCGGATAAATTCGTTGAGCCCGAACCTGTAGAAGGCACTCACCCAAGCTTCATTTTGTACACTTCAGGAACCACAGGCAAGCCGAAGGGCTGTACCCACAGCACTGGTGGCTATATGGTTTGGGCCAACTACACGCAGAAGGCAGTCTTCGACGGAAAAGAGGACGACATCTTCTGGTGCACCGCTGACATTGGTTGGATAACGGGGCACACGTACATCGTCTACGGCCCACTGATAACAGGCCTTACTTCTGTGATGTATGAAGGAGCTCCCGATTACCCCCAGCCCGACCGTTGGTGGGACCTAGTCGAAAAATATCGGGTCACAGTCATTTACACGAGCCCCACCGCGATTAGAATGCACATGAAGTTTGGGGAAAAATGGGCCCAAGCACACAAGCTAGATTCACTTAGGCTGCTAGGCACGGTCGGGGAACCAATCAACCCTGAAGCATGGAGATGGTACTTCAAGAACATAGGCCGCGAAAAATGCCAAATCGTAGACACATGGTGGCAAACGGAAACGGGCGGAATCCTAATCAGCGCTCAGCCGGGGATCGCCCCAATTCCACTAAAAGCAGGATCAGCTTCACTACCAATTGCAGGAGTCGACGCTGACGTCTTCAGTGAAACAGGCGAAGCCGTCAAGGTTGGCGAGAAGGGGTACATGGTGATAAAGAGACCATGGCCAGGCCAATTCATGACATTATGGAACGACCCTGAGAAATTCAAGCAGGTATACTTCACAAGGTTCCCAGGAATCTACAATGCTGGCGACTACGCGCTCCGGGATGATGACGGTTTCTTTTGGCTACTGGGCCGGGCGGACGAGGTGTTGAAAGTCGCAGGCCACCGAATCGGCACCATCGAATTAGAAGACAGCCTCATCTCGCACCCAGCGGTCGCGGAATCAGCCGTCATCGGAAAATCGGACCCAATCAAAATGGAAGTACCCGTCGCCTTCGTCGTTCTCAAGGCCGGCTTCGATCCAACACCAGAACTCAAGAAGGAATTGTCAAACCACGTGAGAACAACCATCGGCCCAATAGCCGTACCGGAAGCAATCTACTTCGTCGCCAAACTCCCCAAAACGCGTAGCGCTAAAATCATGAGACGGGTCGTGCGAGCCGTCGTGGAAGGTAAGCCAATCGGGGATGTCACAACCCTCGAAGACGAGACAAGCGTCGAGGAAATGAAAAGCGCATACAGCGAACTACAAGCCGAAATGGCAAGAACCGCGTCATCGAAATGAATGAGGTAATCTGACATGAGTTCGAAACCGTCGCTACTTGCAAACCCAGCTCCCCTCGGCTTGATGGGTTTTGGAATGACCACAGTCCTGCTCAACCTTCACAACATGGGCCTCTTCGGAATCAACAGCATAGTTCTTGCAATGGGGATTTTCTACGGCGGCCTTGCGCAAATCATCGCTGGGGTTATGGAGTTCCGGAAGGGAAACACCTTCGGAACCCTAGCCTTCACGTCTTATGGGGTTTTCTGGCTAACGCTTGTCTTCATAATTATGTCCGGTGTTGAGCGTCCAATGTTTGCGCCTGACAGCGCAGCGTGGGCGGCCTATCTGTTCATATGGGGGCTCTTCACCGCGATCATGTTCTTCGGAACCCTCAAAACCAATAGAGGCCTTCAAACAGTGTTTCTGTCGCTTGCAATACTGTTCTTTCTGCTCGCCGCGGCGCAATTACTTCCTCAGCTTGGACTAATCGCTGGAATAGAAGGAGTCTTCTGCGGTTTCAGTGCATTCTACCTCTCGCTCGCAGAGGTGCTAAACGAAACCTACAATCGTCCA
The DNA here is from genome assembly GCA_049586635.1 of Bathyarchaeia archaeon. Classification (GTDB taxonomy): domain Archaea; phylum Thermoproteota; class Bathyarchaeia; order 40CM-2-53-6; family 40CM-2-53-6; genus FEN-987. Next base: position 24,397 of record JBAVCK010000113.1, read on the forward strand.
GTGCTACCTGTCGGCCCTGTCAAGAACGACTAGCTCATTGTGCTCAGACTGTAGACACCTGCGAATTCCATGCGTCTTTACTTATCGCGCTCGAGTGTATGACACTAATTCAATGAATGTGTAGGCTCGCCAACACATCCGCTTCGATAGGACATGTCTACAGAGTCAGCTCTGCGATTCGGAGCGCCGTCAACTGATAATGATTGGCAGGGACATATGTAGAAGTATATGCTGAATGTGCGGTCTAATTAAATCACGAACATTCTATGTAGGCTCCTTACCTAGGAGATGAACGAGTCTGCAGACGCTTACGAAGGAGCAGCTTCTTGAAAAGGCCAAGAAACCCGCACTCGACGCGATGAAACTCCACCCCTTTTACCACGGAAAAATGGAGATCGTACCAAAATGTTGTATTCGTGATTTCAATGACTTCGCAATCTGGTACACGCCAGGGGTGGCTGAGCCTTGCAAGGCAATTCAGAAGGACGAGAGGCTTGTTTACGATTATACGAACAAGTGGAATATGGTCGCAATTGTTACTGATGGGACGCGCGTCCTAGGCCTTGGAGACATAGGTCCGAAGGCCGGACTTCCCGTCATGGAAGGAAAATCGATTCTCTTTAAGTACATGGGAGGTGTCGACGCTGTTCCAATCTGCTTGGGAACGAAGGACCCTGACGAGATCATAACGGCCGTGAAATGGCTTCAGCCATCCTTCGGCGGTGTCAACCTAGAAGACATTTCGCAACCCAAATGTTTTCGCATACTCGACACGCTCAGAAGCACAGCTGAAATTCCAGTTTGGCACGATGACCAGCAAGGAACCGCGACGATTGTTCTAGCTGGCTTGATCAACGCCCTCGAATTAGTCGGGAAGAAAGCCAAAGATGTGACGCTTACTATGGTCGGTGCTGGCGCATCCAACGTTGCGTGTAGTAGGCTGATGTTTGCGTACGGCATCAAACCGGAGAACACCATCGTTGTCGACACGAAAGGCACCCTCAACCAGGACAGGCAGGATATTGCGATGCGTAAGGCCGAGTTTGTCGACAAGTGGCGGCTTTGCCAGACCACGAATAAAGAACAACGGAAAGGTGGGATACCCGAAGCCATGAAGGGTTCCGATGTCTGCATAGCCCTATCCAAACCCGGGCCGGACACAATTAAGAAAGAATGGGTTGCATCAATGGCGAATGACTCCATCATCTTCGCATGCGCTAACCCCATCCCCGAGATCTGGCCATGGGAAGCCAAAGAGGCCGGGGCTCGGGTAATCGCAACCGGCAGATCCGACTTTCCTAATCAAGTCAACAATTCACTTGGCTTTCCAGGAATCTTCCGCGGCGCTCTTGACGTTCGGGCTAGGACCATCACAGACGAGATGTGCATCGCGGCAGCTAACGAACTTGCGAAATGCGCGCGTGAGAAAGGCCTTAGCGAAGACTACATTGCTCCAACGATGGATGAGTGGGAGGTTTACCCGAGGGAAGCTGTGGCAGTCGCACTTAAGGCGCAAGAAGTCGGGGTAGCTGGCCTGAAGCTGACAAGAACGCAATTACTCGAACAAGCCACGTCGATTATCAAGAGGTCAAGGGACATGACGCAGACCGCCATGAAACTCGGCTACATACCGAAGGCGCCGGAATAGTGGAGGCGAATTGATTTGAAGAAGAATACTGCAGAAAAAGAATACGACCTTCTAATCATTGGCGGAGGGCCAGCGGGCCTAACCGCAGCCGCCTACGCTATCAGAAAAAGAATCGAAACAATGTTAATCAGCGAAGACCTCGGCGGCAAAACCAATTATACGTTCTCCATACCGGGAGTTGAGACGCACCTCGTCATAGATGGTGAAGAGCTTGTTGGCAAGTTTAAGAGCCAAATGCAGTACCTCGACTTTGCACATTACCTAGACCAAGTCACGCAACTAGAACGAACAAGTAACGGGTTTGTTGCAAGAACAAAGGGCGGAAAAGCATTCAGGGGCAAAGCCGCAATAATCGCTATAGGCGTAATGCCAAGGCGACTGAACGTTCCTGGCGAGAAGGACTTCCTGGGCCGCGGAGTCAGCTACTCTGCTGTCAGCCACGCACCATTATTCATTGACATGGAGGTCGCCGTCGTAGGCGACGGACCGTCAGCACTTCATGCCGCTGCTGAACTTGCACAAATAGCTAGGAAAGTCAACGTGATCGGTGTCCCTAGCAAGTACGTGGACTCTGAGCTAGGCAAGAGTCTTAGCCGCTCTGGAAAAGTAGAATTCTTCAGCAACTATGAGGTTGAGGAAATTCGCGGCAAGATGACCGTAGAACACATACTGATAAAATCCAAGGCCGACAAGACCGAGAAAGAAATCAGCGTGAGCGGAGTCTTCGTCGAGTTGGGCTACATTCCGAACAAAGAGTTGTTCTCCGGCCTTGTGAAGACCACCGCCGAGGGAAGAATCATGATCAGCGAGAACAACCAAACTAGCGCTCCAGGCCTCTTTGCAGCGGGAGACGTAACCGATGTGAACGCTCAACAGGTTGTCATAGCGATCGGGGAAGGAGCCAACGCCGCACTAAGCGCCTACAACTACCTACTCAGCATGAAGCGCTAGCGCTCGCCGGCAGGAGTAATACCACTTAGTAGAAAAGTGGAGCAATCTCCTTTTCTTATTTTCCTTCCAAGCCACTTTAATACCTAGCAAATGCTAACCTTCTGATAGGAATGTGTGGTGAAATGAGTTTGCCAAAGAAACGCAAGGTCAAGATGCTAGCGCGACGCAGCCAGCCTGTGGGTTCGTCCGACCCGCCTGAATATGTGGCGTAGCGATCTGGTATATTCTACCACGAGCCTAGGACAACCAGTCGCTGTGAAATTGCCCTGGCTTGTCGATTCGTTCGTAGCCGTGCGCGCCGAAAAGGTCACGTAACGCCTGTATGAAATTGGCCGGTAGTCTTTCGCTTCTATAGCCGTCATAATAGTCTAACGAAGCGTCAATTGCCGGAATCGGGACGCCGGCGAGCTTCGCGCATTTAACCGTATCTCGCCATTTATTATCAAGTCTGGTTAGCGTTGCAGCAAATTCAGGGTCAAGCAAGAAGTTCTCCAAGTTCGCGTTCGCCTGGAAGGCCCTACTGATTGAGTCGAGAACTTTAGCGCGAATTATGCACCCCCCCTTCCATATACGCGCGACTTCGGTAAATGGAATTCCGTACTGATAGTTTTCTGAAGCAGCGCTCATCAAATGAAAACCCTGCGCATAGGATACAACTATTGAGGCACGGACCGCACCCTCCAGTCTCTCCGTGAAGTTCCCCGGCAGCGAATGGGAGGCAGTTTTTCTACGCGCTTTCGTTATGTGTGCGGCTTTTACGCGTTGGTCCTTTAACGCGGAAAGATTCCTTGATGCGACGGCTGCGTCGATCGTGGGTGTTGGTATTCCTAGATCCATAGCGTTCTGTGAAGTCCATTTTCCAGTTCCTTTTTGTTTTGCTTGGTCAAGAATCAACGAAACTAGTGGGCGCTTGGTTTCCGGGTCTGTTTTCTCTAAGACCTGGATGGCGATTTCCATTAGGAATGAGTTGAGTTCACGTTCGTTCCATTCTTTGAAAACGCTCCGCAACTGTCTGGTGCTAAGTCGGCCGGCTCGTGTTAGTAGGTCGTATGCTTCAGCTATGACTTGGATTATGGCGTATTCAATGCCGTTATGAATCATTTTCACGTAGTGGCCGGCGCCGCGTGGGCCGAGGTATTGGCAGCAAGCACCATCCACCTGGGCCGCTATTCGGTCTAGCATCTCGCCGACGTGGTCGTAGCCCTCTTTCGGCCCTCCAACCATAATGCATGGGCCTTTGAGCGCGCCTTCTTCACCTCCGCTAACGCCCACCCCTAAGAAGTGGATTCCAATTTTGGCCAGTTCGTTACATCTTCGCTCTGTGTCCTGGAAATATGAATTCCCACCATCCATCACTACGTCGCTAGGGGAAAGCAAGTGTTTCAGGCCGGAGATGGCAGCGTCGACCGCTGGACCAGCCGTGACCATCAAAAACACACGCCGTGGTTGAGAGAGCGCATTGACGAACTCGGGGAGAGTGTAGGTTGCGGCGATTTCAGAGTGCTTCCCAGCGAATTCCTTAGTCTTCACTTCGGTGCGATTGTAGACGGCGACTGAATATCCGTGATTTTGAAAGTTCAATGCCAGGTTTTGGCCCATGACGCCAAGCCCAATCAATCCTACGTCTTTCCCTTCCAACAGTCTCAGCCCAAGCTACCTAATGTCACGCGTGGATTCAAAAAGAGTTCAGACTCGCAGCTAAACCTGTTTGCGGCGGCTGCGTGAGGAGCGTCTTGTGGGCTTCGTTCTTCTTCTGCGTGCCAGAAGGTAAGCGAATGCTAGGATGACTAGGATTCCTCCAAGGATAACAATCGGCTCAGAATAGTCTCCTTGCCATGCGGCGGTGATCGTGTGTGGTTGGTTCATGGATATGGTTCCCGCTGTTGAGCGTGTGAGTAATTGGCCGTTTTCGTACCAGCTTTGAAAGTTCAGCTTACCTCCCAAAATTCCAAGAAGCCCGCCCATCGGCTCGGTCTGGGCCACCGAGAATGTTGCCGTCGTGCCTTCATCATACCACCCTGCTCCCGTAGAGTTTGTTTGTGGCCCGGTTATTGTTAGGAGGTTCTGCGTCATGTAGGCCACATCGAGGTTTGTGTCACCAATTACGAAGACGATCCTGTTGGCGTTAGTCGACCCATCTGGCCAGCGGTCAAACCTTAACCGTGTTGTTGGACTGACCTGAACGAGGAGGGGCACTGTGACATTATGTTCACCCAATGCGACTCCAACCGCGGCCGGTCCTGGCGGTTGTTGTAACCCATCGACGGAAACCGCCACAGCCGCTGGAACAGTCACCCTCAAGGTTACAGGGGTCAGCTCGATTCCGAATAGGACACTGCTCGTTGTCTTCGGGATTAGTGCGCCACTCGCGTCGAAAAATGCCGCTGTCATGTTCAACTTCCAAACTCCGGGTTGATGTTTCCCGCCGAGTACTCCGCCGATTCTGAAGCTCAACTGTTCAACACCCGATGCTGCGCTGACGTGAATGATGCAAACCGCTGTGAGCACAAACTGGTTTAGGCATGGATCGGGTGAAGACGTGGCAATTCCTGGTACGATTCTCTGAGGCGTCATTTCCGCGTCAAGTACGCCCACCGCGAGGGAATTGCCCGGGAGAGCATCACTGTAGTTGACAGTTGCCGTGACGTAGATAGGTTCTGCGCTGCCGGCGACCGTCTGGCTAGGGTGCGTGAGCCCATAGATACTTGTGGTCTGAACTGCGTAAGCGTTAGGTAACGCGATAACGAGAGAAGTTACGAGCAAGCATACGATTAAGATCTGAGCGTTATTCAATTGGAAGCCTGCGAGAATTGAAGTTCAACGGCAAGGGCCCATTCTGGATGAAAACCCTTCCGGTAAACTTCATCAGATTCTGGTTTGCAGGGTTTTCGCGAGTTTAGCAGAGGTCAAAGCGGCGGACAGGAAGAGCGTTGAAAGCACAACGGTTGCAGAGGATACCATTAGAAGTTGTGGAAAACTGAAGATTTCACCTAACAGAAGACCAGCCATACCGCCGAGTAAGCAAACTCCGAGCAATTTCACGAGTAAGTTTTGCACTCTCAACCCACGTAAGCGCCGGATCTTTGTCCTGAGTAGGCTGAGCGGCAAGCCAAGATAGAAGGCGCCAATTAGGCTGCTCGCCAATAGTCCCGAGAGGAGTGCTGCGAGTTCAGGATAGGCTGATGTCGTCGAGAACAGGTTTGAGGTTAGGTAGAGGATTCCTACGAGCGGGTACAACACGCCTTTCATTATTGTTCGTTCAACCCAGTGCGTGGTCAGGTAACTCGCAACGTACGGGCTGAAGGAATAGTACCATGCGTTGAAGGCAACCATGAAGTTTGAACCAGCCTGCGTCTTCATAATTGAATAGTCACGGAAATTACGCAGCAACTGTACTTCTGGAGCAAGCTCGGAACCGAATGTTGCGGTGGCAATGAGACATTTCGGAGCTGCCGCAGCTGAAATTAGGATTGCTAGGTTTGCGCTATGAGTTATCGCGCCGCTCGTCCCGGTAATAGACAACGTGAAGGAACCTGTTGACGACGAAGACGTTGCGCTCACCGTGAGTGTAGAAGTCGCAGGAGTGCCTGATGAGGGTGTTACAGGACTCGGCAAGCTAGCTGAGACACCGGACGGGGCTGACCCGACCCAAGAATAGCTGAGGGCAACCGCCGAATTGAAGCCGTTTATTGAAGTAACCGTGATTGTCGATGTTCCGCTCGCTCCTTGAGTTACTGATATTGATGTCGGGTTCCCGCTAACCGAGAAGTCGGGTGTTACCGTGATCGTCAACCCTAGTGGTTGCGAGTGGATCAAACTTCCGCTTGTGCCAGTGATTGTTATGGTTGTAACTAGAGGAAGCGTTCCAGCGTCAACACTCACAGTTCCCATGGATGTTACCGTACCGCCGGCGGGCGGCGTCACAGCTGGTGGAGAGAAAGTCACATGGACGCCAGCCGGTAAGGCGCTTGTGCTCAGGGCGACAGCTGAGTTGAACGACCCGATTGATGTAATCGTGACGGTGTCAGTTGCCGAGCCACCAGCTCCAACACTTAGGGTCGGCGAGGTGAGTGACAATGAGAAGTCAGCACCAGAAGTAACGGTGAGCGCGAAAGATGTTGTATGAGTTCCCGACGAACCAGTCCCACTTACCGTGATGGTTGTAGTTCCCACTGGTACGCTAGCGCCAACGTTGATGGTCAGGGTGGCAGAGGCGCTCCCACCCGATGGAACCGAAATGGGATTCGGACTAAAAGCTGAGAAGGTGACGCCGGCTGGGACTGAGCCGGTTACTGAGAGTGCGACAGGGCCCGAAAAGCCTAGTTGGGAAGTGCCTGTAATCGTTACCATGCCCGAACCGCCCTGCGGAACTGAAACGGTTGGCGGTGAGGGGCTTAGGGTGAAGTCTGAGGCGGTCGGCGATAGCTCGGCGACCTTGTTCGCGCCGGCCTCCAGGATCCAAACGTTGCCAGAAGAGTCGACTACGACATCATGCGGCTGTGTGTGACTCCCTATCGACCATTCGGTGAACTGCCCGCTCGGTGCACCAACGTTAGGCGCACTTGCTGGCGCAACCACATTCGTTGAAACCGCAGTTGGAGGAAGAACTGCTGCTGTAACTGCGACTGGTCCACCACCTGAGGCAGAGGTAGTTGGTGTTGCAGCGACAACTGAACCACCCGCAGACGGATCAAGTTCAGCAACCTTCCCATTCCCGGCGTTTACCGAGTCTTCCGCCATCCAGGGGTGTTGTGTCAGCGGGTTGATGCTGATCAGCCTCGGGTCCGCGCCGATGGTTGGGATCTGCCATTCCTTGATAGTGTTAGCTCCAATATTCAGTAATCCAACATAATTATCGGCACCCGATGCCGACTGGACGCCTTGCGTGTACCATACTTGTCCTAGGCTATCTACCGCTATGAAGTCCCCTATAGCCGAACCATGGGATGGTAGCGGCCACACGGAGTATTGATTCGTAACCCGATCCCATTTCACAATCCCTGACTCGCCTGCATACCAGACGACTCCTGGGCCCGCGTAGACACCATTAGCGCCTCCGCCCGCGCCTGCAGGAAAGGTATCTTCATAGAGGGTACCGCTATTCGGAGTTCCAGGGCTGTAGACTATTTCCCCATTCACATTTCTAAGGATCTCAGTAAACCACACTCTCACATACGTTCCCGAAGCTTCAATTGAGACATACTCAGGCCCCGAACCTGCGGTGGGTAACGGGAATTCCTTAAACGTGGACGTGCTTGGCAAGAAAACAAAGACCTTGTCCTTTGCGAATTCAGTTCCCCAAACTTCCATCTGGCCGGAAAATGTAGTTGTTGTAATCCCTGTTGGCTGTGCACCCGCCGTGGGTATCGCCCATTCCTGGAAGGTGCCGGTTGTAGGGTCAAGGTGGGCGAGATTATTGGTAAAGTATTCCAGGAACCAACAGCAGTTACCAGACGGATCGAGTGACAAGCCGTAAGGTCCACTGTTTGCTGTCGGCAAAGTCCACTCGGTCAAGGTGTAGTTAGTGGACGGGGCATATACGGGCTTAACGAGTGGGTTCCCAACGCCAACGAATGAGATTGAAAGTAGGAATACGGACAGAACAATCAAAGACTTGACGAAAACTCTTCGACTTCGGGCAGCATGGTTGTTTCTACTGAAGGTTACGGCCAAGGTTAGAGCAACTACCCCCCATATTCTGAATTGTAGGTATTTCTTGTTTTCTGCGGCCCCTCCTGCTCCCTCAATGCGGGTTGCAAGCCTAACGGAACAGGTACCTACGCGAACTACACAATGCTTCTGAAGATAGCAGCCTAGTTCTTTCCAGTTGTAGCCCCGTAGAGCAACAAGAGTGTTCCCAGGAGAATTAGGGGAACCGCGAACAAAAGGTTCGGGTAGATCACAACGCTGCGAGCGGGGTTCTGCAACCCCACTATGAGGGGTATGGGAGCTGCAAGAAGAGCCACCACAAGCACAAGGAAGCCAAGGAGAATTCCGAACTTATTCACGCTGCCCACCCGACGTCTTACCAGTCCACTCACCAAGCGTACCCGTACAACGCAACTAATCTCGCGACCACGCTTTCAGAAACTACGGCCTTGATAGGTCTTTGCTCTTTCGTTGAAATGTTTTCTGCGGTGGCCCTTGACAATGGGCTTCAGATGAGCCGTACATCGAAAGCTCAAGAGTAGATTGCAATGCTTCCAGCTTAACTCTCTGAGTTGGATAAGTGAGATTCAATTCATAATCGTAGCGAGTGAGTTCATCTTTGAAGATGGGGCGCTTGCTTTCTCCGCCGCCACCCTCGCCTATTATGTAACGTACTAGAAAGATGCGTCGCGGAAAATTGCCCGGACCGCGGTCCGCGATAAGAAGCGGCTCCACGCCATGCTCCTCAGTAAACAGGAGTCTGAGGAAGCTATCAGACAAGCGGTAGACCAACGTCTCCATGTAAATTGAGCCTCTCGGCGAGTGCACATTTCTCAAGGGTTAGCTGAGAGCGATAAAGTATAAGCATGAGAATGTAACACTGCTGGCGGAGTTGCATACCATTGATGTCAAGGTTTGAAAAGGAAGGCCAGCGCCTAACATGCGACAAGTGCGGCTTTGAAACAAACAGTCAAGAAATCTTCGCATTACACAAGAAAAACTGCCCAAGAATTTGACCCGCCCCGTTACACCCCAAGCTCTAGCGGAAAAGACGCTCTTCACCTTCTTTCAGCCCTCATAGGGGTAGTAGTGCCATGGGCATTGAAATCGAAGGTTTCGCGTTCAACGACTACTGCCTACAATGCCAGAAAACTACCATACACAAGATCGAACTAGAAAGCAAAGAGCTGCTGGGGGCCTGCTCTTCATGCAGGGAAAAGCGCACATTGACCGAATTAAAACAGGTCCATTACTCGAATACAGATCTTTGGGTTACTAGATTCAAGATAGGGAATCTTCCGAGTGTTGTTGCAGGCAGACTCCTGGACGCCGTCCGCAACACTAAACGGACGTAAGCGTGTATAATTTCTCAGTTTACATTTTTCGACTGAACTCGAGGTCGCCCATCATATCCGCTAGTAGGAGATTTCCAACGAATTATCCACCAAGCAGCTTGAATTCCTCATCCAGATTCGTTCCAGAAAAATCCATTCAATCTTCCCATGTAATTCAAACCTCGCGTGCGATCGATGGGAAAATTTTACTTGTCGCGTACGTCAATCGGGATTCGTTGTAACATTTCGGGTTTGCGCGGGAATGCAAACCAAAATTCGTGATGACGCGGATAAATCTGGTGAAGAAATTTTCCGCGCGGCGCGTGATCACTTTGGAGTAACGCTTATATGCAGATTATTTAAATTAAGGGTAGAGTCGGGAATTCTTCCGGAGGATCTTGAGTACAAAAATTGTCGCCTAGACCTTACGCTTACAGGCAAATTGTTGCAACGCTTTTCGGATGCCGCTCGGACCTTCTCGACGACAAGCTTCTCCTGAACACAACTGTGAGAGCAATCCACAACGCGAACATGGAACTCGCGAAAACGAAAACCGCGAACCCACTCGTGTATCGAGTTGCCGACGACATAATGGGCGGTGGAGTAAGCGTGAATGCTCTAATTACGACAAGCCACCTTACAGTTCACACTTCAAAGATGCATTCTACCGTGGAGTTTGATTGCGCGACATGCGGTTGTGACAGTAATCCGTGGGCTGCGCTCGAGACTTTCAAACGTGCCTTAAGGCCTACGCACGTTATAATGCATTATCAGCATGGTGAGCAGCCAGTTCTAACAGTTCCACCCATCCAAGCCTAAGCGAACTGCCCGTAAGTTTTACTGCGCTTCTTCTCCTGAATTATCGGGGCTAGCAAGCTCAAGCTTTCTAACCGAGTTACCGATCTCGTCCAAGAGGGCCTCTTCCACTCCCGGTTCCAGACTCAAAACAACCAGATGAGCCGCAGTACGGTAGAACACCAAGAGCACTTTATCGTAACGCAAAGCCACACGCTTAATTGAGCCGCAGAATGGCCGCAGTTTCTCCGCAGCATCCACAATCAAGGGTGTAGCGATGGTAATGAAGTCGCGGTCGGTTTGCGCAGGCGTTAAAGAAGAAACTCCTTCTCGCATTCTCGATTCCAGAAGGTCATACTGGTGATTTAGAATAGCGATGTACCGGATGCGCTTGTCAAGTTTGAAGATAGTATCAGTAATCTCCTTGTTCTCGATCAAGTTTCCCAGCGATTAACCGCTGTCTACGTGGATATATGGGCTTGCAGGCGGAGGTTCTGGTGTAAGACTTAATTCAGGCCAACGCCGGTAAGCGAATCAGCGGGTTCAACCCTTGCTTGACTCGACAAAATTACGGCACGAAATATCAAAGTTGTACGATAAGAACCCTCAAGGCTGGAGGGTTCTAGTCGGCAAGGACAGAACTGGATTCTACGACGTACTAATCTCGCATGGGACGGACGCTTGGCAAGTAAAAGAGTACCAGGTAAACCCCTACAAGTTCGTGGGCTTAGGGTCTAAGCTCCCTAACTCAACGCCTGGACCCTTGATTTCCAACGAAAATACCTTCGGTTTTAGACCCCTCGGAGTCGGTCAAATGAAAGAACTTGCTGCCGTAATAGATGACCCAAGGGCGGTAAGCGACCTCGCAACCAAGCTTCTAGCTGAAAAACCAGTCAGCTCAACCGAAGCACTAGAGAGCCCAGCGGTTCTGCACGGCCCAATTCTTCAAACCCCAAGGCCGATCGAAGCTCTCTCCTCTTCTCATACGAAGCTAGACGAGAAACTGAGGAGGGAGTTACAGCGGATCGTCAACAGGGAATTCAGGCACACAGTCGCTCCATACATTTGAACAGAATGCGCGGAATCTTCCGGGTTCACGTTCAAGGTTGAGCGCATAGGTTGCATGAATTATGAAGATAGTCAACGTTGACATTTTCCAACTCGGTGAACAGGCGGCGGGGGTAAGTGCAACTTGGGCAGCGAACTCCATAATCCTCAAGCTCACCACCTCCACCGGCCTTGTAGGCTATGGCGAGGCAGTCCCCACGCTTAGAGTTCAACCAGTAATACAATCTCTTCGTGAAGTCGCTCGAGTCTACGTAGGGAAGGACCCTTGTGATGTTGAGCGCAATTGGCATGAGTGGCGTAAGCACGACTTTTACCTACCCGTTTCCTTCGAGTCGACAACCGCGGTTAGTGCATTCGACATAGCCTGCTGGGACATAATCGGAAAACAGTTCGGCGCACCATTACACAAGCTGATGGGGGGATCAACGAGAACGAAAGTGCGTCTGTACTCAAATGGATGGTACAATGACTGCGTAACACCAGACCAATTCGGCCAGCGTGCGAAGCAGTTTGCTGGAATGGGATACACTGGCCTAAAGTTCGACCCCTTCGGAGATTACTATGACTGGATCGATACGAAAGGGTTGAGCATAGCATACGAACGGGTCAAGGCCGTACGGGATGCAACTGGCGGGAAAGTGGACTTGCTTATCGAACACCATGGAAGATTCAACCCTAACTCCGCCATAATGATCGCCCAGAAACTTCGTGAATTTGACCCGCTCTTCATGGAGGAGCCAGTTCACCCAGAGAACGAAGACGGCCTGAGAAAGTACAGAGAGGCAACCGACGTAAGAGTTGCCATCGGCGAGAGAATACTAACCAAAGAGCAGGCGGCCCATATCCTCTCGAACAACCTCACAGATTTTCTTCAACCCGACATAACAAACATCGGCGGAATAACGCAGGCGGTAAAAGTTGCGGCCATCGCAGAGGCATACCACGTGGAAATCGCATTTCACAACGCGTTCGGTCCCATCCAAAACGCGGTAACCATCCAACTGGATGCCACCATACCCAACTTCCTGATACAGGAATCCTTCTACGACGTTTTTCCACCCTGGAAACGACAATTGGTGAAGGATCAGTCAAAGGTTGAGAACGGCTACGCCTCAGTGCCAACAAAACCTGGTCTAGGCGTTGAGGTAGACGAGAAGATTCTAGAGGATCACAAGGCGGAAGGTCAAGAATACTTCAACCCAGACGAACCTGTCTGGGTCGTGAAGAACACTTGGAAGAGTCCGTAAGAGAGTAGCCACCGCACTCCAACCGAATGAGAGAACGGGTTAAGTTACCGCAGAATAGTCGGGATATTCTATGCAGATTCAATTCGGGTATAGAGCAGAAGCCGAAGGGCACCAGCCAGACGAACTCTTACGGTTCGCAGCGCTTGCTCAAACCAGCGGGTTCGATTTCGTCCCAATAAGCGACCACTTCCACCCGTGGTTTCACACAAACGCTGCTTGCCCATTTGCGTGGTCATGGATGTCCGCTGCGGCTGCAACTATTCCTAACATTAGACTCGGAACGATAGTCACCGCGCCCATTGGCAGATACCACCCTGCCGTGATTGCTCAAGCCTTCGCAACCATGGATGTCATGTTCCCGAACAGAGTCTTCATTGCACTAGGAACTGGCGAAGCCATGAACGATTCTCCCCTCGGCTACCCTTGGCCTAAATTCCCAGAAAGACTAGAACGGTTGAAGGAGTCCTTGGAAATAATTCGCCAACTATGGACCATGGACTTTGTTAACTATTCAGGCACCTACTATACACTAAACGGTGCGAAACTCTACACCAAACCCAAAGGTCGTATTCCGATTTATGTTGCTGCGAACGGCCCTCAAGCGGCCAGCCTAGTTGGCAAATACGCCGACGGGTACGCTACTATTGACCCAGTGATGAGCAACATCAAGCCCTTATGGCCCATAATTGAACAGGCAGCAAAAGACGCTGGACGAGACGCAAACCAGCTCAGCAAGAACGTTGAACTCTTCTTCTCCTACTCTCAGAATTATGATGAAGCCTTAGCTTCCGCGAGGAAGTGGAAATCCAGCCTAATACCAAACATACTGAACCTGCCCATTCATGATCCCAGAGAGCTCGAAAGGCAGGGAAACGAAATCTCAGACGATGAACTCGCAAAAGTCTGGACGATCGCAATGGACGCTGAACCAATAATCAAGAAGGCAGAGGCGGCAATATCGTTGGGATACAATGAGATTCAACTCCACAGCGCGAGCCCCTCCGAGGAGAATTTTCTGAACATGTGTAACAAAGATGTGCTACCCAATCTCAAACAAGAATTCGGTTCGGTTTAGTCCTTGCATGTCTACCTCTGAATATCGTAGATAACGCTCGGGCCCCTGTGTCTCTGAATTAAGGGATAGCCGTAAATCGCTATCCGTATCCGGGTCATGCGGATCTGGTCCTGGGAACTACATATGTCAACGAAAAAAGTGCGGAAATGTGTTGCTTGCGGGAAACCGATTCGGGGGAAACCAGCATTGATGCAGCTGCAAATCACCCATGAGGAGAGGAAGCTCATGGAACGCGCGAAGGAACTCGGGTTTACTTCCGAGAGCTGGCGGGCGGGTGATAGTATGGAGGGTGTTTTCGATAAGAACTGTTTCAATGTGGCGAAGCTGGTTTGGCAAGTGGCCTTCAACACACGTGCGTTAAGCCCACGTCGTTAACAGATAATGCTCCGCTGAGCTCGCCGAGAGGAACCATTAAGGCTCAGTCTACAGGACTGGTTTAGGAAGAACTCCATTCTGCATTAGGAAAAGATCGCATTGCAGTCTCCAGCACAAGCCAAGCTTTGCCCGCTCTGCGGCCAACCCTCAATGTTTGATGATTTGACAGAATTCTACTACTGTAACCATTGCGACCAGTTCGTTCAATGGTTACCCGACAGCTATTCGCTGATGATGAGTGGCCCGCCTGGAGCCGGAAAGACCCCTGGTCTTCATTATTGGTGCGATTTCTATTTGCGGAACAATCGCCCTGTCGTCCTACTAGCGTTCGACGACTCCCCCTCGAATTTTCGGGGTCCCTTAGGAATGTATACCCACGGGAAACTGGCGGAGTACGAAAGGTCGGGCCTAGCAACTCTCGTGGATTGCTATGGGTCGATGGCCGGAGTGACTAGCCAGGAGAAGTATGCGCTGAAGAACCGGGCTGACCTAAACGAGTTAAGCCTTCTAATTACCGACCTGCTGAATGAGAAAGCGAAGCTTGGCAGCCCTAAGGTCTTTATGGATTCTGCTACGCCTCTCTTTACCTACAAAGACCCCCAACTTGTCGTGCAATTTCTCACGACTATGGCAGTTAAGATCAAAGCGAAGGGCGGCGCCTTCATAATCGCTGTCACGTCGGGGACAATTAACGAGGAAGTCTCTAAGCGTTTGGAGACGCTTGTGGATCTTTCAGTGGAGCTTCGAATATTGGAGGTCGACGGGCGCAAGAAACGCCAGATGAGGATTGCTAAGGCACGGGGGCAGCGGGTCTACGAAGATTGGGTTCCCATATACATTGGGAATAAAGCGATTTCAATAGATGTAGGAGAGGACCCCGCCAAGTACGAGCGGTTGAAAAAGGCCCTCCGCGGTACGACAGCCTAACTCGTCATTTTCATTTGTGCCCCACAGCACATACCAGGCGTGCTCGATTCTTTGCCACAGGATTCACATTTGTACATAGCCATTCTGAAACTCACCTCCAGAAATGAACGAGAACTATTCGGTATGACAATGAATATGCATGAAACAGTATATTTTGTTTGTGCAAAGTGCTTGCATGCGTGTTCGAGAGGATGGAATCAACGAACCTAATTAGGGGCCGTTATTGTTGCGTGCTCGCGAAAAATACTGATGCGCCATGAACCCTGTAGAAGTTAATGCACTGTCGAAGACCTTCGAAACGAAAGAAGGGCCACTGTTTCGTAAGGTTCCTAGGACGGTAGTTGCCGTGGACGGCATTAGCTTCAACGTGCCCGAAGGCGAAATCTTCGGGCTACTCGGGCCGAACGGGGCGGGGAAGACGACGACTATCAAAATGCTCTGCACTCTGATAACGCCCACATCCGGAGACGCTCACGTCGCAGGGTTCAGCGTAGCGAAAGAACAGCAGAAGGTTCGTGCGAACTTGGGCGTAATGTTGACGGGCGAACGAACGCTCTACTGGAAGCTCACAGGGCGAGAGAACCTTGAGTACTTTGCCGCCCTCTACCACATGGACCCGAGCTACGCGAAGAACCGCATCGAATACTTGCTCACGTTGGTTGGTTTGAAGGAACGTGAGAACATGTTGGTTGAGAATTATTCAACCGGCATGCGAATTCGGCTCTCGTTCGCCAAGGCACTTCTCAACGAAGCCCCAGTCCTGCTTTTCGACGAGCCAACAGCAAGCCTTGACCCTCAATCTTCACGGTTAATCCGGGACATCATTCGGGATTTGAAGAAGGGCGGCCACGCTATTATTCTCACGACCCACAACATGGAGGAAGCCGACATGTTGAGCGACAGGGTAGCAATAATCGACCACGGCAAGATCGTAAGCCTCGGACCCCCATCAGAATTGAAGCAGAAAGTGAAGAGTAGCGACGTAATAGAGATAGAGGGTCGCAACCTTACCGACGAGACCGCGAATTCTCTTCAATCCTTCAGCGAGGTTTCGAAAGCCGCATACTCAACGGAGGCCGGCGAGAAAGGATTGCTGCGCATCCACGTAGAGAAGGGAAAGGAAATACTGCCGAAGATTCTTGAATTTCTGGTTCGCAAACAAGCTACCATCACTAAAGTCAATTTCATAGAACCCACTCTAGAGGACGTCTTCATCGCTCAAACAGGCAGAAGCCTGAGGGATTAGAATGCGAACTAGGTCTGGCCCTAAGGCCACGTTTGGGGCATTGGCTGCAATCTTCTGGAAGGCAATAAAGCACTACACACGTTACCCTGGGGGATTTGTGATATACCTAATCATGCCTTTCCTGTTCTCGATCCTGATCTTCGGGATGGGTCAATTTGTCGGCGGCGGGAATGCCGCGTCGAATTTCGCAGTTCGAACTGGAACAACCAATTTCATCGTCTACGAAATTCTTGGCAGTGCTGTTTGGATGACAAGTTGGGTGGTAGTAGAGGATGTCGGGGTAGCTTTGCGAGATGAGCAGATGAAAGGAACTCTGGAGCAGAACTTCTTGGCACCAATTAGTCGGTTCACTCTCTTAGTCGGCATGAGCCTCGCTGACGTTGTTATCACATCAGTCATCTTCCTTGTAGTTGTTGGCGCGACGATGGCGGTCGTTCTGCCTTCCGGTTTTCTGAACATTTTTCAGGCCTTCCTGACTTTGCTTATTGGTCTGGTCCCGATGTTTGGCATCGGTTTTCTGTTCGCTGGGTTCGTGGTCAAGTTCAAGGAACCCTATGTGTTCACTCAGTTGATCAATCTCATCTTCGCCACGCTGACCGGAACATATTATCCCGTGACGTTCCTGCCATACTGGGTTCAATTCATGTCCGGCGTGCTTCCCCAAACCTACGTGATCGAAGATATGCGCCGTATTGTTCTGGCTGACCAGACGCTTGTGAGCCTTTACGGGAGCGTCTTCATACTGCTAACACTGGCACTAGCTTACCCAGTTATTGGGTACGCGATTTTCAGGCAACTTGAGAGGAGGGCAAGTGTGACCGGTGAATTCTCAAAATACTAGCTTCACCAGACAGTTGTTTGTGGAATTCAAAGCTTCATTCGTAAAGGACCTTCGCTCTTACGTGCGGTACCCAGCTTGGGTCTTGGGCGAGTTCATCAGCACGCCGCTTTGGTTCTTCTTCTTCGCCCTAGGCGTAACGCTGTTCGCGCCCGCTACAGCTTCTTCCTCACGTGGCGGCGGCTTAGCCTTCTTCTTTTTCGGGTTTATCTTCATAATTCTCTTCAGCACGTCAGTCTGGGGCGTGGGTCAAAGCATTCGCAATGAGCAGACTGCGGGGACGCTTGAACAATTTTTCCTCGCACCCGTTAACCGAGCAACACTTATCGTTGGTAGGTGGGCACGTGTTTTTCTCACGGACGCTCTCATCATCAGCTACACGACGCTTCTACTCTACCTGCTCGGCGGCGGGCTCGTAACTCTCCTCAATCCTGTGTCCTTCCTCTTCTCGTTGGGGTTGTATGAGGTAGCCCTCGTAGGTTTCGGGCTGTTCATAGCGGGGTTGACAATGCGTATCAAATCGTACAATACTCTATCCAACTTAGTTTTCTTTGGTTACATGATCCTCACAGGCGCGCTATTCCCGGTCACAGTCATTCCCATGCCGTTCCGCTATCTTTCATTAGCGATTCCTTTCACATACTTCAACGACCTTATGCGGCACGCAGCGTTGGGCAGTCCAACACTTTTTCCACAAGCCCTAGAATACGTCGCTGCAGTTCTCTTGTCGATCTCTATGCTATTAGTGGGCTTTGTTACATTCAATAAAATTGAGGAAGAAGCACGAATTCAAGGCAGCATCGGAACAAGTTAATTTGCACTGCGTCCAAGAAGACGGTAGCATGCTTATCACAAACACGTGCGTGGACGAGGCAAGAGGGCCTGGAAGCTTTAATGAATAGGATGCCATAGTGAGGGCTTGATTGAAAGGCGCGTCTAATTGGTGGCCACGCTTCGGCTCGGGTATTGGGCTGCGCAAGAACAATACGACCCGGAACGCCTGTTACAGAACGCGGTCCATGCTGAAGTCGTTGGCTTCGACATGATAGTTACGAGCGACCATTTTCATCCGTGGGGCGACACGGGCGGCCAGGCAGGGTTCCCCTGGGTGTGGCTGGCATCAGCTGCGGAGAAAACTAGGAAGGTTGAGGTCGGGACCGCTGTTACGACTCCCCTCTTTCGGTACCACCCCGCAATCGTCGCGCAGGCTTTCGCAACGCTCGACAATCTCTACCCTGGAAGAATTTTCATAACCCTTGGCACCGGCCACTCCATGAACGAGACACCGCTGGGTTTCAAGTGGCCTGAGTTTGAGGAAAAAGTTGCGAGGCTGCAGGAGTCGCTTGAGATAATACAGAAACTTTGGACGGGCGACTTCGTCACATACGAAGGAAAATACTACCAACTTAACAAAGCCAAACTCTACACGAAACCGAAGACCAAGATCCCAGTTTACTTAGCTACTTCAAACGAGCGGGTCGCAAGACTCGCCGGCCAATTCAGCGACGGAATCCTCACCAACCCCAGGGGGCTGGACCGCTTCAGGAAGATTGTGAGGGCCATGGAGAAGTCCGCCGCAAAAGTAGGCCGCGATCCGAGCAAGCTCAGCAAAAGCATGGAGTTCAAGGTCGCCTACGACATCGACTACAACCGAGCCCTCAAATCAGCCATGTTCTGGGCGACCACCGCCATACCCCGCGAAAAACGAGAGCACATTTGGGACCCAAGGGAATTGCAGGCGCTCGTTGGTCCTGAGGAGGAAAGGAAAA
>JBAVCK010000114.1:0-18433 GCA_049586635.1 Bathyarchaeia archaeon
TTATGGCAGAGTTCAGCGGGCCCTGCTTACACGTTCGTTGAAGCGAATGATGGGTCGGCGACAGCCAAGGTTAGCTACGATATGCCGAAGGCGTATGCGGGGATTGCGGTTGGGTGGACAAATTACAATTTTAACCCTGGCTCGCGAACATCAATCAAGTCGACCCAGACATACCTCGACCCGACTGTCTTCAATGAGGCACAGGCGGGTAACCTGACCGGGCGGCAGTACGCATTTTGGTTAGCGCTGCATGAGCTGGGACGAGTTCTCGGTTTGGGAAGCATACTTGACAGCGCTGACGTAATGGACCCGATGGCAACTCCCACCAGGGCCTTAGAACCGCCGACGCTTTCAACCCTCGACTTGTACGCGGTGCACGTGCTCGCTTCGGGAAGCGCCCCAGCCTTCGTCACGCTCCCAAGCAACCTCCAAAACCAAAGAGTGGACGCAAGAGCCTTCCTCAGCCAAGGACAACCTCCAACTCCAGTACCCGAATTCAACGGCTACTACGGAATTCTCGCAGTAGTCTGCTCCGTCACGCTTCTCCTTACCGGGCGAAGAAGAAAATAAGACGACCAGCCCAGCAGGAGAGCTGGGCGCGCCTCGTTGCCGGAACGAATAACCGTGGACCGGAAGGAATTCGAAGCCTTCATCGAGGAGAACCAAACACTGCTCGAACGCTCCGAGAAAATGATTCAAACCATAGGGGCGTTGGAAAAGGCTAACCACGAACTGCGCCAAAAGCTACAGGCCGCGCAGGAAAGCCCGAAAACATTGAAGGCAAACCTCGACCGTGAGAATCCTCAAGCGGATGACAGGCTTCGACAGGCGAGGGAAAGGACTTCTATCGTATTAAAACTGTTAGACGATGTTGGCAAGCGAAGGCGGGATATGTGAAACTGGCTTAGGCTCGAACACCGTTTATGATCGGCATAGCGCGTTCTAGCTGCTCAAGTTGCCAAAAGAAGTCGCAGAACGGGCAGGGGAGAAAATCTTCGAAGCCGTGAGTATAGTTCGAGACTATTCTGCGGCAGCGAGAACACCAAAACCAGTAGTGCCTAAGTGAAGTGCCATCTGCGGGTTGTAGAATTCTCGCCTGAAGACCAAGTTGCAGCATGACCCGTTTAAAACGTGAAACCGGCCTCGGCCTTCGGAGCACCGACACGTTCGATGCCAATGCCACACCACACTGCAGCCACAATCAGCAGCGAAAGGTTCACCTCTTACGCCTGATTGGCGCATGAAGTACCATGCCATACGAATTACCGTTGCGTGAAGTCGTTGAAAACGTCTAGAACGACGATGGCGTTGACCTGGTACAATAACGCTTGAGTTTACGGGGGAGCCTTCCTTTCTGTCGCACCTTCGCAAAGCAAGAGTTACTGCAGGGAACCTGGGAATTCCTTAGATAATAATAAAAAGCGAAGCGTGCGTGTCTTCCATGGTCGGTATGGTCAACGCGAAGTATGTTATTGTGACGGTTCTACTCTTAGTCTGCGTAATGGCGGCGACTCAGACGGTGCAGAGCCAGCAGTACACCACAACAACCGCCACCAGCCTCGCCACAAGCACAATAACGGTTGGAACGCAGGTCTTGACTACGACGCAGGGACAGTCGAGCCCGATCTTGTCTGGGCAGGTCACTATACCTGGAACGCACGGGGTTTGCGGCGTCTACTTCGTGCAACTCTTCAACGGTACGGCTGGAGAAACCCTCGTCGGGTCGGTGACCGCCAGCAGTAGCGTTGATGTTTACGTTATGACGGCTGCGTCCTACCAAGCTTGGAGCCACCAAATAGTTGCCGGAGGCGTATGCACACCCGCAAGCCTGGTTGCGAGCCAACGCAACACCACAGCTTACAGCTTCACCCCCACAATTCCATCCAGCGGCCTGTATGATGTCGTCGTGAATAACCTGTCACACTTATCCGTTAACGCGCAAGTCACCCTAACCCTCGCCACATCCGCACCATCCCTTGTTACAACAACAGCCTTCTCAACGGTTACTCAGCAGTTCCTGCAAACCATGACACAAACCTCAACCCAGGCCGCGTCGAGCGGCGGGCCAGACCTCACAACGGCGCTAGTCGGAATCCTCGCCGTCGTAATCCTCGTAGCCATAGGGTTCATGGCTATGAAGCGCCGCAAACCTGCGAAAAAGTGAATTCTCAGAAGCGCGAGAGCTTACTCACATCAATATCTTCCCTCTGAACATGCGCGTCGACGAGACCGGCATAGTGGCATTCATTCTTTCAGCCATAGCCTTCTTTTTGCTAGAATCAGAACGATCGAGAAGAAGAGGATGAACTATTTTTCGAGTACCAGGACTGTAATTATCGGTAATATGTTCTATTGGCTAGATATGTCCGAATCGGACCATGCATGTTAAATAGCTACAGCCGGAAAAGGCTGAATTTGGCCCTTAGCGTGCCAAAGTCGGAATACTGGGATGGATACCTGATTTGATTAGGTTATCTAGGGCACTTCTGTGCATTGGTATCTTCTTGTTTGGCGTTTTTGCTGTTTCGAGCCCTGTGCAGGCTCATTTTACTCTTGGTGATTTGACGGGGACGCCTCGTTATCATTCGAATGATTTCGACCCGCACGTTCCGGGTGTAATTGGATATGTTTGGCCTGGCAGTGGCCTGAATTCTTACTTAGGTTTTCCAAACGTCGCCTCGGACGTGCTCTCACCGGGTTATCAGTCACCATACCCGGGCGGAAACCCGCCTGGTGCCCCAACCCAGTCATGGTACCAGCTTGAAGGCGACGCGTACGCGCCCTTCGGCGCTGTACTTACAGGCTCGACGGGTGACCTGATTTTCGCGTTGAATGCGACGGCGGGATTCAGGGGCAGATGGCAGGGAGTGGACCTGCTGATTCCCCCAGGGTTCAGCGTTTCTAACACGCCTCAAGTTGTTTCAACGATTACCAATGATTACTCCGGAATTGCAGTTGCTAGGATCAGCCCAAACGATAGGTATGCTCCTGGCTGGACTTTGGTTCGAGTGCTGGTTGACGCGGGCATGGATTCGGTAAGTCCATCGACGACGGCATACTACGATCATCAAGCCATTGACTTCACGGCTGCAGGTGAATGGTACTATATCCGAATAAACGGCGTACTCGCACCGTCAGTGGCGGGTAGATACTTCTTCAAGATTCTCCTTGAAGGAGGGAGCACATCAATTTGTGGAGAAGAAGGAACCGAAATAGCAACGGGAGCTCTCCCCAGCGGAAGCTGCTCTGAATTCATTCCGACGGAGAATTGGCCCGTGTTGCTAGTGAAGGGCGAAGTTGACCCCGCAATAGTGACCGGCACGATAAGGTACGCAGGTTACAACGCAACCCTCTACGGCCAACCGATTCAGGAGGCTGGAAGGGTTTACGCCCAAATGAAAACTCGCCTCGACCCCTACACAGGTCAGCAGAGCCCAGACTTGCCGACAATTGACGCCGTCGGCTACTTCAACGCGACCGCTGATGGCCATTATGAGGTTGAGGGTTTGGCGCCAGGAATTTATGATTTGTACGCTTCCGCGGCCGGGTACCCAGAGGTGATCATCGCGTCTAGCGTTACCGTTCTGAAGGGTCAGTCTCTCCACCTTGATGGTTACCTTCAACCGGGAGCCGTAATTCACGGTGATGTCTATAGCAAGCACCAGTTCGGCGACGAACCATGGCCAAACACAGCGTACATCAAGATTGAACTCTACGATGGCCCGACACTGAGTCACATTCCCGACTCCAGCGCGAACCTGGTCTCATGGTCTCCACTTCCATGCATTGCTGGCGGCCAAGAACTCTACACAGGTAAGTACACGGCGAGCGCATGCAACGATCCTCGACTTGGCAGCGAGACAGCGTTCCCATGGCATGAGTATGCCCCGAGCACTGGCTACGGCGTACCAGGTCCGGGAGCCGCAGCGAGCTACTACCAAGTCTCCGCTGGCGGGGGTGCGGGCAGCGGTATCTACTTTGCAAACTTGATGCAGGACCCGCAGGGCGTCGGCCCTCCACAGCACTGGTTCGTGAACGGTGGAACAACCGACCCATTCCATTTTGAGTTCGGTGTAAAGGGTGAATATGGCGCCCCGAGGGACCTTGACGGGATGGTTCCACAAGTCTATGCGACATGGGTTAATGGCTTGACGGCGGGTAGATATTACGTTCGTGCGTGGGTATTCCGATACGTACAATCGGCCTTAGATGGTTCCACCTTCCAAGAATACTACTTCGACGTCACACCCCAAGAATGGGCTGGTGATGTTACGCTGCCAATCGACCTAAGGCTGAGCAGCTGGGTGAACAAGACAGTTCACTTTCACAACACTCCGGGTACAATCTCGACCGACCCAATCGATACAGGCGCCGGGGTCATGTCCGGTGTTTTGGCTGATGCC
The DNA here is from genome assembly GCA_049586635.1 of Bathyarchaeia archaeon. Classification (GTDB taxonomy): domain Archaea; phylum Thermoproteota; class Bathyarchaeia; order 40CM-2-53-6; family 40CM-2-53-6; genus FEN-987. Next base: position 4,404 of record JBAVCK010000114.1, read on the forward strand.
AATGGCAATGTCTGGTCATACAACCAGACACTGCTGGGTTACCAAGGCCTCTACAGTACGGGTGCAAAATCAGGATGGGGAGCCGAAGCCTTCAACACCCCCACCACTGTCAGAAACAGAAACGATTTGGACAAAGCGAAACTCAACGCCCACGCTATAGAGTCTGGCCGTGCAAACATTCAGTTCTGGGGCTGGAACGATACCTGGGGCGGTGAGAACTATGGCATACCCACTGGCACTTACACTCCACACGTCTACGTGCTAGGCTACCTTGAGCACGGCCCACCTGACCAGGTTTCTTTAACGCTTAGCGGGAACCCCACAGATGTTAGCGATCACATGTACCGGGGCGTAGGGTTCAACATCACCGTTTACAGCATTGACTGGGAGCGACCTCGAGTAAATCGAGGTTGGGTTTGGGGGAACCCGGTTGGGTATACGGTATCGGGCATACCGACCAGCAAGGGAAGTGACCCGAGCTTCCCAGGAGACCCGCGGAACGTGGGCGGCATCTACATGGTCGGGGAAGAAATTGATTTAGGCGTATACGCGAACGGAACCTTGATCGACTTCATTGGTGACCAGCCGTCCAACCTTCAAGACACCGTGTTGACGAGCTGCCTCTTCCAGAACGATTCAAACTCATCAATCGAGATGTGCGGAGGCGGCTGGACTCCACAAGGCATTGTTACTCCGGACCAAGGCGGCGCGAACGACGCGTACTTCGGACAGGAACTCGGCGACCTCGGGTCCGTCGGAGGATATACGGGCGGCATATCATACTTCACGACTAGGACGATTCTGTTCGCCCCAGTCCACTTTAGCCCAACGACCCTATCCGACGGGGGAACGTACAGCCAAGCCGTCACGGGCTACATGCCCCTCTACCCCTCAGCTATTCCGCCTGGTCAATACGACCTGAGAGGGTACACGTACGGGTACGTACAAGACAAGGCCTTCACCGTCTATGCGGAGACCGGCCAGGTTGCAGACATAAAGATCAACCTCATCGTAGGCGTGAACGTGACGTTGGATGTGCTCTTCAAGAAAGAGAGCATCATAACCCCGACGAACGCGAACATGTCCGCTAGGGTCAGATTATTCGACGACTCTGGCAACCTTGCAGCAGAATGGATGTCCTCGGAGGGCACCTACATAAACTCCTGCAGCACAGGCGGAACTATCGCGAACTCTTGCACAGCAAGAGCAGCTGACGGAACGGACCAGTACCCGTTCGGCCCACTCCACCCCGCCATCCCAGTGCCCACACCACTGAACACGTACAACTACGTGCCAGGCGGAGTGACATCATTACATATACTAATGGCTGGGATACCTCAACTACCAGCCGCAGGCACCGATGACGGAGTCGTATCCCGTTTCGTCCCTCAAGGGGTATACTTCAACGACCCATTATTCGCGACCACAATCTGCGGCTTCGAAGTAGACTGCTACTCAAGCCCCGGCCAAGCACTGGGCGTCGGCGTACCAGGCTACTTCCCGAACACCGGAATACTCGGCTCACCCGATTACACGGGCAGCTGGACAGCTGAAGTGGACTTCGTCAACTGGTACAACAACAACACAAGCACCTGTGCAACCGTAGCTGCCATTCAACCAGTGATTGCCCTTGACATTAACGCACAGCAAAACCTCCCCTGCTTCCCTATCAGTGCGCCTCAGTATTACCCACCCATGAGCGGCCTACTAATGGGAGAATCATACCACATCATACCCGGAACAACAGCCACATCAGGCATCAGCTTCACAGAGGATACCGCACTGAAACCTGAACTAGTCGGCCACACCCTCGCCGCCAACCACCTAGGGCCATACTCGCAGGAAGGCGTATGGCAGATAGCTAACACCCACCTGAGCGGTGAAGCAAGCGGAATCTTCGAGGTCGACTTGAACGGGCTAATCTCAGGCAACGCCTTAGCGTTCACGTGGAGCAACGAGTTCCGGCCACTCAGCTGGGGCAGCGTAACAATAGCCAGCGCAGACGGCAAGTGGACCTTCCACCAGTACACCTACGACGGCTACTACGAGACCTTCCTGACGCCGGGCACGTACCAGTTCACCATAAGCTCGCCGGGATACGCACAGCAAAGCTGGTCGGTCACAGTGACCGCAGGGCAGAACGGCCAAAGCCAGAACCTATACCTAGAACAAAGCAACATACCCGTCCCAGAGTTCAGCGCAATCGGAATCGTAGCATTCTCAGCGCTTGCAGCTTCACTATTCCTGCTCCGACGCAGACACATCTGACCCTCTCCTACGAGCGCGAAAGCGTTCGTAGCCTCTTCCTGCCTTTTTTCCTCCTGGCGGAATGCTAAGTGGGTTTGGGTTGAACGTCAACGTAACACCAGGTGGAGCGCTCGTAGAGGCAAAGGTCACTGCCCCTTCGAAACCTGCGATTGAGCTGCTTGTGACCTCGACTGATCCGGACCCTGAGGTAAAGAGATGACTGGAAGCCAAGATGTTAGAGAGAAGTCTGAACTCGACTGAGAAATTCTAGCAATTTTGGAATCGATGGCTACTTGTTGTCCCACTCATTTTCAAAGGCTACGATAGTGCCTTTCTTGCCGCGACGCGGGAGACGATGAGAGTTTCCCTAGCTGCGATACGGTTCTTGCAGGAGAACCACTGAGTTAGATTGATATGGTCGGGGGGTTGCCTGTGCCATATGCTACATTATAGAGCAATCTCCTAGAGATATTAGCTACATGTTACCTAGATATTGACATGTCAGTTACGGCACTTTCTTCCAGAACATTGGCTAACTTCCTCTAGATAATATTTGCATCGGAGTCGAGTCCCTTACACAATTAGCCATCCCCTCTTCCGTGCGAAGGGTTTGGCGATGCTACAGGAATTTGGTCATCATGCGAGGACGGCGGTGCGCGCACGCTTTTGGAGAGGGGTGGGTGGCGGTAGGAGATTTTCCACGTTCATGCCTTCCAATGGAATCTTTCCACATTCCGCTATATGCGCCGCAGAGAGTCTTGATGGCGTGGTTAGCTGTGCAAGACCGACCGAATTCTACCGAAGACTACGCGAATGCCGCCTTGGCCCCTGTGGGCAGGGACGAGCTTCTGATGGAGTCTATTGATGAAAGCTTGGTTGCCTTGCTAGGGCATGGAACGTTAATGTTTCATATAGGGCGCATTAATATACCGCGCTGGAAGAATACAGGTTCGGGATAAGCTTTGGTGTTTATATTTCACCTGAGAGGTAAGCGGCTGTGGTCTAGCATTCTTCTTGTCTCAATAATTGTTCTTGCAATTCCTGATTCTAATTTGGCGTCCGCTATGACCGGCCGTCCCATAACCGATCCAAGCCGCACATCTACGTCAACAAAGGCATCTACGTCAACAAAGACGTCTACGTCAACAAAGACATCAGTCACCACCTCAACTACACCGACGGGTTCAACTACTGATACGGTTGGAGGCACGGGAACAAGTCATAATGCCAATAACAACGTTATCATTATGCAGCCGATTGTTGCATCGCAGTCTGGCACTCTAACAAGCGTAGGAATTAATATTAAGTCACCTCTAGGGAATCTTGCGGGGGCCCTCTACAGCAAATTTAGCAGTAATGTGTTAAGCGGCTTGTTAGGGTGTTCTTCAAGCGCGACGGCTGTGAGTGGATGGAATGACCTTACAATCAGCGGCGGTATTTCAATCGTATCGGGAGCCACCTATTATGTTGCTTTCAACACTAACAATGTTAATGACTATGCTTACCTGTCATCGAGTGGCACTCAATACTATCTGATTGGTGTGACTTACGGTACGTGGCCTAGTACCTCCAGTGCTTTCACTTCTGAAAGCGGTAATACATTTAATCTGCGTATGACTTACAGCATAGCTCCTCCGGGAATAACAACTATCACCTCCACCCCCTCAACGACGCTTACGAAAACCACCACTACAGCTTCAGGTACTTCGACTTTAGCAACTACGAGCACTTCCCACACAGTGACTTCCGCTCCGTCCACGAGTACGAGTACGACTCATTCAACTACGGTTACCAGTCCAAGTTCAACCAGTTCCACCAGTACGAGTACTTCTCTAACAGTTACTACGATCAATCAGCCTTGTTCCTACCAAATTTTCACGCAGGGAACCACGACTTACGCTCAAAACTGCGCTACTGGCCTCATAGCCTACTCTGGTACCGCGCCAGAGACTGTCATCAACGATGCTATTGCGGTTTCCTCAGGAGGGCGCGTCTACATTGAAGCGGGCACTTACACTTTCACCACGATAAATATTGCAGGTTGGGGCGCTATCGGAAGCAGTAGTGTCAGCAATGTTGAATTGTACGGCGCAGGTAACTCCACGATTTTACTGGCTGGAACTAACATGAACGGAGCTATGATTGCTCTTTTCAGTGTAAATGGCTGGTACATTCATGACTTAGAGATTAACGGCAACGCAGCCAGTCAAAGTCTTGGAGGGGCGAGTACACCTTACCAAAGTGCAATTTCAACGTATGAAAGTAGCAACGATATAATGGAACACTGCTACGTTCTGAATTGGAAGACCTACGGAATTTACTTTGGCGGTGGCTCCTCGAACCAAGTCCTATACAACGGGGTTGTTAATAGTTGGGCGAATGGTATCATAATGTACGGCAGTTCTAACTCCGTGGTTAAAGGCAACACCGTGATCGGTGTAAGTGATGTGGGCATAAGCATCTCTGGCATGGATTCCACTGCAACCAATATGGAAAACATACTATGCAGTCAAAACACTGTTTTGGACGTCAATATGGGCATTTCACCTTTCGGCCAGAACAGCGGCGTCGGTATAATGGTTGGAGACAATGGAGCATCTGAGAATGTTACTGTTTCAAACAACCAAATATCTACAGTTAGCTTTGGAGTTTCGGACGGCCCTTACGGCTCTGCGGCGAACATCCTTGTTATAATTTCAGGCAACACAATTCGGGCTACAACCATCGATGGGATCTATGCAGCGCAAACGACTGGCCTCACTATAAGCGGTAATACCTTCACCTTCTCGCAAGGCGTAGCCTGGAACATGGATCCGGGGGTAACTGGCCTTGTTATCGCGAACAATTACGTTAATGGAGTACTGGAGACTGGAACCACTACCCTGCCCGGATCCGCTGGCCCGGCCGCTGCTTCGACTCAGGCCACTCGAACGACCTCGACCACTACATCAACGACTGCAACTACTCCAACAACCTCGACCACTGCTAAAACCACAAGCTCTACATCCTCCTCAGCAACGGCACAAGTCACTACCTCAACTACATCCACAACTCAAACCACTCCAATCACTTCAATCGCTACGACCGTGACAACCAATTCAACGAGTCAGACTACTCCAACAACCTCGAACAGTACTTCAACGACTCAGGCTCCACCGACGAGTTCAGCGACTAATACGGCAGGAGGAACAACAGGCTCTACATCCTCCTCAGCAACGGCACAAGTCACTACCTCAACTACATCCACAACTCAAACCACTCCAATCACTTCAATCGCTACGACCGTGACAACCACATCAACGACTGCAACTACTCCAACAACTTCGACGAGCACAAATTGACGGCCCCAAGCAGTCAGCATCACTAACGCCGCTGCTAACTCAGTGTATTCATTCCAATTGAAACCAGAGAAACCTCCTACTGCCAATATCATACCCCACAAGTTACATTCGTTGTTTTAGGCGAATGAGACGTTGAACTGATGTGGATTCGAAGAGCTGTACTGCTCGCAATATTACTTCTACTTTCAGTTCCTGCGTTTTTCGTCGTTGAAGCCTCGTAATGGCTCAATGTGACGATTCTAGTAGGAGCTGTCATCATGGGGGACGTCACGATCGCGGACAATGTGGCAATTGGAGCTAATTCTGTGGTTAATCGTTTTTTCTTGAACCTCACCCTCACGCAGTAGTCAAGTCTAACGCCTAAGCCAACACATCAATGATAGCGTACCAGAAGAGAATTTTCATACCGTCAGGAACAACGAAAAGAGCTATCTACAAGCTGGAAGCACTGGCGCGTAAAATGAAGCTTAGAACGGAAACACGCCGCGCTCTTCTCTCCACATTGTTTCTCTTTGGATTGCTTACTTGGCTCTACGTAGTTATTCTACAGGTGGCGGATTTAGTTTTGAACCTTGGCTTGATGAGCGCGCCACTTACTCACATCGACGTTTTTCCGTTCAATCTGCGCGTCGATGTGACGGGTATGGTGGCGTTCGTGGTTTCGGCGTTGACCTTCTTCTTCCTACAATTGACACCAAAGAGAGGAAGGAGACAGTGAAGCAAGCGGCATATTCGAAGTAGACCTGAACGGATTCGTTTCAGGGGACGTACTCGGATTCACTTATGCTGGAGACTTCCGCACACTCAGCTGAGGCAGGATCAGTCTACTCTGTTGACCTATATGCCAGTTTAGAATGTTCAAGTCCTCTTGCTGACCGCCTAATCTTGAACGGTAGTCACGGAAGAAAAATACGGCTGAGATTACTAAATCACTGACAGCACATTTAGCAATGGTTCAAGTTGCAGCCATAGCTGTTTCTCGGCTTGTCCGAAAGCGTCGGGGTTTGCTATTTTATCTTTCCAGATACTCAAGAACCACACTATCCGAGCGTTCTAAACGGCTGACGGTGCTAGCCTTTGTTGAGGATCGATTGGTTTCGGATGAGCTAGCTACCCACATGTGTCGCTCTATATGAAAGGGGTAGTTAGAACAGTCCAAGACCTCGGACGAAAAGCATGTACACTCCAATTAGTCCGAGAATGGTACACAGCACCGCAATTGTTCTATTTCGCATTCCCCCTGCACTTTTGAAGATCAGGCAGGCGACAACCAATACCACTATGCCGACAATTACCTCGCGTACGGCGAACCACATATCTTATGTTTCTCCTGTGAACTCCATTGGATGGTTCGTTATTTGTCTCTGGGTTTATAGTACTTTGTATCGCTCTGTACATTATACGATATGCGCAGAAGTCCGACCTTGGGAGTGAAAACAACTTAGCGCATTGACCCTCCATAACTTTTGGCTGTCTCTGTCCTGAGTATGTTCTGCATCTCCCGGATTAAGTGAAATCACGGGTAGCCTTCACGTATGGACCGCCCTACATGTGCCTGCGCCTTGGATTTGGAGTCCTTACGATTCAAATGGTTAGGCCGGGAAATCGAACCCTCATCAACCCATAAATGTCCACGATGCGGCCAACTCTACGTCAGAGTTGGAAGACGCTTAACCAGAGTATCCCCGCGGGAGATCGTCCATGCCCAATAACCCGCCGGAGGAAATAGAGTGTCCCTGGTGTCATGGGTTAACAGGTCGATGGATGATTGTAGACGACGTCGACCATTTTGAACCATGCCCCGCCTGCCATGGTGAAGGAAAAAAACTCAGAAAATTTCGGTACATAGCCCAGAGAGCTAACCCAATGTAAAACAAGGGACAGCAGGACGAAAAGAGGGAATGAGGTTAAGGCGTGTTCTCAGCCTCTGGTGCGCCTTGAATTTCGGTAGTGTCTGCCTTTATCATAATCCTCTCACGGTCGGGGCACCTTGCGTCTTCGTCTGACATATGCTGCAGATCCCACGATCATCACTGCGACCACCAAGCCCAACAAGATGAGGTTAGGGCTGACTCCACTCGGCTTGTTTTCGAGGCTCACTGGAACTGTGATAGGCTGAATGGTCATGCCTGTCGTGGTCTCTGTGTGCACTACGCTTGTTGTAGACAACGAACATCTAAGTCTCTATATGTTGAAACTGAATGCGTATGACTGACCGGCTGAATCAACCAGAGTTATCTTGTGTGCTCCGTTACTGGTGGTGCGCGGCACGTCCAGCACGAAGGGTAATTGTGATTTTGAGCCGATCACGTGACTGCCAGTATACGTTCCCCAAAAGGGAGAGGTGCCGTTGTAGCCTGAACTTGGAAGACCATTGATAACCGGTCCATTATCAAAGTTGATGGTCGTTATGTTTACTGGCGCTGTCCCTGTGTTGTTAATCACAAAAGTGATGACATATGTGGCGTGGTTGGAAAATGACGAATTGGATACAAGTAGGTTGACTAGGTAGAGGTTATTCCCAATCCGGCATCCGCCCGCACTTGTCACGGTGCACGAGGTGCCGTTCGCGCTTGGGTTGTTCAGCGATGCAGATGGGTTGTACTTGAGCAGCGCAGCCGCTACTACCGCCACAACCACCACCACAACTACGATGGACGCAAGAATCAGAGGCCTCACTCTGCGTCCAGTGGGCGGACCTGCGGACGTGGAGGGAGCAGGCCGCGGTTTTGATACTTCTCTAGGCGGGGCTTGTTCCGGTACGGCTTGGGGCGGTACTGAAGCTTGGGGAAGTTTCAGCGTTGGTTGCAACGCTTCTGGCTGAAGCGCCCCGCACTTTTCGCAAACTCTTTGAAAGTCAAGCAGACTATGGCCACAAGATACGCATTTCTTGGCCAAATTCCTCAGAGTCTCCTTCTTGGTTGGGTGTGGGTTTAGTCGCTTGCCTCTTCCCTTTTATCATTAGCGAGGTAAATGCTTGGCTGGTCCGTCAGCACCCGACCCATTCACAATGGGGCATAACTCTCCCTTCGTCCCGGTCTTGTTTCGGGCATCTCTGTCCCGTGGGCATCCATTAAGTAGGGTTATTTGGTGCAAAAGTGCATTTCGGAGTTATGATTTATGGTTCTTGCGGACGCGAATTGGGTTCTGGGGATAGGTTCTGTGACCGTTGCGGGCGCGGAGTATGAGGCAGGTGGGGGGCTGAGGTTCTGGTTGCAATTGAAATTCGCTTATCCACTTCCTTAGCTAGCCGAGACATAGTTTCCCGAGCTTTTCCCACCAACTCATCAACACGCGCACTGCTGGCCATATTCGATTCCATGGCCCCAAGCCTTGCTTTCGTAGCCTGAAGCTCATCCCGCAACTGCCTATCCTCACTCTCCAATTCATCAATCCTATCCATCAGTGCCTGAGAGCGGTCGAGGAGTTTCTGGTTTTCAGCTAGGAAGTCCTCGAACTCCTTTCGCTCAACCGTAACCCTATCTGACATAGACCACAGAGGAGACTCCACATTGGTTGCATATGAGCCATACGGTACGACGAGCCGCGACAAAAAATCATACTCGCCTCGCAACAAGGTAGGCGAGGAGCCGACTGCAAGGTAAACGGGGAGTAGAAATCGGCTAATGGATTTCTAAATGATTCCGTTGAGTCTTTACCTGTTCTTTGCATTCAGTTCGATCTGCCACACCAAGAAACCCACACTCGCAACCGCAAAAGCCATCATCCCCATCTCGTCAAGCCGCCAATTGAAACGGAAAATATTGAGATGGGATGACGGTTCAACGACCCATTCATTATGCGTTACCTGAATTGCCACAACAGGGAAATGTTCGCCTGCGCTTCGAGTTCGTGATTATGTGGAATCTATTTGCAAGATTGCAGCTCTAATTTTTCTTTTCGAGAGGTCGAGGGACCCCCCACCTCGCCCCCGGGGCCGTTAGTCATTCACACAAAGCGTGGGCCACATTTCAAAGATCGTTCAATTCGTATTAGTGTGTGTGCGCACCATTAGACCACACACACGAAAAACCACCATGGCCGCTATTTCTTGACTTTGAACGCTTTAGCGTCAGTGAGGGTCACTTGGGTACCCATTCTTAGTGAGTTATGAATTTCGGCGACTCGGTCGGTGTGTTGGATTAGTTCCATGATTTCTTTTTCTTCAGCTTCGGCTTCAACGCTTGTGGAGAATGTGACATTTTGTGCTCGCACTGGATCAGCGCCCCAATCGCCATCTACATCAACCTGAACACTCTTGACCGTGATTCCGCGCTTGGCAGCTTCTCGGAAGATGTCGTTCGTGTAGCAAGCACCAATGGCGAGGAACAATAATTCACCACCATTGTACCCCAAGCCCATCCCACCTGATTCCTGGGAGCGGTCTATCGTAAGTGTGCGATTACCTGCCCATCCAACCGCTGCAGAAGATGCGTGCAAAGTTCGGACATGAACGCTTGTATGGGGCAAAGATCATCCAACACGCTTTAGGTCTGTTTACTATTCAGTTTTTGTGTGCGCACCATAAGTCATAGACCCACACACACAAAAATCGACTGAAGGACGACGGTTCAAATTCAGGTGCGCGCACCATGAGGCCCACACACACAAATCAATCAACCTAACGGTTCAAATTTCGATGCCGTCGAGGTCAGTTTACAATCATACCTAAACGTTAACTATGAATCGTCGAAGTAATTAGCAGAAGATGTGCCCGATGTTCCGGGCTTACTCGATTGGGAATTCCTTAAAGTATTTTGGAGACGGAATGGGTCCCTCAAGAGAAGTCTATTTTCAAAAAGTACACGAGGGACACGACGGTCTCCATCTCTACAGAACCAGACAGATAACTTACAGTTGCAATGAAATCACCAAGTGTTGGTGGGCGGCAAATCACTGGGTTCAGGAAGCCAGATTTTTCAGAATCAGAACGTCATTCTTCACCTTCGTTGATTACGAACCGGGACAATTCCAGAAATTGCTGCGAGGGCAACGCGCGAATTTCAAAAGAACCCACCATCTTGCGTATGAAGGCCCCTACTACACGCCAGCTTGGGGAGAGCACAAGCTAACCGTCACCATGGAGACAAAACCGAACTTTGGCGCGGGTTATGTCCGCAAGAATGCGTGGTCTCATCAGAGTGAACGCTTCGGCGAGTGCAGTTACAGTTGGATTGATAATTACCCGATACGAGTGATTCGGCAATCAGTCGCATTGCTATGACGCTAGGCTGCGGCTTTCCTGGGATTTCTTCGTTGAGGGTGCAGTTGAATCGTCGGTATAGGGTATGCGCCCGCCAGTTTGCTTAAGTGCCTTGCCATAAGCTTTGATCTAAGGGAGTTCCTCACGCTCCCGGTTCCGCTTTTTTCTTCTCCCAGCATTTGTCGCACGGATTCACGCCGTCGCCGGGCAGCAAGATCTCACCAAGTCAACTTCCTAGTGGGTCTCGTTTCGATACGTCTTTGTGTGTTAGCAGGGATTGCGTTGATCGTCCTCTGAGGGGGTGAGTATGATGGTGCGCGCACACTTGCAAAACGACGATTCCAATAGCGATGCTCGCACCTATAGTGGCACACGTACGAGAATCAAATGCTTAACCAAAGACTACTGAGCCGCTGATTCAGAATCACTACGCAACAGTCAATACTATACGTATTACACGTACGGACTACACGTACTTGTCAGTGTTCTGACGCGAAGTGTTGGAACTCACGTAGAAAGTTATAACTAGCAGCTATAACCGAATATTGCGCCGAATTATTAGCGGGAGCAAGCGTGAATGATGGATAAGTTTCCAAATACACACACGATAAAGACGCTGATGCTTCTGTTCCTAATGGTCCTGATTGTTTTCGCTGGTTACTCTACATGGGTTCCTGGAGCTAAAGCATCCCCGGACTCCATATACAGTGACGTACAGGACGGGTCTGTAAGCAATGGGGGCAGCATGACTACGACCGAGATAGAGGTCGGTGACACTAGCCACTTGCCCCCGGGCACCTATCGAGGTCTCGTCAAGTTCAGTCTGTCAAGCTTGTCAGGTGTAACCTTGGGTTCTGTAACGTTGTACGTCTACGTAGGATATAGTCAACATGATGGCGCCCCCGACGACTATACTGATCCGTTGACGAATCCTGGACTGGGAGATTGTCTGGTGCGACACATAGACGACTACGGTACTCTTTCCGCAGACGACTACTCTGCTTCATCCATAGGTAATGACCCAGGCGTATTGATTGGCAGCACGGCAACTCCCAATATTGGATATGTCTGGATTGACGTCACGGCTGCAGTAGCGCAGGACGTAGGCTCCGGAAGATCTTACAGCGCATTCATGATCAAAATGGCCACGGACACCGACAGCGACTCATATTGGGATACTTGGCGTTTCAGATCAGTTGATGATTGGCATGGAACAGGCTACGGGCCTTATATCGACTATACTACTACTCAGACTTTGACTACGAATGTTGCTTCTGGTTCCGGATTTGTTTCGCCGAATTGTCCAAGTGGGTGTTCCGAGGTGGTTGGCTCATCAGTCACCGTTACAGCCACGCCCTCCCCTGGATGGCAATTCTCCGCTTGGTCGACTCAAACGGGAATTTCATGTTCAACTAATCCTTGCACGTTTTCTATGCCCAATAATGCGGTAACGTTGAAGGCTACTTTCACTAAGTTCACACAGACTAATTCGTACAAGCTTTGGGTCACCGTTGAGCCGACTGGCGCTGGCACTGTCAAACTGAGTCCCGCGGGAACCGCGTGTCCCACAACCCCGGCTGGTGTAACTAAGTGCGCAGTCTACACCACGGCATTATTACCTCCGAACGGCCCGACCGTATCGTTCACGGCAACGCCGGCACCCGGCTACTATTTTGTGGCTTGGGCGTTGAATGGTTCGTATCTGTCGACCGGGATTCCAGCCAATAACCCTGACTCTTGGGTGATGAACGCGAGCTACGCTTTAACCGCCTACTTCCAAGCACAGAACCAATGGGTCAGATACCCGGGCAACCCAGTCCTAACGACCAGCACCAATTCCTGGGACAGCGACGTAGTTTTTGATTCGAAAGCATTTCTATTCCCCAACGGCACCTTTGGAATGGCATACTTCGGTTGCTGCACGGGGTATGGGATAGGCTTGGCGACAAGCCCGGACGGACGCACCTGGACAAAAGTGAGCAACGCCGCGAACGGTGGCCCAATCTTGCTGCGCGGAAGCCCTGGACAATGGGACTATACGGTGGTGAGGCCGGGCAGTATCTTCTATGACTCTTCCACCAGCCAATACTTGCTGTACTACTCTGGGCGAACAAGCAATCCCAACCCCAGCGGGAAATGCGGTATTGGAGTCGCCTATTCGACTGATGCCATTACTTGGACGAAGTCCCCTGCGAACCCACTCATAAATACAAATGCCCCTACGTGCCGAGGGTTGTCAAGCCCCTCAGTCATCAAAGTCGGGAGTACGTACACAATGTGGTACGGCGAATTCGGTGCCGTTAATATTGCAACTTCTTCAACCGCATATGACAATTGGGACAATGGTACAAACGGCAACAATGGCGGCGCACCGGTCTTCACCCCAACATGTTACGGTTACAATCCGCCAAGTGTCCCCTGGTGTTACGGTGCCGACCCGGTTCTGGCGCCTGGGCAGTGGGACAGCGACTACGTCTACGCTCCCGTAGTGGTATATGACCCGGCCGCGAACAATTTCAAAATGTTCTACTCGGGTCAGGACGGAAGCGGTGAATCTCCTTTCACCCAATACTATGGTGCCCTGGACCAAACCGGGTTCGCAACCTCACCTGATGGGATTAACTGGACGAGGTACTCTGGGAACCCTATAATCGCCCCCGTTCCCGGAGGTTGGGAGAACGGTGATTCGACCGACTGGCCAGGTGTGTTGTTGGTTAACGGTCAGTTGTTCGTTTACTATTCGGGGGACACATTCACCAATCAAACGTGCCTCGAGAGTGGAAGTAGTAGTGTTCCTGGGACGGGGACTTGTCCCGTCTCTAACAACCCCTGGTTTGGTGCCATCCCATCTCATTTCTTAAACTACGGCATCGGGGGGGCGTACAGTATCCAATCATCCAGCTTCTCGGGTGAGGTTGTGATCACGGGGGATTCGCCGATTAACATTCTTGCGACCGACCCGCTTGGTAGGACCGTGGGGGCTAATGCTACAACCAGCATCAACGAGATTCCTGGCGCCACTTACAGTGGGCCTGGAACTGAACCTCAAAAAATAACGATACCAAATCCAGTTCCGGGGGCTTACGTGGTTCAGGTGTTTGGGATAGGAATCGGCCCATACCACATGAAACTTCAAACCATAAGTGATGTAGGGAGCGTGGTTGGGACCCAGGATTTTAGTGGGCAGGCGAGTATAGGGAGCAACAGTTCCTTCACTCCTGGGTTGGACCCTTCCGGTG
>JBAVCK010000115.1:0-11596 GCA_049586635.1 Bathyarchaeia archaeon
GCTACATACCATACGTCTGCGACCAGAAACAGTTCGAAGAATTAGAGTCGGCATCCCAAGATAAAATAGAGGATATATTCGCTAAACTCGAGTGCGAAACACTGAAGGATTGGCTGGACCTGATCCCGAAGAAACTCACGGGCGACTTGAAAGATGTGAAGGTTCTGATCCACCCAGGCAACGATGACAAGTTCGAACTTGACGAAGTGATAAAAAGCAGCCCATACTGCACCTACGCCGAGGAATCCGTTGTTGCCTTAGATAACGAGCATGAAGCGGCATGTCTCGGATGGTCGAACCCGACCCCATGGAACAGTCCGCGTGAATGTTCCGAAGAGGAACTGATGGCCAAACTCGAAAAGACAGTCTCGCAAGTGAAGAACGTCCCGAACGCACTTTTCTGTTTACATTGTCCACCATACGAATCTCAAATTGACAACGCTCCAAAACTCGACAAAGACCTCCGGCCAGTCATGGAGGGAGGGCGACCAGTGCTTATTCCCGTCGGCTCGAAATCTGTTCGTGCTATTATTGAAAAGTGCCAGCCCTTATTGGGTCTGCACGGCCACATCCATGAATGTAGGGGATGGATGAAGATTGGACGGACGCAGTGCATGAACCCTGGCTCAGAGTACACCGAAGGGATTCTGAGCGCCTACCTAATCGAAATTGACGACGACAAAATCAAGCGGTTGCAAAGGGTCGAAGGCTAACTAACTCGGATGGGTTCGCGCCGAGCTCGGCGTTTGTTCAAGTCTCTGATTAGCTGGTTCAACCTCATCTGCTTCGCAAGGCTTACGCCAAGCTGATTCTTGCTAGTTACGATGCGGCCTGTGGTGATGTCTATACAACCTATCCCGATGTCCTTGTTGGCGAAATCCTCGATAAAACGAGTGATCGATGAGGGTGGCTCTTCATCGCTGAACAGCAGTAACCAAGACCACTTGATGTTTTTCTCGTCACGTAGCGACTCGATCAAGCGAATTAAGCGTGTGACGCGTGCTTTGGCGCCTTCCGAATCCCCAACCTCATCAGCGTACAGTGCGACTTCGTAATTCGGCATGAGCGTGACGGCGAGGAACCGAGAGAGGAGAAAACCTTTGGGGCGTGTGCTCCCCCTTGCCATCAGGGGGAAGATGTCGCCAGCGACCTGATAGAATCTGAAGGTCTCGTTGAGGTCGGCAATCCAATAAGCGCGGCCCCGTTGGATTTCCTTCTCGAGTCCAACAAACACATCTGGTGCAGAAGTGCGGGCGTCTTTAGTATTGATCCGTTCTAGGATGTAGTCTCGTAGAGCGAATGGGTCGACGCCACAAGCCTTTGAGTCTATATCGAAATGTTCTCCGCCTCTTTCTATGTAGACGCGTACTTTGTTTCTTCCATAGCTGTCTCGAATGATGGAGCTTTCCTTGAACTCGGACCACGTGTGTTTCTGCTCCTCTTTTCCTCCCCTAGTCATTGAATATCCATTGTCATCGTACTCAAGCGTCTGGTGTACACGGAAGAAGTAGAAGTAGCTCGCCAAGAGACCCCCTAGGGCCGCGGGAATGGCGAGACTTACAGCCGGTCCCATCCCGCTCAATTGCAGCATGTTGAGTGCTACGGACCAGAACAATGCGAGTGCGAAGGTTAGGACTGCCCAATAGACAGCGATCCTGGAAACTTGGATTCGTGAGCTACGCGTCAAAGGGTCCGCACCTGGCCGCTACTGGTTCGCGCCCACAAATATACCTTTGAGAGGGGAAAACTAGGCGAATAGAACGCTACACTTTTCCCATCACTTTTCTTACGTATGAACCGACTTCTTGAGTTGTGAGATGTTCTTTGAATGTGTGCCCGCGTTCCTTCCTCAAGCCAGGGCACAAGGGGTCAACCTTCAATCTATTTCCAGAGGGTATCAACGGGTAGAGTCTACACGCGGTAGGCCTTATCGAGTAGATTGAGCAACGCGGCACATTGTCAACATAGGTAAGGAAGAAACATGCACGGGAAGGTTTCCTTTTCAGCCAGTAGTTGTTTCCACGTGTCTCAATGATAGTCTCCTGAATCCCCTTCTCTTTGGCGTATTTCAGGAGCCTTTCGACATCGTCTTTTCCAAGATTAACCTTCAGATGGCAAGACGCGCCGCACGCAATACATTCGTGTTTTATCTTTCCAGACGTGAATTCCTCGAAGCTCCTGAACGCGAGGTAGCGTTCATAGTAGAGGAATATGGCACTACGAGTTAAGAGGACCGAGGCGACAAGAACTCCCACTGTGGTCGTCAGGCCTAAACCAACAAGATACGTCCCCGCAGCCAACGCTGCAGCGGTCGCGTACCCGCCTCTCAGTAGAATGGCGTCACGCCTCAATCGCGCGGTCGCCCTCCCGACCTGTTGGCTGCAAAATTCGCTTTATGCTGTACACTCTCTCTTCTCTGAATTCATTCGTTGCGCAAGTCTCATTTATCTTCCACCTTTGTTCCCATGATTCACGTTGGTAACCCTCAATGTTCAACGTCGTGACGTAATTATGGTCTCATGGCGTCCTTTCAAGATGCTCGTTTGCTTCCTCCTTGGACACAACGACTCACCAGTCAAAATGACTTTGGGCAAACTCATACCTCAAGAAATTGAAGCGCGGAAGTGTTCTCGGTGCAGTAGCACCCTTGTTCCGATATCGAAGGCCGGCGCCGAGGTTGGAGAAGATGCAGCGTAGCAACTACACGAAGACTGAAAGAAAAAGGAAAAAAGAAAAAGAGAGTGGGGCTTGTTTATTCTGGTGGAATTTCGGCGAATATGGTAGAGTAGTCGACGTCCTTCTTTCCGTACTTGTAGTAGGCGTACATGCCAGCGCCGATTAGGCCGAGCAGTACTGTGAAACCGATTGCGAACCAGTTGTCAGATGTTGGTGCTAGTATGTTGTAGCTGTCTTGTGGTGCCGTGAGTATCATCCAGTCGAGTGCCAGGTTGGCTACGACACCCAGGATGCCTATGACTATCATGCCTGTTTTACCGCCGATCTTGAACGGTGCGGTATCATAGATCTCTTTCTTGCGGTAGGGGAGCATGATTAGTGCTAGGGCGAAGAGTGTGAAGAAGACTGCGTCGAAGAGGTCTGTGCTGCTAACGCCAATGCTGAAGATGCCGTTCAACGCACCGCCTAATGCTCCGCCGGGGTTCCATGAGCCACCGTTTGAGATCACGCCGGACTCTGAGAAGCAGCCCAATAAGCCGAACACACCTGTTGCAATGGTTGCGTTGACGGGGGAGTGGAAGCGTTCGTTGACGTTCGCAAATGATCCTGGTAGAACTCTATCGAATGCCATTGCGAACAGAATTCTTGAGGCGGTAAGGATGAATGGCGGAATGTCGTTCGCTACCCAGAGTATGCCGAATATGAACAGCAGCCAGTTGAGCGAGCTAAGATTCATACCGATGCCGGTCATAGCGGCAACGGTCGTGGTCCATGCTTTGATAGCCGGGACACCGGCCTTTGCTAGGTTTCCTCCACCATAAGATAGGTATGAGTAAGCTTCGAAGAAGGTCCAAGTATTACCGTTTGGCAATGTTGTCCGACCAAGAGCCGCGGTCGCGTACGCACCGAGCCCTGAGACGACCATGTAAGCAACCATGATAATCACTGATGATAGAAGCAGAACTTTCGGTAGGCTCTTGTTTGCTTCCTTCACTTCGCCTGCTACGAATGTTGATGCTGCGTATCCGATGTAAGCG
This sequence comes from Bathyarchaeia archaeon, assembly GCA_049586635.1. GTDB lineage: Archaea > Thermoproteota > Bathyarchaeia > 40CM-2-53-6 > 40CM-2-53-6 > FEN-987. Next base: position 3,714 of record JBAVCK010000115.1, read on the forward strand.
AAGTAGGCTCCGATCATGGCCGTAGAGACGGCTGACCAGTAGTTACCAACATTTGCTGCATCCATTCCTTGCGCGAGTGCACCTTTGACGTAAGTGTCGGCTGTGACTCCCGTGATTCCGTTCGCCTGTCCCAACGCGGCAATTCCTGCTTGCAAGGCACTTGGGTTAGTTAGCGAACTCGCGAGGAGGAAGAGGACATAGATGGTTAGGATCGCCGGAATCCAGAACATCACTTGTAGAAGGTATCCTGCCATCCTCACTCCCAAGGATCCGATCGCCGTGAAGAGGATGACTAGCAGGACGCCTCCGCCGAATAGGTACACGTCGTTGACTCCAGCCGCCGTTATGCCGACTATTGGCCCGAAGATGAAGTAGATACCTTCGAACACAGCTACCGCGATGATTCCGAAGGACCATGCGATGCTGAGAAATTCGAACCATGAGCCAACGAACGCCCAGATTGGGCTGACAAGTCTTGATATGACAACGTACCCTCCGCCTGACCGAGGCATAGCCGCAATCAGGATCGAGAAGGATAGAACTGATAGTATGATGATGATTCCACCGATCAAGAACGCCATGACCATTGGTGGGATGCCCGCGACCCAGAGGTTCTCTGGTAGTGGGGCTGCACCGGTGAACTGGAAGACACGCTTCTGCCAGCCGAGGCCCATGACGTTGGCCAAAATGATGATCATTGCGGTTAGTGGACCGATTTCTCTGACAAGCCCTGTTGCTTTTCTTACGAATAGTTTCTTTTGCGACAAATTTTCTCAGACTGCTGTTGCCTGGCTGATGTATATTTAAAGGTATACAACCGAAAAAGCGCCGTACCAGATACGGTACGAGCCGCGTATCGAACAAAAAAAATTGAGGAAACAGAATTCGATTCGGCGCTCGTGATTTTCAGAGTTGAAAATCTACCTGCGGAGCAATGTGAGCAGAAGGAACAGTACTGGAAACATGAGAAGGACTAGGATGAAAGTGTACTTTCTCTTTCGCTCCGAACGCTTGAACTGATCCTCGCACATGGGGCCGCAGAATTCTCTATCGATTGGAATTGGTGTTGAGCACACGACGCAATGTCTATGCTTCGCAATCGCGACCTTCTCTGCTTGCTTCATGTACTTTGACATAATTCTCGGGCCCAGCATCACTTTAGCTCTAATAAAAGGTGTGGGATTTATGAGGTTTCATTCCGGAGCTTCTCTTCTTTTTCGCCAGAACTTTCCCTCTTCTTCAGCTATCCCCGCGTGCCGGCGCTCCCAGGCCATATGTTTCGGGTAATCCTCTTCGCAGAACTCCTGCCCGCAGTACTGACACTTCTCAAGTTTAGGCAGTTCCTTTCCGCACGTTGCACATTTTGGCAACATTAATCCCAACCCATACTAGGGTACCAACATTAAAAGTAAGGAGTACGGGAATATTCCCCTATTCCGGGGCGCCCCATTGTTTGAGATGTGAGAGGTGCGGGGTCGAGGTCGACCTTCCGTTCAGGTGCAATTACTGTGAACATTACTACTGCCCCGATCATAGGTTGCCCGAAAATCACGAATGTAGTGAGACATGGCGGGTGAAGGCCGTCAGGTCTGCTAGGGCGGCATCGTCACCGATGCAACTCGCAGCCGGGGCTAGTAGCGTGCTTCTTTCGCCGCGCTCGCATGGAATCCGTTTCAGCAGGACAGAGGTGCGCCATTTGATCGTGGGCACGGCGTTGGTAACCGGAGCGGGTGTTTCCTTCATCGTTGGAAACTCGTTCACGCTGCTTGGGTTGGCCGTTGCGGCCGCAATATTCTCGGGAGGCTTCATACTCCATGAACTCGCCCACAAATACGTTGCACAGGGTTACGGCCTCTGGGCCGAGTTCCGGCTGAATATGACCGGAGTAATTCTTACAGCGGTGTCAATCGTGTCCCCCATCAAATTCATCGCGCCTGGGGCGGTCGTGATCTCAGGTGTCGCCGAAAAAGACCGCGTCGGCCGAACCGCGTTTGCCGGCCCCTTGGTGAACGTGGTGATCACTGGTGGCCTTCTCATTTTTCTCCCGGTTCTTCGCGAATCGATCCTCTACCTTCCGGTCCTCTTCGGGGCGGGGATCAACGCATTCCTCGCCCTGTTCAACTTGATTCCGTTCTCGGTTTTCGATGGGCGCAAAGTCTACTACTGGAACCGGCGCTATTGGATGATTTTGTTCCTAGTGTCGCTTGCTCTGACGATCTACACTAACTTCGTTCTGCGGCCCTTCTCATAGGGCAGAGTATTTCTCCTCAGTCCTTTACTACTTTCACGAGTAGGAATGCTCCGACCAGAAAGAGTGCTAGCGCGGCTAGGGCCACTATTGGGACGTCAAGGTGCGTGCGGTGGAGGGCGAATAGGCTGAAGTAGCTGGGAGACATTATGAGGGCAGCACCCACAATAACCAGTATAGCGTGTCGTATACCCTTCTTCGCTTGTTCTTTCTCGGCCAGCGCATTTCACCCTGTGCTTGTGGGTCCTTCGCGTCTCGCCCAATAAAATCTTCCTACCTGCGAGTGGTGATGAATATTCGAAATCATGCTGGCGAGTAGACCATTCATTATTTCCGCTGATAGTTTCCCGCAGCATTTACATAATGGACTCCGCCTTCCGGCAGCCCGATTTCAAAGGCGAAGAAACGATGACAGAAGAACTGAACCCCTTCAAAATAGCTCAAAGAGAGCTAGAAATGGCCGCGAAGAGACTTGGATTGGACAAAGGCATGAGTGAGTTTCTGAAGTGGCCTATGAGAGAATTCGTGTACACTATTCCTCTGAAAATGGATAATGGCTCTGTACAAGTTCTGCGCGCTTACCGAGTTCAATACAACAATGCCCGGGGGCCATGCAAGGGCGGCCTGAGGTGGCATCCAGCAGAAACCATCGATACTGTAAGGGCCTTAGCTGCCTGGATGACCTGGAAGACCGCTATGATGGACATTCCGCTTGGCGGCGGAAAAGGAGGCGTAACTGTTGACCCGAAGAAACTCTCTGCATCCGAAAAGGAACGTCTGGCGAGAGCATACATTCGCTGTGTAGCATCGGAGCTCGGAGCCTTCAAGGATGTCCCAGCGCCGGATGTTTACACCGACCCGCAGATTATGGCTTGGATGATGGATGAGTATGAAACGATCGTGAGAATGAACAGCCCATCTGTCATTACGGGAAAGCCCATCCCACTTGGGGGGTCCCAGGGTAGAGGTGACGCGACGGCTAGGGGCGGCGTCTACTGCATGCGTGAAGCGGCAAAGGCGATAGGAATGAACACTCGTGGAGCTACCATGGCAATTCAGGGATTTGGCAACGCCGGCCAATTCGCTGCCACGCTTGGGGCAGAAATCCTCGGCCTAAAGCTTGTGGCTGCAAGCGATTCACAGAGTGGCGTCTACAGTGAGAAAGGCATCGACCCGGTAGCCCTAGTGGCCCACAAGGCGAAGACCGGAAAAGTAGCCGGGTTCCCTGGAACCAAACCGATCTCAAACGACGAACTGCTGGAACTACAAGTCGACGTGCTCATCCCGGCGGCTTTGGAGAATGTCATAACCGCGAAGAATTGCAGCAAGATCAAAGCGAAAATACAATGCGAACTTGCCAACGGCCCCACCACACCCGACTCAGACGAAGTTCTCCACAAGAACGGCGTCCTAGTGCTTCCAGACTTCCTGGCCAACGCTGGCGGGGTCACCGTCTCCTACTTCGAACAAGTTCAGGGCACGTACAATTATTTCTGGCCTATCGAGGATGTGCACAAGCAACTTGATGCCCACATGACCAAAGCCTTCAACGACGTCTACGAAATGTCAAAGAAAGAAAAAGTGCACATGAGAGCCGCCGCATACATGGTCGCCGTCAAACGAGTCGCAGACGCTGTGAAACTGCGTGGTTGGGTATAAGCCCACACGCGGCTCCCTTTTTCTCCGTTTCTCTAACCTCCCACCAATTTCACCCACGCACCGAGGGATTTTCCTGAAAATTCTCCACACATGCCTAAATGTATCCGACCTTGACAAGTCGATTGGGTTCTACACGCGGTTCATCGGCCTCAAATTCGTGAGCCGCCGGGAGGTCAAACAAAACAACGCCGAAATCGCTTTCCTGCAGGACGAAAGCGGCGCGGCCATAGAACTAACACACTGGAGGGACAAGAAGAACTTGGTCGAAGGCGACAATTTCGACCACATAGCCTTCGCCGTGAAGGATATCAGAGCCGCGGTGCACGAACTCAAGGGAAACGGCGTAACCATTGCAATGGAACCTTTTTCGCTGGGTGGGTCGTCTTCGAAAATTGCCTTCATCAAAGATCCGGATGGCAACTGGCTCGAACTGATCGAGCATGCAACCAACTCGGATTGAGCTCACGCTAACCAATACGAAGAACACTGTCCGAGCTTCGCAGAATACTCAACTACTCTTTGTGTCGGTAGGCTGCAGGGTTCACGGTGGAACCGCACCAGTTACAGGCATCCTGGTCGGTCAGAAACCCGCAGTTGTCGCAGACTTGGAGGCTCATGAGAAAGATATTTTCTTTCCAGCTCGCATTTAAGACCTTGCCTGCCGAAACTATTCGCGCCTTTGTGGATGGAACCATCTTACGCTGTTGAGGGCAAAGTCTGAATGGAAGACTCTTCATGGCGCCCATGAATACGAAGGAAAATTGCTACGAGTATAGGGATGAGCAGGACCGCGATCCACGCTCCGTCAAAGAACTTGAAAGACCCTACTATGACAAAAGTGACTGCCGTAGCCAAAGCCCCCAACCCATTCAACATCGCCTTAATCCTCCAAGCCTTTCCGCGCTCGCGCCTCCAATGTATCACCATTCCAGACTGCGAAAGAGTCCAAGCTAGGAACACCCCGACCGCGAACAGAGGAATCAAAGCGTGACTGCTCCCTGAAAAAGCCACGATCAGGAACGCACTTGCCCCTGACAGGAGAAGGATGCCGTTCGCGAACACCTGACGTGAACTCATCTTCGCCAACCTTTTCGGAAGGAAACCATCATTGGCCATGACACTCATCATTCTGGGCAAACCTGCAAAACTAGTGTTCGCCCCAACCGTGAGCATTATCAGAGTACTGGATTGTATGATTAGATAGCCTGGTCCACTGCCAAGTAGTCTATGGGTTAATGCGGATAGAACTGTCTCCTGGGGGCCTGCAACAACAGCAAGAATCTGGATCAATCCAATGCTTCCCAGAAAGAGCAGGCCCATCAAGAATGCCATGACAACCATCACCTGACTTGCGTTCTTAGTTTCAGGGGAACGGAATGATGGAACACCATTACTGATCGCTTCCACACCAGTCATGGCTGTACACCCAGTGGAGAATGTATGCAATAACAAAGCCAATGTCAGCGGTTGAACTGCAGGAGGCGCCGGGATAGGTGGCGGAAGCGGACTCCCGACAGCCAGGCGTACGCCTCCGTATCCCATCATAGCAAAGTATGAGAACACGAACAAATAGACTGGAATGGCCATGACGATTCCGCTCTCCCTCATCCCCCTCAAATTCAGCACCGTCATGCCCAGCAGGAGGAAGAGTGAGAGAGTAACTCTATGTGCCCAGAGTACTGGGAAAGCAGAAGCAATCGCGTCAACCCCAGTTGTCAAACTAACCGCTACATTGAGCACATAATTGACAATGAGTGCAGACGCGGCCACTAAGCCAGGAACTGTCCCCAAGGTCTTTCGAGCGACTTCGTAAGAACCTCCGCCACTCGGATACTTCTGAATAATCTGAGTATATGACAGAGCCAAAATGGCGAGGAGCCCTACAATCGCGAGCGCAATTGGCAACGCCATCGCTAGTCCGGCGGCGCCTGCAACGACCAGCCCTAGATAGATCTCCTGATCAGCATATCCAATCGAAGCTATGGCGTCCGGTGAGAATGCGGCAAGTGCTTGAATCTTGCTCAGTTTCCTATGCTCGAACTGCCCACTCGACTGGTTTTCCTGAGTCAGTCTGGCTCCCCAACGCCCAATTGAGGCACATCCGTTCTCGACGCCAAGGTCACCATTTAAAGTTCGGGTCAACTACCGACGAGCAATTTCACATTATTGAAAAAAGGGACCTTTTGCGACAAAAAAGGGCCTCCTTTCAGGGAGCGCACAATTTCATACGCATGATATGGACATCGCTTTCTCCATACCGGTTACACCTGAATTCAGTCGAGTTGACCTGGACCTCGTTTCTCCTTTTTCATGGATTTGACTTATCGTTGACGGTTGGGGCGGAGGCTGGGGGCACCGCCTTTTGGGCGAAGGTCATGTAACCCGTATGGCCTACCATGATTGTCGCAGGCCTAGTCTTGCCCACATCCGCCCTTATCTCGCGTATGAAACACTCCACGGTTTGAATATTCACGAAACCACCTTGCCCGAAAGCCACAGTTGTCTTCTCGACTTGGTTGAACGTCGGGCTGAAGGATACGACCGGTGCGCCTCCCGCAAGAGCCCTATGGACTAACGGAATCAGTGGCCAAGGGTTTCCCACGTCCATTATGGCTGCATCGAAGTCTGACCCCTCGATCCCTCCGGCAGCATCCGCATTATGGATTGTAACGTACTCTCGCACAGCGGCCCTCCTGAGATTCCGTTCAGCCATCTCTGCGAATTCAGCCCTCACCTCATAGGTGTGTACATGGCCTCCAGGTTTGACTGCCAGCGCCGCCGCAAGTGTCATGGCACCGCTACCCGTTCCAATTTCTAGAACCTTCAAGCCGGACGAGAGCGCCAGCTTGAGAATAACTAGGCCGATGTCTTTCGGATACATTATCTGGGTTTTCCTGACACTGTGCATTATCAAATCGTGGGTCGTGGGCCTCAGGGCCCAGAAGGTATTCCCGAGTGAACTCTTCACTTCGCTTCCATATGGCTGCCCGATGAGGTCGGCAAGGGCGATGAACCCCTTATGCGTGTGGAATTGTCGGGCCTTTTCAATTCGTATGAGCCATTGACGCCTTACGTCGAAGTGGAGAAGCACCAATGAGCCTTCTGTAATCATGTTGTCCAACGGCGTGAGATCAACTCCAAGCCAGCAATTGCTGAAACTTATGTGCCAAACGTTTGCCCGGTCGCACGGGAACGAAACCTACGCGAAAAGATGTTGGATCCCCGTCCCAAGTAATGGATACACTAACAAACAGTCCACGGAAGAAGGTGGGAACAGTGCAGAGGGCTGTAACTAAGAGCGCGGTCGAGCTCACTACTTGCGCATTTTCAGGCGAGAGGTTGACCAAGAACCAAAGTGCGTTGTATCTCCCTATAACTGCCGCTATTGCGGACAGTAACGCAATCGTGGCGAATGGAACTATGCTCTTACGTTCAACGACGACTGACTTTATTCTTTCGATGGGGAGCTGGTAGGATTTGGAGATGCCCCATTCCTTGCTGACGATGACCATTCGGTCATTGTAGAGTTTGATGGAACCGACCAAGCCGCTGCAGTTGAAAGGTTCTTCGACTGCGGGCAATGGCAGTATCCTCGATGCTCCTGTAAGGCGTAGTCGTTTAGTGCACTTGTTAGATTAGGTATTGAAGGATTCTGGTTAAGTCATCGTCCGACACAACGAAATCAGCTTCGCGCCTTGCAATCTCGTCCTTTGGGTTGAAGGCTATTTTCAAACATTCGGCGTGGGCGAGGTCAAACGCCCTGTCCCCCACGAGAGCGACCTCCTTTAGAGGAATCTTGAATTTGGCGGCGACTTGCTCAATTACTTCTTTCTTGTTGTTCACCGCGACCTTCACTGCAATTCCACCAGTTAACCGCCCATCGTTGGTCTCGAGTTCGTTCGAAAAAGAGGCGTCCGCCCCGAGCTCGGTCGCGACACGATTTGTCAAGAGCGACAGGCCTGCGCTCACTATCGCG
>JBAVCK010000116.1:0-2355 GCA_049586635.1 Bathyarchaeia archaeon
GACTAGCACCGAGGCGCCATAAGAATAGTGCACATCTCGTGGCGCCACAGTCATCATAGTGATGATGTCATGAAATGTTGCCATTCCGTAAACGGCAAGAATGGCCGCCGTTATACTCACAAGCAACCACCGATGTTTCCCTTCTTTTGCCAAGGTGAGAAATGCGAAGGCAGGAAACAGCTTCAATATCGCCGCGACCATTATACAGGCGTATCCTCCCATTCTCACCCGAATTCGTTGCCACTCAATCAGGTATATGGCAATCGCTAAGATATCAAACATCAGAAGGTCGAAATTGCCACGTTCGATTCCTAGCATAACAGCAGGAGAGCAAACGAGTGCGACGACTAGGAGTCCTTGACGGACGGTGAAGCGACCCAAACGCCATAGCAGTAAGGCAAGAAACGACAACGCCAGTGTTATGCCGAGCGGTACCGTTAGCTTTTCACTCACGCCCAATGCCGACAACAATAGCCAAACGCGTGGCTGATCCCATGGTCCCCAGACTAATGGCGCAGGAGCATGCAGCGAGCAAAAGTTAGTTTGGAAGATGTTAACGCCGTGCGCATAGCAATCAATCCCGGCGAGCATATTCCAAAGATCCCAGAATGAAGGCAGCAGAGCAGGAACCCCCAACCTCATCCATGCCTTTTGCACACCAAAGGAAAGGCTGAGCGCGGCCAAGACTCCGAAATACATCAACAATCCCGAGATAACCACAATACGACCATCAAATTTCGATGGCCGCTGAAACCAAGTTACGATCATTCGATGCAGACGCATGCCTTTGTAGTAGTACACAACCGAAACAAATGGAATCGTTACTAGGGCCCCTAGTAACACTGCCAGCCTTACGAGCAATACTAGCCACTTCTCAGAAGGGCAGAACATCGAATTATAAGCGTAGCTGACAGCAGATGAACTTCCGCGTGGGATTCGCGAGAGCGCCTGAAGTGCTTTTGATGTTGCTTCTCAGAAGTTGGCTCTCCGTCTCGGAGTCCCGACGTACCCACCCTTGAGAAGCGCCAACATCTTATCATCTAACTGACCTATCTCAGCCCTCTCCGTGTCACTGAGCAGTCCCTCCGCCTCAACCAACTTTCGCAAAATCCTCAATTGTAAGACTGAAAAGGGGATGTAAAATTCTGTCTCTTTGCCAGGGAGCAACTTGTAATTGTAAGGATTTGCCTCTACCGATATGTCAGTCTCGCTACTGTAAAGACGAGTGCGCTTGAGGTGGAGCCATCCCAGGCCGACAGAAGTAGGCACTCCTACAACGGTCGCTAGCACCGCAAATGGCACAAACTTCGGAAAGACATCTAGCAACGCAGGGATGCTCTTGATAGCGAGATAGTAAACTGTCACAAGGGTTGACACGTATCCTAGGAGAAATGTCAGGTAGGTCGAGTAGCCTAGTCTGAAATAGTACCATGATCGAAACGCGAGGTTAGTCAACGTTCGTAGTTGCAATTATGGTCTGAGGTAGAATTGCCGATGCAATAGATAAGCAATGTTGCAGAAACCGGAGTCGGACAGCTGCATCCCCTCGTGACCTGGTGGGGCCCCCTGTCGTGGACTTGAGTAGTTACAATCTGACCCTCCAAGCTTTGATCACCATATTGTCACCTATCGAAACGGAATTATGGATTGTGCAACAAGTGAGAGGAAGGGTGAATCAGTGGGATATGATGAACGATGAGGGAGTTTCAGTAGTGCTTGGCACCTACAATAGGTTGAAGTTTCTACGCCTTACCGTCCAGAGTATTAGGGAGGAATTGAGAGAGGCCAGTTTTTCTCATGAGATCATCGTCATTGACGGCGGTTCAACCGACGGAACCTTGGAATGGCTTCCGAAACAAAGGGATATACTAACGATTATTCAGCATAACCATGGCACATGGCAAGGCAGACCTATCCCGCGGAGGAGCTGGGGTTATTTCATGAACCTGGGTTTCAAGACTGCCAAAGGAAAATACGTCTGCATGTTGTCCGATGACTGTCTGGTTGTTCCTGGATCAATCATTAGAGGGTACGATTTGTTTCAAGCGAAGTTGAAAGCGGGTGACAAGATAGGCTATATGCCGTTTTACTGGCGTGAATGGCCGATGCAAGAGAAATATGGCGTCGTCCTTACGGTGGGTAATCGCTACCTGCTCAACCATGGACTTTTCCTGAAGGAGGCTTTGGAGGAAGTGAACTATATTGATGAGGAGAACTACATGTTCTATCAGGCAGACAGCGACCTGTGTTTAAGGATTCTACAGAAGGGTTACGGTACAACTGTTTCAGAAGAGTCGTACATAGAACACTATTCACACGCCAATACTAGGGTCAGGAAGAGCAACCTCGACACCA
>JBAVCK010000117.1:0-4794 GCA_049586635.1 Bathyarchaeia archaeon
CGAGAAAACCGAGAACAAGAAGACTCAGAAGCGGAAAACTCACTATGTATATCTGCTTCTTTGCGATAACGGGAGCTACTACACAGGTTACACGAACGACGTCACATCAAGATTTGAAAGGCACAAGAAAGGACAAGGCGCACGATATACCCGAATGCACAGACCGATCAGAGTTGTCTACGTGGAAGAGTTCGGAACGCGTAAAGCCGCGACTAGGAGAGAACAGCAAATAAAAGCCCTTAGTCACAAAGAAAAACATGAATTGGTAACCAATGGGTCCCACAAACACTGAAGTTAATTATTCGCCTCTTTAGAGTTAGACACAGATGTATGGTCCCCTTCTCACTACAATTAAATACTGAAAGAGTGGAGCGTTCGTTTCCATGTCAAAGAACCCTGTCCTAACGGAAATAGTTGAAAGGTACAAACCCATGTGGGCGTTGGACCATGTTGCGTCGCTCCTCGAATGGGACATGGAAACCTACATGCCCACCGGAGCATCGAAGCCAAGAGGGTTTGCGCAGGCTCAGATGGCGCTCATCAAGCAACAACGTGTGCTCGAGCTAGCCGGGCTCATCTCCAAGGCGGAAAAACTTGGGGACCTGAACGATTTTGAAAAGGGAATGTTGAGAGTCGTCAAACGCGAATTGAATTACTACATGAAGGTTCCGCCGAAACTCTTAGAGGACTTGCGAAGAACCTCCACCGAGGCTACGGTCGTTTGGAGGGAGGCGCGGAGAAAATCCGACTTTCCAATGTTCAAAGCTTACTTAGAGAAGACCGTCGACCTGAAGAAACAGGAAGCAGAAAAGCTCGGTTACAAAGGACACTCGTACAATGCCCTCTTGGACCTATTCGAAGAGGAACTTACAACCAACGACGTAGACCGCGTCTTCTCACCACTCGTACTTAACCTCAAGAGAATTCTCAACAAGGTTCTCTCCGAAGGAAAGTTTCCGAACCAACACCCTTTGGAATCACTGACCTATGACGAAGCTGCCATGAGGCGTGTCAACGTAGAGGTTCTGAAACTGTTAGGGATGCCTGAGAACACCTTCAGAATGGATGTCTCCACCCACCCGTTCACCACGAGCATGTCAATTGAAGATGTGAGAATTACAACAAGGTACGAAGGAAAGGACTTCAAGGAATCTCTGTACTCCACAATCCACGAATCAGGTCACGCGATCTATGAGTTACAGGTTGACAAATCCCTAGAATACACGCCCCTCCCTAAGGCTAGTTCCACGGCGGTCCATGAGTCCCAATCGAGGTTTTGGGAAAATTTCATCGGGCGAAGCAAAGAGTTCACAGAACTTGCTTACCCAACATTGAAAGCGAATCTACCCTTCGTTTCGAGCTACAGCGAAGACGAAGTCTACAGGTACTTCAATTCAGTGAAACCAAGTCCCATCAGGGTCGACGCTGATGAGCTGACATACAATTTCCACATAGTGGTGCGATATGAGTTGGAGAAGAAGCTCATAGGCGGGGAGATAGAAGTTTCCGATGCACCCGCGCTGTGGAATGATCTGATGCAGAAATACGTAGGCATCAGACCTGAAGATGATGCTCATGGAGTTCTCCAGGACGTACATTGGAGTGGAGGAGGGTTTGGTTATTTCCCGACCTATTCGCTCGGCAACGTCATAGCGGGAATGGTCTTCCACCGAATCAAAAAGGAAATGGACACAAAAGACATAGTTAGAAAAGGTGAGATGGGACGGATCAAGGCCTGGCTGAAGGAGAAAATACACAGCTACGGAGCCACATATTCTCCCAAGGAACTTCAGAAACGGTTGTTCGGCGAAGAATACAACCCACAGTGGCTAGTCAACTACCTCGAAGAAAAGTACACGGCCTAGACTATCAGTGGAAAACAAGATCTCGCCACAAGTCTAATAGAGGCATAGCGCGAGCTATCGGATGTGTGAAAAGGAATGCCACGCAAACCTAAACGTGATCCACCTGTTGCAGCCGTACTTTCCCTATTAGTACCTGGGCTCGGCCAGATGTATGCTGGTAGGCCGGAACGTGGGGCCTCAATCCTCGTAGCCGGAATAATTGTTGGAACATTAGCCCTGATCTGGCAGACATTGTTTATCTCTTACAGAGGTGCGGGGTCATTCTTCCCGTACAGAGCAGCCCTGACCGTGTACGCCCTAGTTTTCTGGGCTTGGCAAGTCATCGACGCATACCATCTGGCAAAGTAGCCAATCCTGTCACTCGTATTTCCTTGAAAGTGTCGATCGCTCCCTGTGAATTGAACCGGACGAAACAGCGATAGGTCTGCCTGCTTGACAGGGCTGTGCACTCCCTGCCCTTCTGATCTCCCGTTATTTTGACCTCGTCGATTGTCCTCCAGCCGTTAGAAATGACGGGAGAGGCTTTCGTAATCGCCGGCGCGAAGGGATGCTCCGCAGACAGCACACTTCGTCATATTTGACCCACGGGGTCGTGTTCAAAGGGGGAAGGTTTCAGGCAAGCGGCTTCTAAGTTCTTATACTCTTGGAGTCATGGGCCTACTTCCTAGAATAAGCCGATACCTTGCCGGCTGGCTATCACTTCACGCTTCTTTGAACCGATGAGAGGATTAGCGGAATGAACCAGAAAAAGAATCTAATCGGCAGGTTCCAGAGTTTGAAACTCCAAAATGGTGGAAGGGCAGTGATAGCGAAGAGCGCCGCGGATATGAATAAGACGTTCCTAACTCGCTTGTACTGGAGCAGTGACGCTTTCGGCACCAACCCCCTCTCCTCCTTTGCGAGTTGATGGGTGAATAATGCAAGAATCAACATTAGCCCAGTCATATCTAGGGCGTATAGTATTGAAGAAGAGTCCAGAAGCAGCTCATGGGCCAATAGGTCGAAGGTTATGTTCAGGTAGAAGAGGTAAGGTTCGATCGAGACGAGAAAAAGCAATGCAACATTAAGCGTGATTGTAGTACCATCTTCAATCGGCAGAAGCGACATTATATTCCAATACCCCAACCAAACAGAAATCAAGATCAGGAAACTGAAGCCGAACTCTCCAATGTCGATAAGTATTCCTGCTGGCCTGGCGGGGAGTCGCGATATGAGCGGAATCGTACTTATTGCTATCGCAAGGCCGAAAATGATCTTCGCTACCTCCTTTTCCGCGTCTGCTATCGTGCTAACCCTTTCGCTTCCTGACATTAGCCTCTCACAAATTCCGGAAGTCTCGGTGAATTCTAACTTTAGCCAGAAAAACGTATGCCCGATTAATAACTTATGAATTGTTGGCGGGCCCGCGGGGATTCGAACCCCGGACCCCAGGCGTCTCCCGCTTCTTGAAGGAAGCGTTTAGAGGGCCTGTGCTTTAGACGCTCAACCCGCAAGCACTATCCAGACTGAGCTACGGGCCCGAGTCCTGAGACTACGGCCCTTCTTGCTTAAAGTTTGCAGTACCGACTACTCGATAAAGATCGCAGGCCGATAGGGTTCTGCCACTTGCGCCCGTTTCTTCGGATCGTAAAGGTTCTGGTCCTCCTCGCTGTGAATCTCAACCTCGGTTCTTAATTCCTTCGCGAAGAAACTCTGGGCCCCCGCGAAGGCTACCCTTTCATCTAGCTCACCGGCTCTCAGCCTCCTCGCCCGAAGCTCACTAGGCATCGTTCTCACTTGGTTGATTATCCTCGAGGCGAATTTCGGCAAGTCCTTTGCCGATGGCGGTTTCGCGGCGAGCATGTCCCTGATTAGGCCTTGTAGGGTGTCGGGTTGCTTGTCAGCCCGATTCAAGGCTTCTTGGTAAACGCGCCACTTCCACTTGGCGGCGGTGTAGTAATGCGCCTTTTTCGGCGTGATTTTTGTGGTTGCGATTATTTCTTGAGTGTCCTCAAGCGTTTGTTTCATCAGCTGCTCTAGTTCGTCAGATTGTACATCTTCCTGAACGTGCTCGAACGTAGGCCACTCGGCCGTCGCCACAAACCCGCTATGACCAATCTTACTCCACGCTTCTTCTGTTAAATGAGGTGAGAAGGGAGCTAGCAATCGAACCCACGTGGAGACGAAAGCCTTGACGGTTGCGGAATCAGGCTTCGCGGCACGCCGCTCATACCATCGCAGGTCGTTCCAAGAGTCATACAGGGCCGCAGCCAATGCCGTTCGAGTCTTCAGCTTCTCAATCGCGGCTGAAACTACCATAGTCTTGGAGCGGATTCGGCCCATCAACCAGTCTTCCAGGTGGCCGTTTGAAGCCTGCTGTTCTGGCATTTCAGCAATTTCCTCAACTAGCTTCAGGAAAGCCTCTAGCCTGCTCTCAACGTCACGAGCGTTCTCTGAACGCCAATCAGGGTCATCCAATCCTTCAGCGGCTAACAGGACGGCGCAGCGAACAGCATCGGCTCCATGCTCTTGGCAGGCTTTCCAAAGCGGAACCCAGTTGCCCTGAGACTTATGCATCGGCCGCCCTTCCGCCGACATGAACCCGTTGACACCAATTGCTCTCGGCCAGAAGCGCGGCTCAAAGAGAGCAGCGTGATGGAATATGAAGAAGCTTAAGTGGTTCTGAACCAAGTCTTTTCCTGAGTTTCGCAGGTCGACCGGATACCAGTATAGGAACTCTTCTCGAATCTTCTCCAGGATTTTCCTATCAACGCCTACCTGTTTAGACAGCTGGTCCGGTTTGCCGGTTCCGTAGAATATGAAATCAAAAACCTCGGGCGTCAACTGTTCGGCCTTGATCATCCCACCATTGACAAACTTGCTCACCATATAGTAAGCCATGTAGATGGTCGAGTCGCT
Source organism: Bathyarchaeia archaeon (assembly GCA_049586635.1). Lineage (GTDB taxonomy): Archaea > Thermoproteota > Bathyarchaeia > 40CM-2-53-6 > 40CM-2-53-6 > FEN-987. The sequence continues at coordinate 4,764 of JBAVCK010000117.1, forward strand.
TAACGTTTCAACGATCCAACCGGGACTCCAC
>JBAVCK010000118.1:0-45080 GCA_049586635.1 Bathyarchaeia archaeon
AGCTAGCTTACATCAACTGCCGTCTGGCCGGAACAAACTACCGAGTGCTCGCCGAGATATGCAGGGCTGTAGGTGTGGAAGTGCCTTTCACAGGCATTGCAGTTGGCGAATTGCTCGACCGATTCTCTAACGGGATAAATGCGGACCGAACTGCGCTGCTCGTTACGCTGGACGAGATTGATGCCCTCATACGACATAGCGCGGATGACTCGTTGCTGTACGAGTTGACAAGGATCAACGAGAACCTAAATTCATCCTGGATTAGCCTCGTGGGAATTTCAAACGACCTTCACTTTAAGGAATTCTTGGACCCACGGGTTCTAAGCTCTCTTAGCGAAGAGGAAGTGGTCTTTCGGCCATACTTGGCCAATGAGCTCTTCGATATTTTGATGGATCGCGCGAAGCTGGCTTTCATTAACGGCCGCCTAGATGAGAACGCGCTGAGGCTTTGTTCCGCGCTCGCGGCTGGGGAGCATGGTGATGCTCGACGCGCCCTAGACCTTCTCCGGGTTGCAGGCGAGTTAGCGGAACGCGAAGGTGCGACACGTATCCTTGAGCAGCACGTACGACTAGCCCAACAGAAAATTGAACATGACCGGGTGTCGGAGGTGTTGAAGTCCCTCCCAGCGCACTCGAAAATACTCCTCGTAAGTGCCTACCTGCTCAGCAACCACCTTCCTGGAGGCGCGATTACAGGCGACGTGTACGAGGTGTACCATGAACTCTGCTCAACAAGCGACTTGGAGCCCCTAACACAACGTAGGGTTAGCGGGCTGATCAACGAATTAGACGTGATGGGCATCTTGAATGCGCGGGTCGTAAGTTTCGGGCGCTACGGCCGAACCAAGAAGATAAGAATAGGCGTCTCACCACGAGTCATCGCGGACACTTACGCCGAGGACAACCTTGCAGGCAGACTCTTCGGATATGTCCCAAAGTCACTTCAGAAACACCAGAAATAACCTAAGAATTGTAGGAGTAGACGACGGAACATTCCAGATAGCGCAGAGGGTTAAGCAACACGCCCTCCTAGCAGCAGTGCTCTTCCAACATTCAACCATCTCCGCTGTGAGGCTGGGACTCATAGAAGTTGACGGACGGGACGCCAACCGCGTCTTAGCATCTATGCTCAAAACCCTCAGATTCGATGTTGCGATGCTATCCGGCATTTCTTTCGGAGGATTCAACCTCGTTGACATCCAAGAACTCGCCCGGTCCACCCGGAAGCCCGTCATCGCAATCAGCAAAGAGCAACCGAATAACACAGCCGTCAGGGCCGCTCTGCGAAAACATTTTACCGATTGGGCGGAGCGCTGGCGAATAGTCCAGAACGCCAGCCCGCTCTACAACTTCAAACCACACCCCAAAGAACCCAAACTCTACTTCGAAGTCAAAGGCACTTCACCGTCATTTGCCAAGAAGGCCATCGCTTCCGCAGCTACAATTTCGCGGCTGCCCGAACCAATCCGCGTAGCCGGAATGGTCGCGAGAGGCCTCAGCCCCTTAACTAAACTTAATAATGATGATTTCATTTCAGCGGCGCCAATTCGTTGATGTGATATGGTCAAGATCAATCCGAATGCAGCCACTGGGAAATTGTTCGCGGCACTCGTTGTCATTTCCCTGACTCTAGTAATCGCTCTTACTCTGCCCTCCAGTGCGTTTGCGCAGAATTCCCCCACAACGCACACAGTCTTTGTGGGGGGCGACCTGCCGCATCCGGGCGGGGAGTCGATGTATATGGGCTTCAGCCCCTCAGTGATGATCATCAATGCAGGCGATACTATTGTTTGGAAGGCTCTAGACGGACCACATACTGTGACCTCAGAGAACGTCACGGCCGACGGTACGCCGTTGTTTGACTCGAACCCGAAGGTTTCGTTTCCTTTACCTCCGTTCGTATTTGGTCCTGGGGGTTTCATCCGACCTGGTGGCAGCTTTGTGTTGGATACTAGCAAGCTTAGCCCGGGAACCTACGGGTTCTTGTGTACCCTCCATCAGGATTCGGGAATGAATGGAACGCTGACGGTAACAAATCAAACAGCTTCTCCTGGTTCGCAGTTCACCGTCGTAACTGGCGTCTCGAGCGGACCTACAGAGGTTGAGCAATTCTTGCCGAACAACATCACAGTCCCATGGAGAACGAAAGTGATTTTCCAAAACCTTTCCGGCTTTGAAGTACACACCGTTGTCTCAGTCGTAACATTGCCAAATGGCACCCAAGTTCTTGGCACGTTGTTCGATTCAAGCCCCATGATTGCGCCCCCCGGCATTACCATGGACCAGGTGCCCTCAGTCAACGCTCAAGGAGTAGCTGAACTAGGCGGAGCAATGGCACCAGTACCCGGAATGGATACCTTCAGCTATACTTTCAACAACCCAGGAACCTACCTCTACTACTGTAAGTATCACTCGGCGGTCGAAAACGGCCACATAGCCGGTATGGTAGGTGAAGTGATTGTGCTCCCGGCCTCGCAGACAGGTTCATTTGGGCAGCAGATAAGCACGGCAACAACGTTCGGGATGGGTGGCATAATCATAGGCCTGATAGGAATCGCCATGGCTTTCTGGGCGTTAAGGAAAAGCAGCAAGAGCACGAAAGCTTAGGCCGACCCAACCATACACAAAATCGCAAGCACGGCGCCTTCTCGATAATGGCACTATCGGGCCGCTCCCCGAATCTTCCACTGCCACAACCACATCACGTTGTTCCGTAGACGATGCCTATTCTCCCGAGCATGAACGGGAGTCTCAGCGCTTTCGGTATGAACTCGGAATCACTTGTGTTCACAAACACCACCTCTCTGACCCCCCAGCTCTTGATCGTCGCGAGCAGACCATCGACATCTCCAAAATATTGCTTTGAAAGGAATAGATCCTGAAAAGAGAATGCTCCGCCTTTCTTGACCGTTCTCAAGGCTTCCTTGATGAGTTCTCTTTTGTCTCTGACGTCGCGTACTTCGTGAAATACGAGGTTGCTGACTACTGCATCGAATGATTCGTCTTCGAATGGCAGGGAGGCTGCGCTAGCCTTTTGGAAAGTTATACGGCCAGCGACACCTACGATTTCCGCGTTCCTCTCGCAGACCTTTTCCGAGTATTCCCACATGCTGCCCCAATAATCAATCCCGGTCACGTGAGCGCTAGGATGTCGCTTTGCCAGTTCGATCGCCAACGGACCGTTTCCACAACCGATGTCGAGCGCTTTGCCCTCTCCTTCCCAATTCAAATGCTCAATCACTAGGTTGCGGATTCGGGCCTGTAGGTTTCCTCCTCGCTGTGAGAACGTGCGGCGCGCATACGCAAAATAGGCGAATGACAAGAGAAACGGAATCGCTCCGACCACGAGGATGGGGAACACATAGGATAGGCATAGAAATGGAATGCACATCGCAATCGAGGCATAGATCAATTTGGCGGACATCCAATTGCCGTACTCCGGCTCCTCCACCGTTCGTCCAACGCTCACGATTCTCACCTCACAGGACATGAGTACCTGCCAAGTGCTGGTATCGTAATTTGAACTCTGGTTTTAGAGATACGTTGAGAAAGGGGTAAGCTGGCGCGCATCCTTCGATATCATCAGCGTGAAGGGAAAAGGTTCCCAGACAACAAATTTTAAGAAATGAAATGAAGGAACGTAAGGTGTGCGCCTCGCCATTCTTTCCGACATTCATGGCAATCTCGTAGCTCTGAAAGCGGTTCTCTCTGACCTTCAGAGAAGAAAGGCCGAGCATATTCTCTGTCTGGGTGATGTCGCAGCAACAGGGCCGCAGCCATGTGAAGTGATTGAGCTCCTTCAACCGCTGAAGTGGCCGTGCGTGATGGGAAACACGGACGAGAAACTAGCAGACAACATTCCAGAGGAGTTAGAGGCCGGGCAAATGTCGGAAGAAGACACAAGAAGAATGCTCGAGCTTGATGACTGGACAAGAAGACGATTGAGAAAGGCGCACAGGAATTACCTGTCCAGCTTTAAGCCGACGGTCATGTTTAGCCCGAAGAACGGGCCCAGTATCCTGTGCTACCACGGCTCTCCGAGGTCAAATCGCGAGGGAATCCATGCAACAACGCCCGAGGATAAGTTAACGGAGTATCTGGAAGGCTTCGACGCTGACATATTCGCCGGAGGTCACACCCATACGCAAATGTTTCGACGTTTCCGGCGCTCGATAATTGTTAACCCAGGAAGTGTTGGGTTGCCATTCCAAGAGGACTCCTCCGGACGGGTACGTAACCCTGCACGTGCCGAGTACGCACTCGTGAACTTCACTGGAAAGTCGTTCAGCTTGGAACTTCTCTCTGTTCCTTATTCCAGAGCAGATTTGGAGGAAGCTGTACGGAATAGTGGCTTGCCCAATCTGGATTGGTGGCTTTCAGATTGGTACTAATTCACTGGCGATTAGCAACATGAGGCGCGCCATCCACATCCATGCAAAGTCATTTTCAACCTTGGTACATTGAAAACTGGTTCTTTACACGATGATAGGCCGTAATGGTCCCAGAGTTTTCTAGAGCAGGAAGTGGTACGATGAAATTGATTGGGTTAATCGGTGGCACTGGCTGGGTTTCAACCATCGAGTACTATCGCATTATGAATGAGGAAGTTAATCGCCGGCTTGGCGGATTGCAATCTGCTAAGTGCGTTCTATACTCCTTCAATTACGCTGTGATTCATGAGTTGAATGAATCCTACGATGCGGAACGTCAAGGTGCACTAATGGTGGACGCAGCAAAGAAACTGGTCAGCATCGGCGCGGAAGGAATTGTACTCTGTGCCAATACGCTGCACCAATTCGCTGAACGAGTGGAAAAGGAAATTCCTGTGCCGTTAATTCACGTGAGTGTCGCCACCGCTATGCAGATCAAAAAACAGAATTTTCGGACAGTCGGCCTGCTTGCTACGAAATATACCATGGAAATGGACTTCTACAAGAGAAAGTTGAATGAAGCGAACATTCAGGTGCTTATTCCAGATGCTGAGGAAAGAGAGTTCATTCACCACACGATTACCCACGAACTTCTCAAGGGAGTGTTAAAGGAGGAAAGTAAAGCGAGGTTCCTTGAGATAATGAATCATCTTCACTCTCGAGGAGCGCAGGGTATCATTTTGGGCTGCACTGAAATCCCATTACTCGTAAAGCAGCATGACACGGAATTGCCATTGTTCGACACTCTTTCCATTCATGCTTTAGCAGCTGTCGATTTCGCTCTGGAGAATGATAGCCGCACTGGTCAAGACAAACCTTAGTGAACCACACAAAAGTCATGGTGCACTGGTCGATCAGTCGGACGCCCAGTTGCTGGCATTCAAGCCAGCGACCTTGTAAGGAAATAGTTCCGCCCGCATTAGGCCCTTTTTGACTGCAGGATCATTGTTCATTATCGAGCGGGCCGCGTTCTCAGAGTCGGCGCGGAAGATGGTGATGCCGAAGGTTGACGGGTCGTTGTTTTGCGTGCGGCCGAAAACCAGCACGACGCCTTGTTTTGTGAGGGATTGGAGATAGTTGAAATGCTCCGAAAGAATTGAGGCTTCCTCGTGTGTTGGTCCGTTCGTAACCATTTCAAGTCGGGTCGGTTGAATTCTATAGAGATATTGATTCACACTTGACTCCTCTCATGTTGTAAGAATCACGCCAGCTAAGTACGAAATCAGTTGGGCGACGAACAATACTCGATGCTCTTGATTTAGCGGTTATTGCGGTCGTTCGCCTATTTCGAGGTGAATGAGCTTGTTCCAGTGTCTTTCGCTACAGTGAGGGCATTTGACGTAATACCAAGCGTAGCCGGGAATTCCTCCGATTCCTGCTCTCGCGCCGATAATCCAGCCAGTTTTTTCAAATGAAATGTGACATTTCGAGCATAGCAACGTCAATTTTGGTGGCAATTTTCACAGCTCTCTGTTTCCGAACGGGCACTTTCACGCAATTAGCATTCTGTCATCTAGCTCGTGTCCATGAAGTTGATTAAACGAACTTGAAGGGTTTGCAGGTTTACGGCGGTCAGTATTCCAGGTGTCGGAATCAAGCCGACTCGTCGTTGGTAGTCGGTTTGCGCTTGCCAGGCGCCGGAGTTTATGATTTGTGTGCCTCTGTAGTTTTCGTATTTTACTACGTGTACGTGCCCTGACTGGAATATGTCGGGGATGTCTTCGATGATTAAGTGGTCGGCTTTCTCAGGGGCTAATGAAGTTCTGTTCCCATACTCTGAGGCGAGGTGTCGGCATTGCAGTTGAAGCCTCATTGCCTTTTCGGGTTGGGTGAAGTCTATGTTGGGTACGCTTGTGATTATGTCGTCGAGGCTGCGGCCGTGGTGAAGAAGAAGCCTAACCCCGTGCATTGAAACCTCAGCAGGGTTGCCTAGGGACTTGAATTCGCGTGATTCGTAGAGTGGTTCTCCGAAATCTTTCGGTATGGGTGGTTGTGGGAGCGCCTGCCTAACTGGGTCGTGGTTGCCTGGGAGCACAACCGTCTCGATGTGTTCAGGTATCATGCCCACGTACTTTGCTGCTTCGCGGTACTGGTCGTAGAGGTCGACTATGGCTAATTCCTGTTCTTGGCGTGGGTAAATTCCGATCCCGTCAACAATATCGCCGCAGATGACTAGGTATTTCGTTCGTTCAGCGATTGCTCTTTGTTCCGGGCCGCCAACCTTCAGGTTCAACCAATCGAACGCCCTGGCCAGTTGAACCCCGAGGAATTTCTTGCTGCCCGCGTGTATGTCTGAGAGGAGTACGGCCCAAACCTCTTCATCAGCCAAGTGTGGTTTGTGGTCGGGTATGTCGGGAAGCATGATCTCCTTTGCAACAATCAGATCGCCCTTCGCGCGTACGCCGGAAACGCAGATCACCTGATCGAGCGGAACCTTCTGCGCTACTTCGTATGCGGCTCGGTCTTCCGGCTGAACAAGGACTGTGGCGGCGTCCTCTAGGTCGTCGATTTGTAGGAAAAGCTTCCTCTGCCTCTCACGCTTCTCCATAACCATCGCAATGAACTTCACCTTCTTGTTTTGCTCGGCGGTTAGGGCGTCGGCTATGTTTGTTGCGTCCCTTGTGTCGTATCGTTCATGAAGGGCTGATGTTAATTTGTGAAATCTATCGCGGAAGTAGTGTGAGAAGTCGTCGATGCTGCCCCCGGTCCCGCTTTCTTTTGACGGATCCCGTAGAATTTCTAATCGCGAGGAGATCTGTTTTGCCGGAATGGTCGCTGAGACTGACGCAGGGATTAAGGGAGCCTGCGGGCCCTTGGTGAGTTCCAACAATTCTTGCTTTGTAAGAATCCGCCCCGCTTCAGGCGTTTCTCCGATTTTTACTAGAAGGTTTTTGGCGAATCTTGTCGCCTCAGGTTCGTTTAGTGACCTGATATAGTCGAATGCTGAACGGTCGAGTTGGTATCCTGCCAACGCTAATTCTTGAACGAGGCGTTGCAGGTGCTCCATTGTCTCGAACCTCAAGTTTGTTTCATGAAACTTCAGCGAATGAACTGAAGAACTTACCGATAGTGCTGTTTATTTGGCCAGGATGGAACCTAGTGGAGTAAACACATAACGAACGCAGCACATGTGTTACTGAGAGTTGAATGGAGCCTTCCATAATGAGTGTGAGTGAGAGAGTTAAGACCGGAATTAAGGGATTAGACGAACTTATCGAAGGTGGCCTGCCGAGAGGGTACGGGTTTCTGCTGCTTGGGGGACCCGGGACCGGTAAGACAACCTTCGGAGTACAATACCTGTACAAGGGGCTCACCGATTACGGAGAGAACGGGATGTACGTAACGTTCGATGAACCGCCTTACTCTATTACGACTAATTCTCAGCGGTATGGGTGGAATGTTGCCGACGCGGAGAAGCAAGGCACGTTCGCCTACGTTGATGTTTCACCAATCAAGCGTGAGGCTAAAGCCACCACTTTCGTGCCGCCTTCGCTTGGGCAGAATTTCTTGGGTGCTGAGAAATTCAAGATTGATGACGTGATAAACGCAATCAAGGAAGTTAAGAAAAAGGTGAACGCGAAGCGGTGCGTTATTGACTCGATCTCAGCGCTCACCTTGCAATACAGGGACGATTTCGAGATACGCCAGCAGACCCTACGCCTAATCAAAGAGCTAACTGAGATGGACCTAACAACGATAATGCTAGCTGAGAATCCTGAAGATAGGCAGGATATGACGAGGTTCGGTGCGGAGGCGTTTCTGGCGCAGGGGGTTATTGTTCTTCACATGTACAGGGTCGAAGAATCGAACGTGAAAGCGCTGGAGGTCAGGAAGATGCGTGGGGCTAAGCACACTGATAGGTTGTGTCCCTACAGGATAACCAGCGAGGGCATCGAAGTCTACCCAGAGGAAACAGTCTTCCGCTCCGTCTAAGCCTAGAAGATGATTAGCCAGTCTTGTCTGAGTTCGATTTGACCGAGGAAGAAGAACGGAAGCTAATCGACAATATTGCCAAACTCGTTGTGGACAAGGGGCTTGAAGCACCCGCAATCATGTTCCTAGAGGTCACGCGACCCCTCTCTTTCATCGCGTCCCAACTTGCAATCGTTGCCCTAGGCCCACTTCAATGGCTATTCGAACTGGAAGGCCCAAAGTACACTGGGTTATTCATGAAGAAAGAGAACGTCAGCAGGATCATAGAGCGAATAGAGGCGCTGTCGAAACCTAAGCCCTAGCGCGTCCCGCTTTGGATGTGCTGTTAGGTTTGCCTTTGCGTTCCCGGTACAGGTAGAACCCGAAGGCTGGCAGAAATACTAGGATTGCGAGGGGGGCGTAGCTGCCCGCTTGCGCCGTGCCCATTTTTAGTGCGAGCCAAGGAAAGGCTGGGTCGCCGGTTAGGAACTGAATTCGCTGAATTATGATTTGCATTCTTCCTAAGACCGTGCTGCCGAAAACTGCGCCAAGCGTGATGAGGACAAAGTATTTCCCGATTCTCGTTATGGCCCCCCAACCCCCTTTCTGTTCGCGCGATAAGATGAAGTACGATAGGGAGAGGATGGTGCCTACGACTAGAACCAGGTTGTCGACAGTGGTCATTAGGTCGCCAGTGAAGAGCGGAAGCATCGTGGCGCTTACTTGCCTGACGAAGTACGCGTCCATAACGCTCCAGATAGTTACACCCAAACCGTAGCCGATGGCCAGACTTAACGGAAGGCGGTAGAACAGGGAGTATTTCTTCGTGAATTGAGTGTAGAATAACGCGCCTAAGACGAGGGGGATTATGAATGCTAGGCTTCCATCTATGAAGATGGGGTTCAAGGCTTGGTTGATGAAGAGGCGCAGCGCCGCGGCGAACCCATATCCACTACTCAAACCGATGAAAACATATTCTGTTAGGCGGAAGAAAGGGTTCTCTTTGTACAAGAAGCTAAGGACCATCAGCGTTACGAAGACGGCTGCCCAAATGCCGATCACGTCGATTACGTTTACCATTTACTCCGCACCGTCCTTCCTTCTGCCCCTCGCGACGAAGTAGGCGACATTGCCGAATACTACCATGGCAAAGATCAGAAGGTGTGCAGCGGACTGGGCGACCATGGCGGAGGTCGCACCGCTTATTCCTATTCTATGAATAAGAATCTCATATTCCGCAGCCCCCCGTATGCTGACCAGGATCCCAACGAGCTGGCCGGAACTATAGAACGGAAGGTAACCCGGAGCAGAAGAGGCAGTGGCGCCAACTGCTACAGGTATGTTGAAACGGGCTTGCCAATATTGCAGGTACTGCGACAGCCCCGGCTCGCCGGCTGCGAAGGTGATGACGAGCGCGGCTTGTTTGGCGGCTGGAAACTCCTTGATTATCGGGAGCGCATCCGTTGGGTTGCCGTGCGTGTCAACGGGGAAAAATTGGCGTATATCGGTGGTCATGCCGAGAAGTGTGGCCGAGTTTGGAATATATCCTAACGTTGCGTAATCGACGCCATAGGTTTTGTTTCCTTTATCGATTGCATCTAGAACCGCGTCGGCTAAGGCTGGTCCGTCGGTCCATTGGGCTACGAAGAGAATCTTCAGCGGCCGCATGAAGAGCTGCTGCGTTACCACTATGGCTTGAGGGTGGAGTTCAGGAACGACGCTCGTCGAATAATCGAAGCTGAGGATCACGAGGCTGTTGGCGGGCAGTTTCTGTATGAAGTCGTACAATGCTTGCGTCGTTGAGGTTACAGGAACTGGGATCATGGAATGCGTGAGTATTGGAACCGTAATCACCAAAGCCAACAGCAGGTAGATGAGCCTAGGGTCGGATCGTAAGCTTGACATGCTCATCTATCTTCCCCACGGGTAACGAATCAGTCTGCGAACACTGAATGCGAGAATGCCCAGCGCGGCCCCAATCAAGATGCCCCTCTGTCCCGCAGTGTTTGGAAACGACAGTATCCAAGCGCGGATTGCGGCGAACCCGGGCCAAACTAAATCCATGATGGGCGCCTGTCCTAACACGACAAGCAACCCCGCGGCCAAGAGTATGGTTGACTCAAAGGTTCGAGCTTTGAACGCTCTGTAGGCGGCTGAGGCGATGAAGAACGCTAGTAGTGAAAAGATGCTGGAATTTATCGTAACTAGGATCTTGTAGTACAGGAATTCCCAGATTGGTGTCACAGCGTCTATGAGGCTGCCCGGGATGACGGCCCCGGTTGGGTCTAAGGCGAAGGGTGAGGAAATCATGCTGATGATGGCCATGCCGTATAGGCATACGATTAGAATGATGCTATACCGCCACGCAGGGCGTTTTCGCCTAACGTTGTTCACGTGAACTCTCGTTAGGTTGATGATTCCTATGGCGAATGCTGCAGTCAACATTGCAGTCAGGTACGCGAAAAGCTGGTCTGAAGCTGCTTGCAAGTCGATTGGTTGCGAAACATTCACGTAGTAAACGAAGGCGTAGAAGAAACCCAGCGAAAAGATTAGTATCTGAAGAATTAGTTCTCCCCGAGTCATCTTCCGTTTACTTGAAGTCAATTTTCTTCCCTCAAAGCTGTAACAAATCGATGAGTACCGAGTTGCCGAACGTGATGAACAAGGCGCCCAATAGAATTAGGAGGATCGCGATGAATTTACCTGCGTCTGGCCCAACGAGGGTTGAGATTGCTTCTGGGTCAGTGGAGAGGTAGCCTTGGGCCGTATACAGCTCTTCGCCAATTAGGGTCTGGTCACATGTTGCCATGAAGAAGGGTAATTGGTCCACGTTGGAAGTTCCGCCGAACTGGGCGAATGCTTCGGTTCGGCCTGCTTCGGCAATCTCCAGCGCCTCAGCCGAGAAGTCGCCTACGAAGAAATTAACGGCAGGTTTCTCCCTCCGGAGTATGCCCATTACGCCGGCCGCGAACGCAAATTGCCTAGCCGATAGATACCGAACGGTATCGGCCATGAACTCCTTCCCTTTACCCGCCTTAGTATACGCGGTCTTCACGATGTCTTCGGCAACCTGCTGCACGTTCACGTCCGCGGTTCCAACGAGCAGGCGGGCATCATGCTCAACGCAATGTTCCGCCACGTACTCTAAGAGGGCTAATGCGGCTAAAGTGTCCGGCGACGCGATGCTCCCGGTCCCTGGCGTGTAGAAGACGCTTCGGCCCAGTTTTGCCGCTTCCTTAATCCACTCGTCGATTCTTTCCAGGCCAGGGATTCCACGCGTCTTCAACTTCCTTTTCGAAGCAAATCTTGATAGTTCGTAAATCGCTACCAGCACGATGACTAGTAGCACAGCTTGTGCTGTGTGCCCTTCAACCAATCCCAGCATAAGACGAACACTCGCGTGTTCACGTATGTACCCGTGAATTAGCTTAAGACTCTATCCATGCCGGCTAGCCGAAGAGTTACCGGAGTCGATCAATTTGGGAGAAGAATTCAATTGAAAAATACAAAGAAAAGAAGAGTACGAGCTAATTCCTAACGGAACCAGCTCAACCCGCTCATGCGGATTTATGCTACGTATTCTGTTTGACCGGTCTCAGATTTAACGTGACCACTCTCAGCAAGCTTCATCTTGACCTTGCGTTTCTTCGCCATCTCAACTCACCTCCAGAATTCCCTGTATAACATCAATACGTGAGCAAACGTAGGGGAGCCACGTATATAACGTGGGTTGGAGAAAAAATAAAAAGGGCCGAATGTTCTACATTTCCACTAGGGAGAAGTAGTGTCAAAGACATTCGAGCCGAGCAAGAAACGACGGTTAAGCCGCAGCATCAAAATTAGCACTGACATGTACGAGCGGTTGATAAGCCTCCAAGGTTTTCTCCAGTTGAAAGAGAAGCGTAAACGCAGCATGGATGAATTGATCGAGTTCATCCTATCCTTCGTACCTGACTTGGAAATCGATGTGGACGAAAATTACTACATCGTTCAACCGAAGAAACCCCGCGTCTAGCCAAGAATCTAGATAGTTCAAGGCACTGTTCGAATTTGAGGGTCAATTAACCCTCTATCAACGATAAGGTTTCCAGAGCATGACAAGCGGACGCCAACGAACATACTATGAAGCAGTCCGCTAACGAATTACATGGCTGTCTGAGCGACGGTTAACGCGGCTTTGCGACTGGTTACGCGAAGCTGCGTCATAGAGGTATTTACTAGGTTCTGGCGGGCTACTGAGCAGCGTGGTGCGGCGAGCAGTTAACATGGGAGCCCAACAGGTGCAAAGGAAAGGAAGGCCGGCATAGATGCCACTTAGGGTGTACAACTCCCTCTCCCGTCGCGAGGAGCCCTTCACACCATCCCCAGGCGGCGAAGTGAAGCTATTCGTTTGCGGGCCGACGGTCTACGATTACCTTCACCTTGGACATGCGAGGACATTTCTCGCCTTCGACATAATCGCCCGTTACCTGAAGTTCTCAGGCTACCATGTACATTACATCATGAACGTGACGGATGTGGCGGAACGGATTGTGGAGCGGGCGGAGGAACTCAAACGGGACCCATTCAAATTAGCCCACCAGTACCAAGCAGCCTTCTTGGAAGATATGCAAAGCTTAGGGATAACTAGCGTTGACCGTTACGAGAGAGCTTCCGACTACATTCCACAGATGATCGCCCAAGTTGAAGGCTTGGTTGGCAAAGGGGTAGCGTACGAGACTGAGACTGGAGTATATTTCGAGGTAGGGAAGTTTCCAAGTTTCGGCGAACTCTCCGGGCTGAGCCATGACGAGCTTGGGTTGAGGCGGCTCGAATTGTGCTCCTCGAAGCGCAACGCCGAAGATTTCTCGTTGTGGAGGAAGTACGACAAGGGGCAGCGTTGGCATTCGCCCTGGGGTTCTGGCCGGCCCGGTTGGCACATTGAGGATACGGCGGTTTCAATTGCCCATTTCGGGGACACTTATGACATGCATGGTGGTGCCTCAGAACTCATCTTCCCACACCACGAAGCAGAGATAGCACAGGCGGAAGCGTTGACGGGCAAGGCGCCCTTCGTGCGGTACTGGCTCCACACAGGCTTGTTGAGTGTGGAGGGGCGAAAAATGAGTAAATCACTGGGCAATGTGGTCCGCATACGTGAGGCCATCAAAGAATACGGCGTCCCCACACTGAGATTTTACTTTGCCTCATTCCACTACCGGCAACCGATGATCCTCTCGGCAAGCGGGCTCAGAAAGGCTACGCGCGAACTAACCGCGATAAACAATGCTCTTCAAACTTTCATGGCAGCCCAACCAACAACCACCCAGAAGCACGAAAGGAAGCTGCAGGCTCTACTCGAAAGATCTGAATCCGCCTTCAAACGCAACATGGACAACGACTTCGACACGCCCAAAGCCCTCGGCGTCCTGAAAACGTTCGCTAGAAACCTAGCAGGCCTGAGAGTAAGCCAAGAAGCGAAATTGAGAGCGGAAACCGCGTTCCGAAGAATGGCTAACGTATTTGGTATAGTGAACTAGTAATCGTTGAAAGCCGCCGTGGGATAACTCCTGACCTCTTGGCGTGGCTACATGTTCAGGGAATGAGGACGATTTTGCCGTAAGCGTCGGGCGCCATTACTTCGCGGTGTGCGCGCGGTGCTTCTGCTAGCGGAATTTCCTTCCCTACAATGGGGCGTAGCTTGCCGTTCTCTAATCCTGTGTAGAGGGCAGAGTGAATGGCGGATGCTTGTTGAGGCGTGATGTTGAACAGGAGCATGCTCAGAATCGAAGCATCCCGCATCATGGCATCTCTCGGGTCAATTTCTATTCTACCCCTGCTGCCAATCACTACAACCCGTCCACCCATCGCCAGGGTTTTCAGGTCCTTGTCAAGGTTGACGTTGGCAAGCATCTCTAGAATCACGTCGACGCCGTGGCCTTGGGTCAATGGTTGGATTTGGTCGAGATAGTTGGGCGCACGATGGTCTAACACATGGTGGGCGCCTTGTTCAAGCGCCAACTTCCTTCCCCGTTCACTACCGCCTGTTCCAATAACTTTCACACCTGCGGCGCGCGCTAACTGTACCGCCGCGACGCCGACGCCGCCCGATGCCCCATGAACCAGAACGAATTCTCCTGGAGCGGCTTTAGCGAGTTGGAAGAGCGCCCGGTAGGCTGTGGCATAAGGGACGTTGACTCCAGCTCCTTGCGCGAACGTTACCTTGTCAGGCAATGGGTGTACTTGGTATTCTTCGCAGAGTGCCTGCTCCGCATACGCGCCGCTAATGCTGCCGGAGATGTAGACACGTGCGCCAACCTTCACGCTAGTGACACCTTCGCCTACGGATTCCACGATCCCCGCCGCATCTATACCAGGAGTGTATGGTAACGTGGGCCTCCTCGAGGTGCCTGAGCGCGTGTAGGTATCCGTGGGGTTGACGCCTGCAGCCTTCACCCGGACCACAACCTGCTTCGGTCTAGGATGAAGGTCCGGCATATCCTCCAACACCATGACTTCAGGACCACCGAACTCTCGAACTCTAATCGCTTTCACTCCAATCCCACCGACGTATCTGAAATCCAACGCCTCAAAGCGTCCGATATTAACGAATCCACCGCTCAATTCCAACCGCCAACCAAAATTGCTTGCTGGTACAGCTTGTATCGGCGAAGATATTTGGGAGAGGTCCATCTCAGTGTGGGCGATTGGAAGATGATAATCGCAGAGGTCACCGTCTCAGTACTCGGGGAGGGCTCAAGCATCGGCTGGTTCGTCCGGGTCGCCGTCGAGAGTTTGAAGAAGTCAGGGCTCAAAACGGTTTCAGGCCCTAACTCGACTTCCATTGAGGCTGCTACCATTGACGAGGTTCTCGATGCCGTGAAGGTCGCTCACTTAGCCGTTGTCGAGACGGGTGCAAAAAGGGTGGTTACTACGGTAAAGATTGATGATAGGCGCGACAAGACTGCAACCATGGAAACAAAACTGAAGGCCATCAACTAACACTGGGCAATGTTCCTAGAAACTAGGCCGTGCATTCCTTCCTACTTCGTCCCTGAACTATCTGCGGGGCTAGTCCGGTTTCTTAAGCAATTCAATAACGCGTTCTTCTATTTCGCTTCGTATCTTACGGACGTCTTCTATCGGTTTGCCTTTGGGGTCCTCAATGTGCCAATCAACAAGTTTCTTCTCCATGCGGACAATTAAGGGTCTTGGGCAAACGTCTTCAACACGGCAGCCCATCGTAACAACATAGTCCGCAGCTTCAATCATCTCGGGTGTGAGAAGTTTCGGCTTGGTGGAGGACAAGTCGAAGCCCCTCTCTTTCATGACCTCAATTACGGTCGGGTTAACTTTCGTAGCAGGGATTGTGCCTGCGCTGGTGGCATCAATTCCGTATGAACGCGCAATCGCCTCAGCCATCTGGCTTCTGCCCGCGTTCTCGACGCAGACGAAGAGGGCTTTCTTCATCAATCCGCCGCCTCAATTAGGCTGAAGCCTTTCGTGATCAGGTTCCTGACTTTCGGGTTCGCTATCTTGTAAAACACCCACTTCCCATTACGACGTGAACTCAACAGCCCAGCTCTTTCGAGTATGCCTAGGTGGTGCGAGGTAGTTGGCTGCGTTAGCTCTAAGGCAGCCATAACTTCGCAGGAACATAACTCCTCATCGCCAATTAGCCTAAGCATCTTCAGCCTCGTAGAATCGCCAAGCGCGGAGAAGAAGGCCTTCAATTCTCGAAACGTGGCATCCTCCTCCCTTATTCGCGATTGCAGCTGCGTGATCCGTTCAGTGGGCGTGCAATTAGAATCGACCAGCCCGAGGTTTACGAGGCGTTTGATTCTTGCTTGGGCGATTGTTGTGCTCATGTTGACCAGAAGAGAGTACATATCAATGTACTTAAATATGTTGTTCTAATACCTCAGCGGTGAGCAACTTTGAGTGAGGAACAAATCAAGGAAGCGGTAAGAAAACACTACAGCGAACTGACTGTACTGAATGAACCGTGCTGCGGAAGCGGCTCTGAGGGTTCGTGTTGCGCAACGAGCTCGACGGAGGAGGCTCTCCCGAGCGAGGCTCTGAGCGTCGTGGCGAGTTGTGGGAGCCCCTTAACCCATGTGCAGGTTCGAGAGGGAGAGGCAGTGCTGGACCTGGGTAGCGGGGGAGGGGTTGACGTCTTCCGCGCTTCGAAACTTGTCGGGGAAGAAGGCCGCGTTATCGGCCTTGATGCCACGCCCGAGATGATTTTCAGGGCACGAGAAACTGCCAAGAAGTATGATTACAAGAATGTGGAATTTCGGCTTGGGGAAATCGAGCACATGCCCATCGAGAGTAACTCGGTGGACCTAGTCATAAGCAACTGCGTCCTGAACTTGGTTCCAGACAAGGAGTTAGCGTTCAGAGAGATATACCGCGTCCTCAAACCTGGCGGCAAAATTTCTGTGTCAGATATGGTGGCAACTCAAGAAGGCCGAAAGGAAATCAAGCCGGAAGAATGGGCGGCTTGCATAGCAGGGGCGGTTACATTCAACGAGTACAAAGGCATCCTCGAAAAGACAGGGTTCACAGAAATCGAGGGATCAGATGAGTCTCACGCGATAAACCAGGAAATGCAGTCTAAGCGGCTTAGCGTGAAGAGCATGACCTGGAAGGCTACGAAACCTAGCTGACCATTCCCATTAGGCCGTCAGCGCACAGGCTCACGAGTTTCGGAAAAAATGGCACAACGCCTTTCGCTGCTCGAGAGATTTCTCACCCTCTGGATTTTCCTAGCAATGGCCATAGGGGTAGGCACAGGAGCTGTTTTTCCACAACTTCCGAAGCTTCTCGGCGCGTTAAGTGTAGGCACAATTTCTCTTCCAATTGCATTTGGATTACTGTGGATGATGTATCCCCCCTTAGCGCGAGTGAAGTATGAGGAGCTTTCGAAGGTTGGAAAGGCTTGGAAGATGTTCAGCGTCTCCCTCGTCCAGAACTGGCTCGTAGGGCCCTTTCTAATGTTCGGCCTCGCATGGCTGTTCTTGCCCGACATGCCCGAATACAGAATCGGAATCATCATCGTCGGGCTAGCAAGATGCATCGCGATGGTCCTTGTATGGAACATGCTCGCCGAAGGCGACAACGAGTACGCAGCGGTTCTCGTTGCCCTCAACTCGATCTTCCAAGTTGCATTATACTCGGTTTATGCGTGGTTCTTCGTCACACTTCTTTCCTCTTGGATGGCTCGCGGTTCAGGAGTAGTTGTTGCGATCTCAATATGGGACATAGCCAAAACCGTCTTCATCTATCTAGGCATCCCATTCATCGCAGGCATAGTAACCAGATACGCACTCGTACGCAAGAAGGGAAAGGAATGGTATGACCAAGTCTTTGTGGAGAAACTGAGTCCAACGGCGTTGATTGGGTTGCTGTTCACGATTGTAGTCATGTTCTCACTGAAGGGCGAGTATATCCTTGCACTACCTTGGGATGTTGTGCGAATTGCAATACCTCTCGTCTGCTATTTCCTCATCATGTTCACAATCTCATTCATTATGTCCAAGGCGTGGAACTTCTCCTATCCGGAGACGGCTACGTTATCCTTCACAGCCGCCAGCAACAATTTCGAGCTGGCAATAGCGGTTGCAGTCGGAGTCTTCGGAATAAATTCTGGCGAAGCCTTCGCCGCCGTAATCGGGCCCCTATTCGAAGTTCCAGTCCTGATTGGTCTTGTGAATGTGGCTTTGTGGGCGAAGAAGCATTACTTCCGCCAGCCACAAGTCGAAGTGGCAATAGTCACGCTTCCAACCGCATAGCGAAGGGCAACTGATCTAGCGCAGAAAATCTTCCTTAGTCGCGTACGTCCTAGTATAGCCAAGCCCGTAGGGGCTTTTTGGCTTCTTTCAAGGCGAACCGGAATGCCTCTTTCCCCTTGTCGAAATAGTACCATTCATCTTTCCCGCCAGCTATGTACTGCCTTAGCTTGGGGGCCCACACCTTGTCGCAGATGTTAACGCAGTAACTACCCCTGTAAGTTCCGACGAAAATGAACCCGCCATTCTCATGGTTCTTGAGGTTTCCCTCGATTCTGACTCCTTCATCTTCGTCCAATGCCTCAACGTAATCCAGCAAATCCTCTTCCGTGTTAATGGGTCGTTCAGAATACAGTTCAATCGTTCGCGAATTGTGGGTTCTGCTCTTGGGCATGTTGTGTGGCACTTGTCCCATTCTTAATATTGCTTTCAAATCTACTTTTGGGCTCGGCGTGCTGGTCAAGGCTTACCGGGCTTAGGATTGTGAATTGTTGGCTTCGAAGCTGCTCTATTACGACGGTCAGAACCTGCGCACAATAATCCTGCAAGGCCACCTTCGCGGGCTAGCCTGGGATCGTCAGGATCGTTTTCCGATCGTTGTGGGGAATGGTGGTCGAGTCCTAAAAGTTCAGGAGGATGGCCCTGTTCCCCTTGATTCTGGGACACGGCATAACCTCCGGGCCGTATCCGTAAACCCAACAGACGGTCGCGCGCTAATCGTTGGCAACGCTGGGACGGTCCTGCTTCTGGAGGGAGAACGGTTCACGAAGGTACCAGTGCCTACGTTCGAAAACCTGCGTGCAGTGGCATGGAACCATGACGGGTCGATAGCCCTGTTAGCCGGAAACAACGCTACCCTGCTAAAGTTCTCGCGGGGAGAAGTTGTGCCAGTTGACGCGGGAAGGGCGAACTTGCGGAACATTTCCTGGCGGCCAAAATCAGCCAGCGCACTCCTAGCATCCAATTGTTTCGCTGAAGAATTCATCCCCTCACCAAACCTGTTCAATTACGAGGTGGAAACGAACATCGTAAAACCCCTGAACGAAGGACGCGCAGACCTCATCGGGGTGGATTGGAAGTGGAATGGAGAGTCGGCGTTGGTTGTAGGGTATGATGTTGTCTGGCATAATGGATTCATCGGAATCTTAAACGGAACGACGCTTTCACCCGTCCAATTTGACAATAAGCACGTCTACCCCGTCGCCGTTGCATGGAAACCCTCTGCAGACCTTGCGGCTATCGTAACCGCAACCGGACAGGCCGGCATGGCTAAGGGCACTATCTTCCTCTGGGACGGCAGATCCTTGAACCCGATCTTCAGTGACGCTGGATTCTTCTTTAGCGATGTGGGATGGGATTGGAAAGGTGCTAGGCTCGCGGCGTTAGCGTCAACAGAGACCCGAACATTCAATGCGTGACTTTTGATTCACGTCTTCAACCATCGGCCTCGAGCGTACTCTCTTTGTTTTCGTTCTTAATTGAGTGATAGTAGGGACGAGTACTGGCAAATTGTTGATCTACTGAGCCTTTAGGACGTTCGAAAGACACATTAGCCTCGTATTGGAGATACTGAATTCCTTCGATGTTTCAGCTAGCCAGGGCGCATCAAGGTGGTCAACATGAAGTCGAAGAGTCTGTTTTCGTATCTTCTGCTTGCAGCGCTTTTCGTCTCGTTATTGTCTTTGCAGAATGCGAACAGTCAATCAGCCACTATAACGACCACGACGACCATTACTGAGCCCCCCTCAGGCCAGTGTTCCGAAATTTCACTGGCCTTCTCAGCACAAGCGGGGAGGCAGATCGTAGGAACTTTCGGGTCGGATGCAGCAGTCAATTTTTACATTCTGTCCCAACAAGATTATAATGCCATCCAAAACCCAAACTGCAGCCTTCCACCAAGTTCAAGGCCCCTCTTCAGCGAATTGAACTCGGTCGGCCACGACAATTCTTACCGCTCCCTCACCCTGCCGGCCAATGGCACCTATTATTTCGTTTTCGTACTAACCAGCAAGCCCGGTCACCTCACGAGTGGTTTTGCAAAGGTTGAATTGGCCTTCCCAGCTTCGGTAATTCTAGTCACGACCGGAGCCTCTTCGAGCGTAATCGTAACATCAACTCAACTCACTCAAAGCACTCAACCCACTCAAAGCACCCAGCTCACTCAGAGCAGTCAACTCACTCAAGGCGCTCAACTGACTCAAAGCATAAGCCAAGGCACAACGGTCACGTCGAACAATCTACCTTTCGGAACGTTCGGCATAATCGGAGTGATTGTTGCAGTAGGTCTGATAGCTTCGGTTATGGTGTTCATGAGGCGGGGAAAGTCACAAGCGGGACAGAAGACGGTCTTGAAACAGGAGACCCTAAAGGAAGAAGCGAAGCCTGAAAGCCTACAGCCGAGGGAGACCCAACCGGCACAGAATATTTCCACAGGCTACCCTGAACTAGATAACCTACTCGCCGGAGGCTTACCGGTCGGCTTCGCTATACTGCTCGTTTCTCCACCCTGCGATGAAAGGGATTTGCTGTTCAGGAAAATCATCGAGTCCAGCCTGTCGATGGGAAGTTCTGTATTCTTCTTGTCTCGTGACTTGGGCAGAACACAGGACTTCGCAGGCCGATATGACAAGAATTTCTACGTGTTCAGCCCGCAGGCGGACAAAATCACCCCTCCCAGTGCAAACGTCTTCAAGATACAAAGTGTTCAGAACCTCAGCGATGTGAACATATCTTTCGCAAAAGCCGTGGAGACGTTGCCAAAAACTAGTCCGGGCAGATTAATCCTCATAGACCTTCTCTCAGACGTATTACTTGAACACAAGGCCCTGATGACCCGAAAATGGTTGGATGACTTTATCGGCAAGCGGAAATCAGAGGGATTCACGATTCTTGGAGTCCTCAACCCAATGATATCATCCAAACAAGATACCCAAACAATCATGGATCTGTTCGATGGCATAATCGAAATCTACGAAAGAGAACTGAGGGAAAGAGCTCGCCGATTCCTAATAGTGAAGAAGATGTACGGCCGAAGGTACGTTGAGACGGAGCTAATGCTAGACAAAGACAAACTCTACTAGACTCTTTATTGCCCCCCGTACCGTCCGTGGCGTACGGCCCCAATCCGGAAACGAGCTTGATGAAAGTTAGTGAGAGAGGGGGTTGTCAAAGGTCTTGGGGAAATCGCGCTCCGTATGAACAATCTTGGCATTATGCGAGTTATCCACAGTAGTGGCCGGCATGGCCAAGGGCACCGTCTTCCTCTGGAACAGCAAATCCCTGAACCCGATATTCAGTGATGCGGAATTCTTCTTCAGCGATGTGGCGTGGGATTGGAAGGGCGCTAGGCTTGCGGCGTTAGCGTCAACGGAGACTAGAACATTCAATGCATGACTTTTCGTGTTCTTCATGCGCGGGTCCGGTGGTGCGCACAGACAAAAATGACAGTTCAAATTACGGTGCTCGCACCAACATACCCACAACAGCACGAAAATACCGACCCAACTGCGCGAACGAATTGGCTGGGGAATACCTATCCGGCTCTGACTACCGAAATGAATCGATCTAAGTTGGAGACATCGAATATTCCATCCCAACCTCTGCTTAGCAGGAAGTTCACCATCGCCTTTGTCGGAGTTCTAGCAATTAGCAGCATTTTGGACGCTGGATATTTGGACTTCAACGCTTTTGCATAACTAGCGAGTTGATATCCAGCTTGGACCGGAAGGACGGATTTAACTTCGACAAAATAGCGCGGGTCATCGACAGAGGGGATTACGAAATCGGGGGCAAAGGCCCCTTCGTTTGTCCGTATTAGTCCACCGTGTCCGAATCTTATTTTGTTCCTCGCTAATTCATAACTAATTTTCTTCTCAAGAACAGAATCTTCACTTTCTCCCGAATCTGGAAATTCTGATTGCTTGGAGATCGTTCCACCAAATTTCGATAGCTTGTCGTCGAGATCGTATATCTGCCAGCCGTAGTAGGCAGAGTAAATGAGCATAATGAAGAACGCGGCGGTTGCTGCTGTTCCGAAGGTTATGTTCAATGCGCCAGCCACTAAAGCGTCAGGGTATTCAATTGCTGTTGTAGACAAGCCCACGCTGATGAGCCACCCGACGAATAGATGCTTTCGTCGACGGAGCAGTGTGTCTTTCTTGGTCTCGTTCTCTTTAACGAGAGTCCAGCGCGCAACTAGACCTTCCATAGCGGCGTAGTCTTCCGGAGTCATCAATTCACTACTTCTTTTCAATCTCCTCAGTCTTTCCATCGCGGTCTCCAAAGCGGCAAAGAGTTGAGACCGATTGTAGCGACGAAACTCTTCAAACCGTGCTTCGTAACGTGGTCGCATCACCTTGTCCATTAACACTGGAATCGAAAATGCAAGGGTCAAGGACAATGCTGCCATTGCCTCAAAGAATGGCAAAATGTCATCGCCACCTCTCTCGTCTCTTGATACCTATAACTACTCTGCCGGTTCCCCTACGGTTCTTCGAAGGTCAACATTATTGCGTTCCTTGGAGATTACAAAACGTCAACTTTGTCGATGCCTGTCACGATTTTCCTTGCCTCGTCTAATGAAATCTCTTTGCGCTTCTGGTACCATATGTCCTGTAGGTTACAGGGATGCAAGCAATTCTCTCTCGCGAAGAGAAAGGCCGACTAATTGCAGAGCAACCGAACAAGATTCAGTAGATAGACGAGCGATTCTTCAAGGTTGGTTCTCAGTCTCGTAAGATAATGCATGATATTGTTCGCCCCCATGAAGCACTCAACGGCAAAACCCCTGCTTAAGCAGCGGGAATTATGATCGAGGGAGATAACAAATGGTTAACGTTCATCCAAAACGCAAAGCGGATTAGTCCAGCGAAATAACTATGCGTCATGATCGATCCTGTGATGTTTGGACTGGAAATTTTCGCGGTGTTTGTGGGTGTCGGGTTAGTCTTTTTGTTGGATCGACTAGCTGATCGATCATCAGAAGGGAAAGAATATCGTCGCGTTCTCAGACTAATTAAGCAAGAACTCGATGCCAACATACCTATCCTAGGGAGATTCCGTACTAACTTCGAAAAAACTCCAGCTCAACCCGGAGGCTATCGCGTTCCATATTACCATCTCAGGATGAGCATGTGGCAAGGAATTTCATCCAAAGTTGATTCCATAAAAGACGAAGCACTGTTGACAGAAATTGCCTAGTCTATTACAATTATGACACATTTGAGAGGATGCTAGACAGCTATCTTGACTTAGTTCTTGGGGCGATAAAAGCACCTCATAATGTCGCAGAAACCAATATTGAGGCCAGTATGCAGAATCGTCGCACTGGCTTGTTAGTTGAGATTAATGGCGATCCGACTGGCAAGGGTTTATTCGCGCTTACGAAGGACACGGTTGCAAGCATTGATCGAGAACTAAGACGACTTGATTGTTAAATCAGCAAAAGGCAGGTAGGACAAAAGCACTAAGAAGCGAGATGTGGCCTCTTTCATTAGAAAGTAAATGGACAAGCGACCTCGCGTGTTGTTGTGCGCACCAACATACCCACACACGCTAGAATAATCGTTCCAATCGTGACGCTCGCACCATCGGACCACGCAGAAATCAGAGAAGAAAAATGCATGTGAGTTTATGTCCAAGAATTGTTGTTGGAGTTGTACTGCTGATCGTAGCCGCAGTGTATTTCCTCATTGCGCCTGCGTTTATGGTTTCAGATGGGACGGAGGTAGTTCTTTGGGCAAACATCATACCCGGAATCGCTCTTTCGGTATTGGGGATCGCTCTGCTTGCAACGGGATTGAGAGGTAAGAAAGAAAGCGCTTAGGTCGCTACGACCGTTCTCACTTAGTGAAGCGCTTTGTGGCTCCATTCTCCTTCCTTAAGTTTCAGGCCTTCGATGCCGAAGCTCCAAGAGACCTTCGGAATGATTCGTAAGTACTTACCAGGGCCGAACATTCCCTTGTGATCCACTACTTCCGCGGCTCCGTATACTCTGATTGCTCGAGGTCTCCATGGCTCAACTGACTTCAAGTCGTCGATGGTTAGGGCGACCGAGGTTCTGCCGTTTTTGACGTTCTTGTATTTGCGTGTTCTGAGGAAGATGTCTTGGCTGTGGCTTCCAACGTAGAAGTACTTGCCGTCGAACTCGAATGCTACGGGCACAACATCAGGCTGGCCATCAGAGGAGACCGTGGCAAATCTGCACAGGCGCTGCGACTTCATATACTCAATCTCAGGCTCCGAAAACACAGGCGACACCAGTGTTCACAACGTTGACCAAGTATAAATTGACTATTTCGCCTTCAGCTGGTGCACTCACACACGAAGCCAAAGCCGCGCATAAGCCGGGACAGATGTGGCTTCGGTATACTAGACAGCATTCAAACTTTGATCTGCGATGTTGATGGCTTCGTCGATTTGTTCGCGGGTGACTGTAAGAGGTGGTGCGACGCGGACCACTTGACCGTACAAGCCACAGGGGTACATTAGCATCCCTCTCTCTAGGGACTCGGTGAGGAATTTCTTTGCTGCGGCAGCATTCGGCTCACGGTCTGTGCCAGGAACAATGAACTCAATCGCCGTCATCAACCCTAATCCTCGAGCATCGCCAATCACTGGATGCTTCGTCTTCAGCTCTCTCAGTCGCTTCAGGAGGTACGCGCCTTGGTCTTTCGCATTTTGTAAGAGCTTTTCGTCTCGGATTGTCTCTATTGTGGCTATGGCTGCGGCACATGACACTGGGTTACCGCCGAAGGTTGTGCCGTGAACCGTGGGCCCCCAACGGCTCATCAGTTCACTCCGCGCGCATATCGCCCCCAACGGAAAACCGGAGGCTATCCCCTTCGCAATCGCCATGACGTCCGGCGTTACGTCGAACGCTTGCGCGGCGAACCATTCGCCGGTTCTGCCGAAACCAGTCTGCACCTCATCGAATATGAGCAGAATATCATTAGCCGTGCAGATTTCTCGTAGGCCTTTCAGAAATTCTTTGGGCGGCATAATATAGCCGCCTTCTCCCTGAATTGGTTCAACAATTATGGCTGCAACCTGTGATGGAGCGATAATCCTCTTCAGCACTGTCTGCAAGGCGCCAAGCGCCTCGTCGACGCATTGTGACGGGTCGTCTGGATGTGAGGAGTGGTATGGGTCTGCGTATGGTGCATGGTATACGCTGGGGAGGAAGGGTTCGAGTTCCGTACGGTAAATCGCCTTGGAGGCTGTGAGCGTGGCGGCTCCGTATGTCCGCCCATGGAATGCTCCCGTGAACGCGATTATTCCTGGTCTCTTTGTTACGTTGCGAGCGAGCTTGATGGTTCCTTCAACTGCCTCGGCACCGCTGTTCCCAAAGAAGAACATGTCCATCGCGCCGGGAAGAATCTCAGGCAACATCTCCGCTAGTCGAAGCACAGGTTCATGAAGCACGATCCCCACTGGGCCGTGGATCATCTTCTCCATCTGCTCTTTCGCCGCGGCCCACGTTCACAACGCCGAAGCCCGCCATGAAATCCATGTACTTCTTCCCGTCGAGACCATACAAGTAAATCCCTTCAGCCCTCACCACGGGGAGGTTCGGCCAGTCTTGCGCGAATACCGGGGCAAGCAGTTTCTCGCGTCGACTTGCCAGTTCCGCAAAACTGCTTCGCTTCTTCACGTCCGATTTCTTCTCCTTCACGGTCACGGAAGACTTCAAACCCAATTCACTTCCACAAACAAAACAAACATTACGAGACTTACGTTACGCTCCGTGCATGATGTAAGGTAGTGATGAATAACCTGTGGCTTTCATTATCACAAGTGACGCAGCAACCACGATGATCGTAGCAATAGCAACGTAATCTCCGACTCTGAGCTTCGCCTCTTCAACATAGGTTCTGGCTGCAGGGGAACCGAACGCTCTACACTCCAGGGCGGTCTGGAGGGTCTGTGAGAGTTTCAGGAGGTAGAGAAGGAGCGGAGTAAGTACACTAGTGTATACCGCCGCCTTTCTGTAGATAGGCATCTTATCGATGTCCCGCCCCCGCAACTTTTGAGCCTGGATCACGTTGGTCCAGGTCTGAAAGACCAACGGCACGAAACGAATGCCCGTGACAAATATCATCGTAAACTGATAGGGCACCTTCAGCTTGCCGAGGGTCGCCGCGATTTTGGTCATCGGGGTCGTCATAGTTAGGATTGGTAGAGTGAAAACCACTGCTAGAACTCGCATGAAGACAAGTGTCCCGAACAGAAATCCTTCCAGCGTGTAGGCGGCATAATTGCGGCTACCAACCATAAGCACACCAAGCCGGAACAATTCGGTGTTACCGAAACGGTACGTGAATCCTTGCAGGAGTACGAAGAACAAGTACGTTCCAAGAAGCACTTTCAAGATCACGCCCAGTCTTCTAATTTCAATTCCGCCCAGAACCCACCACCCAATTAGGAAGGCTATCCACAACCCGAGCAGAAGGTAGTCCAATGCAAAGAAGCTCACGGCGAAGCTCGCCAATACGAGCAGCATCTTCGTGATCGCTTGCAACCCATGAATCGGCGTATCCTTTCGAACATACTCTATACTCGCCATCCTATGCGCCCTCCAAACTCAACGACTCGATCATCGAGTCCACAGTCAAGATTCCCTGCGGTACGCCGTAAGACTCCAGCTCCTTATCCAACAGGGCGATAGGGGGTGGCTTGATGAAAGCCTTCTTCAACGTATCAATCTCCGAGAACGCCTTCGCGGTGGGCGCATCCAATAGAACCTCGCCTTCACATATGACCACCGTTCTGTCGGCGTATTGGGTGACCAAGTTCATGTCGTGAGTTATCATGATGACCGTATGTCCAGCCTCATTCAACTTCCTCGCCAACTTCGCGATTCTATGCCTTCCGCGATAATCCTGCGCAGTCGTGGGTTCATCCATAATCACGACTTCTGGGCGCATGGCAATGACAGCTGCGACTGTCAGGCTCCTTCGATCACCGAAACTCAATCTGAACGGAAACGTGTCCCATTGTTCGCCGAGGCCGACGAAACCCAGCGCCTCATCTGTCCTACGCTTAATCTCGTCTGCAGGGAGTTTCAGATTTTGCAGCCCAAACTCAACTTCCTTCTGGCAGGAGATCGTGAATAACTGTTCATCCGGGTTCTGAAGCACAAGCCCCATGGAGTTCGCGAGTTCCCCTGTCGTGAAGTCCTGAATATTTTTCCCTTTGAGTAGGACACGCCCGCGGGCTGGTTTAAGTAGGTTCAGAAATTGCTTGACAAGGGTCGTCTTGCCTGAGCCGTTCTGTCCGACGATTCCTATCATCTCCCCTTTTCGAATCTGGAGGTTCACATTTCTCAATGCGGTGACGGGGGGAAATCCTGGGTAGGTGAAAGTCAGATCTTGGCATTCCAGCACAACATCCCCTCCGTGAGATGTGCTGGCTTTCGTTATGGCCCGTGGGTGCAGCGCTTTCCGTTCGATCATGTCCACAATCAGTTTCTTGCCTTCAGTAATCGTCATCGGAACAGGCTGACTGGGAGCTATTCCGTGGCCGAGCGATGCGATCTGCGGTACCTGCACCCCAACTTTGTCGAGAAGCTCGACCTGAGAGAAGACCTCCTCAGGAGTGCCTTCGCCCACGATCTCCCCCTTGCTGAGAACAATTACTCGATCCGCGAATCCAAGCATCTCCTCGGACGCATGCGTTGTCAGAACTGTAGTCATATTGTACTTTTTCTTTAGATCGACGAGGGCATGGAATACCTCCGTCGTCCCTATGGGGTCGAGTTGAGACGTTGGTTCGTCGAGAACAAGCAACTCCGGTTGCATGCTTAGCCCCGCAGCGAGGACGAGGCGCTGTTTCTGCCCTCCTGACAGTTCGGAGGGTGAGCGCGATTCCAATCCTTGCATTCCGACCGCTTCTAGGGCCCATTTCGCCCTCCTCATGATCTCTTCTCGCGGCACGCCCAAGTTCTCGGGCCCAAACGCAACTTCCATCAGGACATCAGGGTTGATGAGTTGGCCCTCGGGGTCCTGTGTCACAAAACTGATCTTCTGAGCTAATTCGTAGACGGGATGTTCATAGACATCCATCCCGACGACGACTGCTTTCCCCTCCGTTGTGCCTTCATAGATGTTCGGAATTACGCCTGTAAGGTGATGGCAGAGGGTCGTCTTCCCTGCGCCATTAGCCCCCATAACAGCAACAATTTCTCCACGGGCGACCTTCAAGTTGATCTTGACGAGAGCCTTTGCA
This sequence comes from Bathyarchaeia archaeon, assembly GCA_049586635.1. Classification (GTDB taxonomy): domain Archaea; phylum Thermoproteota; class Bathyarchaeia; order 40CM-2-53-6; family 40CM-2-53-6; genus FEN-987. Next base: position 28,337 of record JBAVCK010000118.1, read on the forward strand.
CCATCCGGATAACTGAAAGAAAGATTCTGAACTTCCACTATCACGTCATTCATTCTTGCACTTCACTCGATTCGAGTTCGGTCCAGGCCCAACTGGGTCCCAAGAAAAAAGGGAAAGAGGGAAAGAAGGTAGAGTAACCTACCACAAGACGTTTGGCGGTTTGGCCATTCCGCTTCTTCGAAGCGCCTCTATGATGGGAACTGCAATCAGCGACAGGACAAATCCGAAGAGAGGCATGTACCAGGTGTAGATTCCCCAAGCCATCAAGTAGAGCAATGCTGATGGGAAGGCGAAGAGAATCCAGTACAACCAGAAGGACGGCGAAATGTACCACGAGTTCATGGCCATCCAGCTGCCCAAGAATACGCCGATCGATCGTTGCTTCACATCCGAGCTTCTAGACCATTCGTAAACGTACTTGCTTCCGAGTGGAGACGCGAGCACGATGGTGGGCAGTAGCCAGTAGTATAGTGTCGCGAGGAAGTAGTTAGCTGTGGGAATCGGGGGCCATCCGCCGACAACTCCTGGGTAGAAGAAGAGCACGACGAAGAAGATGACGGTCATCAGAGCCTGCCAACCCAAGAAAGCCCATCGATACTTCTTCACATTGAACGCCAACGCAACGAAGATTTCTGGTACGAGAACAACCATGACTGCGTCGATTATTCCTAGCGGAAAGGCTGGTGGAGCAATGAACATGCCGATGATTCCTCCGATAAACGCTGCGACTGCGCCACCAATTGGACCTAATACTAGTGCGCCGAGCGCTGCAATGACAGTTGCCAAAGGCCAGTAGCCGCCGCCGCCTGCGTACGGTAAGAGCGGCACAAGCGATGTGACGCCCACAAGGGCGCCGTAGACGGCTATCCAAGCAATTGGAGTTCCAAAGAGGTACAGTCTGCTTTTGGTTTTAGCTGCCAATTTCGATCACTCTTTGTGTTCACTTCTTGAGGGCGAGCGATACGCCGCTTAGCACTAGGCCTGCGATGACTAGACCAACAGCAAAGGTCCAGAAGGGTGCGAATAGTCCTATTGTCGGATCCGCTGGGCCCCAGAACCATCCTACGACTCCGCCTGGGTGGGTCTTGAACCAGCCCGGTCTGACCATCATGTTGCCTGCGTCCATGATGTAGGGAAAGATGAAGGTCAGAAGGCCGACTAGAAACACTGCAATTCCTGTGTACATCAATAGAGGTTTTGTAGCCTTAGCCATTTTCATTTAATCCTCCGTTCGCGGGATGGCGAACCCTGTGCTTATTTGTCTTTGCGAATTCGAGTGCGCTTTTTCCCAAGTTGACAGACAGGCGAAGGCTTTTTGCTCATCAAAATTCCGCGTGAGACATCCAGCTGTGGCTTCACCAAGCCGACGGTGTACGATTCTTCGAATGGTTTTCATTCCTGTGCGGAGAACAAAAGGCTGACTTAGGAATGTTAGCGGACATCCGCATCAGGCCTGCCGTAAGGGGCGACCTGCAGCAAATTTCGCATTTTCTGAACGAGAACGAGTTGCCGACCGTCGGGGTCGAAAAATGCGTCGAGAACTTCGTCGTCGCACAAAGCCGGAATGGTTCTTGGGTTGGCGTTGCTGGGCTTGAAGTTTATGGCAAGAGCGGCCTGTTGAGGTCGGTCGCAGTTGACCAGCGGTTCAGGGGCATGGGCCAGGGCCGGGCCTTAGTGGACGCGGTTCTTCGGAACGCCAGAGCGAAAGGCCTCGAAAGAATCTACTTGCTAACTGACACGGCGCAGGCCTACTTTAGTGGCCTCGGCTTCGAAGTTGTTGGCCGAAAGGATATCGACGAGGCCGTGAAGGCTTCGCCTGAGTTTCCGGAGTGCGGCGAGGGTGCGGCCGCGATGCGGAAACTGCTCAGCTAGGTGTAGATAGAAAGTTCCAAATTCCCCGCTAGCACAGATTGTAAGCAGGAAGATAGCTTGGCAGTCTACATCCTGCTCTCGAAGTTAACAGCGGAAGGCCGAAAAACAGTACGTGAGAATCCAGGGCGCATTCAGGAAGTAAATAAGGAAATCGAGAAATTCGGGGCGAAGGTCCTCTCACAATATGCTACACTTGGCGCCTACGATTTCGTTAACATCGTTGAGGCACCAGACAACAAAACCATAGCGAAAGTTTCCGTCGAACTTGGCTCTAGGGGAACAGTAGAGATTACGACACTTCCAGCGATGGCGTTAAGCGAATTCGTCGCCACCGTAAAAGGCTAGCAACCTCTCCCACACAGCCAGCCCGTAGGAATCGGCCGCGCACCCACGGGACGTGCTAAACATTAGTTAGGGTACCTGGGTTTCGAAGTAAGCGACGCTGGCGGCCTAAAGTTATATTTCGCATTCTTGAACTGATGCGCCACTCAAACTTCAGACATTTCGGGCGAGGCTAATGCCTTCAAAGGACAAAGATGTCTTCTATTTGAAATTGCAGTGGATGTCTGCCAAGGACGACACTGAACGGAAGAAGCTGGCTGAACAGATCAGGCAGCTGTTGGCCCAGCAAAAAAGCAAGTAGACAGGGCCTTTTGAATTGTCCCCCGCAGCCCGCCCATTTGGCGTCACGCTCCTAGCAGCCCTGCAAATTCTGCTTGGAATCCTTGAACTTCTAGGCGGGGCAGCCTTGGCCGTCGTTACCTTTGTCCTCCCCGAAATGTTTCCGCACGTGCGGTTTTTCGCATCAAGGTCAATGTTTTCGGGGTTAGGTTTGTTTGCTTTCGCTTTGGTTGACTTCATTCTGGCTTATGGACTGTGGAAGGGGAAGGGGTGGGCTTGGGTTGGTTCACTCATCTTTGCTGTAATCGGGCTCGTCTTCTCGGCTCTGTCATTGTTCATGAGCCCTCGGCTAGGAGAGGGCGTTTCCCTAATCCTGGACTTGGTGATACTCTACTACCTTATACAACCCCGCGTCCAAAGCTACTTTGGTAAAGGAAAAGCTTCAGGCGTTGCGTCAACGAGCAGTACAGGATCCGGGGGACGATGAGCAGCCCCCAAGTTACTCTCAGCGCTATTCAAGAAGCAAAAGATAGGATTGTAAATGTCGCATACCGCACGCCACTATACTATTCACCGCGGTTAAGTGCGCTGACCAAGTCGAATGTCTACCTAAAACTCGAATCATACCAGCCAATCCGAGTCTTCAAAATCCGAGGGGCCGCCAACAAGATACTCAAGCTCAACCCGGACGAGCGCAAACGTGGCTTGATCGCTGCCTCCTCCGGCAACCACGGCTTAGCCGTATCATACCTCGCAAAGATGACCGGAACCCACGCGACGATCGTGGTTCCGACGAACGCGGTGCAGGAGAAAGTGAAGGCCATTGAAGAGTACGGGGGTATAGTTGTGAAGCACGGCCTCTTCCACGATGAACGCTTCGAGAAGGCGATGGAGATTCAGAAGGCCACCGGAGCAGTACTAATACCGCCCTTCGACGACCCCGACGTAATTGCCGGGCAGGGAACTGCCGGCCTAGAAATCTACGAAGACCTACCCGAGGTCGAAAGGGTAATCGTGCCAATTGGCGGGGGCGGGCTAATCTCAGGAATTTCAATCGCGGTCAAAAGCCTGAAACCCAGTGTGAAGGTGCTCGGGGTTGAACCGGAGAAAGCCTCCTCAATGTACCAGTCCGTCAAGAATGGCAAAATCACGCGCCTCTCTGACACAACCTCAATCGCTGACGGGCTTGCTACACGCGAACCCGGTGCGCTAACCTACGAGATAGTCAAACGTAACGTTGACGGCATAGTCCTCGTAAGCGAGGAACAAATAGAGAAAGCAGTTTTCACCGCAATAAATGAATGTCACTTGGTGATTGAGCCTTCAGCCGCCGCCGCAATTGCAGCATTGCTTGAGAAAATCCGTCCTAAGCTAGAAGAGAAAGTGGTCGTGGTTGTGAGCGGCGGGAATGTTTCTCTGAAAACTCTCGCCGCCGTCCTGTCCAAGTATGGTTAGCCTTTGAAGCCTATCTGGAACATGTGGTCTAGGTCGTAGTTGCTGAAGCACCGAAAGGCTATGAGTGTCCTCGTTCGGATTATGCCGCGCACTTTCACGAATTCCTCAGTTACCACTTTTGCGAGGTCTTCAGCTTCCTTGACGCGAACTATGGCTACGAGGTCGAAGTCTCCGGCTACAGAGTAAACCTCTGTCACCCCGCCGATCTTCAGAAGTTAATCAGGAACTGCGGCGATGCGTTCCCGCTCAGCGTTCATCATAACGAACGCGGTTATCATCGCGAAGCCTCGGGTTTGCTACATCGGATAGGTCGTGTTCTTAAATGCTCGTAGCGTTTAGGAGAGAATTAGTGCAAAAAGAAGCCATATCCCAACGCCAAGCGACACCCATCCCCACAACCTGTAGAACGCAAGGCCGATAACTGGGACTAAGACAAAGGCCGCTAGCAGAGCTCTCACAACTATGGGTAAGGCCGGCTTTGCACGTTGCTTCAGTGTTAGTAATCCGCATTTCCAGCAAAACCTATCTCCAGAGTATAGGCTGGCGCCGCAATTCGCGCATGCTACGGTCGGTTGAGGGATGCCTATTGGGGCCCCACAATGTTCGCAGTAATTGTATTGACGCGAGGTTGGTGACCCACACTTGGGGCAGAAAGGTAACCCTGCTCCATTGTCCGATTCTTGCGTCATTCCGTATCTCCATCTAAATATGCTCTTTAAAGAGGATTAGACTTGCGTATGCTAGGCAGATGAATTGCTTGCTAATCGTCCAAATCTCCGACATTCATGTAGGTCCCGAGTTTCGGGACGACATCTTCCATCGGGCGGTTGATGAAATCAACGAGCTCGACCCCGACCTTCTCTTGGTGACTGGTGATCTTACCGAGAACGGTTTGCTTTCACAGTACGAAGGCGCGGCTGAATTAATGAAGCAGTTCAATTGCAAGCATAGGTTGTACACGAGCGGTAACCACGACTACCGCAGCACGGGATACCTACTGTTCCGCCAATTCTTCCCCTCAAAGCCAATGATGCGCACCAAGGACCTCCTAGTTCTAACCCTAGGTACTGCCCGCCCTGAACGCAATGATGGTGAGGCGGGGCACCGGCAAATCGTTTGGCTTGAAAATGTCCTGCGAAGGGAGAAGAGGAGGTTCAAGTTGGTTATGATGCATCACCATTTGGTGCCCGTCCCGGACACTGGCCCTAATACGATTCCAATCTTGGATGCCGGAGATGTTCTGCGCGCCTTAGACAGGTCGGGGGTAAGCCTAGTTCTCTGCGGGCATAGGCATAGGCCGTGGAAATGGACCCTAAACCGCATCCCCATAATCCACGCTGGCAGCCTATCATCCGAACGCCTCCGCGGGTTCTTCTCCAATTCTTACAACATAATCGAAACCAACAAGCACCAGTACCGCGCTTGGCTGAAGATCGTGAATGGGCCAAAGTTGGATTTCAAGAGAATAATTGCAGGGGAGTCGGCGCTCGCATCGATCCCGTTCCTAAACCGATACGCCTGACGCCAATCGCACAACTTGCGCGTATGGAAATAAGAAACGGCTTCCAATAAGAAGCCAGTTTTCCTCTCCTTCTAAACTGAACTTCAATTCTGCCTTGGCATAGTTCCATTCACCATGTTGAGTACCGTTAATTCGCGGCACAACGCGCGCTACATGGCACCAACGGTTAATTCGATTTTGTGACGTTAACGTTCCATAACCGGAGAAGTGAGGTGAGAAAAATGAGAAAACAGAGAATGTTCGCAATGGCATTCCTGCTCCTTGTCCTAGTCTCGGTCCTTAGTTTACCGCAAGGATTCGCTGCCAACAAAGGCAGTAAGGCTGTGGCCGGGAAACAAGTGAAAGGGTCCGCATATAGCCCCCAGCAATACAGCTACGCGACCGTTGGCACTGTGTCCAGCCCAACAGCAAGTTGCGGAAACCTAGGAGTGAACGGGTTTTACGGAAACGTCTTGGTAACGCATGGAAAACTGATGATCGGACTAACGTTCGTCAACCCCAGCAGCACCTACAACGTAGCAGTCTCGAAAAACAATGACTACGGGGTATGCGACGGAACTTGGAAATCTCTAGGCTCGATCAACACTGACGGAACAGGCCGGGGAGAACTAGTACAAAAGGACGGGTTATCGAGCGGTTCGTACGTATTCGAATTCACAGACAGCGCAGGCAACCTAGCTTACGCAACCCCCTCCATATCCCTGTAGGTTCTTTCGCAGAGAATCAACAGGGCCACCTTCTCCTCTTTTCCAATGCCTAATCGTGTTAGGTTTCTTCTTTTCTTGCACTGAAGATTGTTGCGATTGTTGGCTGCGCCTTGTGGCTGCGAATCAGTTCGATCCGGTCCCCCGCGTTTACCTCTCCTTCTTCCTTTACGGAGAAGTAGAATCCACTTCGGCCGCTTGCTTGAAATCGGCTTACCATTTCCATCGATCCGAACTTTATGCCGAGCTTATAGCATGGAAAACGGGGCTGCGTCACCACAACCGTCGCAGAGCCAATTCGATATTCATCCCTAGGGCGGACCTCGTCTTCCAAGAGTCCTTGCGTCGTCAGGTTTTCGCCGAACATTCCCCAGGGCATTGATGTTTGGTTTAGTTCTCGTTTCCAGAATTCGTAGTGCTCTGAGGGGTATGCGTACACGGCTTTCTTAGGGCCCCCGTGGGCGATGGGGTCAGCTTGAGTGTCGCCATCCAACCCTAAGGTACGGATTCTCACCCGTCCAGTAACCGGTTCTTTGAAGATCCCCGTAGCTACGTTGTGGCTGTTCCAGAGGACATTTCTGGGTGACCCTACGTTCACGGATACGACTCGTCCTGTGCCCATCGAATGTTCTTACACTCTGACCTATTCTGGGGTCATGAGTTGCGTGACCAAAGTGATAAGTCTCTGGGCTGACGCATGGTCTTTGTCCAATGTTGGGTTGTACGCGGTTAGGTTGAAGACTTTCAATTTGCCGGTTTTCTGCAGAGCTTTTACTACTGTTTTGACTTCTTCGAGTGTTAGGCCGCCAGGTTCTGGGTAGTTTACGGCGGGGATGATTGTGGGGTCGATTGAGTCGACGTCTAGGTGGCAGGTTATCCAGTCGGAATGGTCCGAGAGGTAGGCTGCAGCTTGGGCGGCTATTTTCGATGCACCTTCCTCGTGCACCGTTGATGCGGGGTAGAGTTTGATTGCTGAGGATGACATGGCTTCTGATTCGAGGGGGTCAAGGGCCCGGCTGCCCAAGTGGACAACGTTCTCCTCTTCAAGCAACGGCCGCTCATCCTCTATGTTTTGGTTTAGTTTGGGGCCGCGGCCGCAAGCGAAAGCGAGGGGCATCCCGCCCAGGAACCCTGAAGTTGTTGTTTCGGGGGTGTTGAAATCTCCGTGGGCATCCACCCACAACATTCCAGGTTTGCCTTTGAACCTGCTCTTGAATCCGGCTAGTGTGCCTGTTACAAGAATGCATTCTCCGCCAAGGCAGAACACGAAGTCGTCAGAGCTAACTCTACTTGCCATTACTTGCGCGGCGTCCATATCGAGCAGGAATTGTGGGAAATTCTTGAGGTTGGGTGGGCCCCGGTCCTCAGTTATCAGTGTTAAGCGAAGGTCGCCTAGGTCGGTGAAGTGCGTAGCGGATTTCGCTAGGGTTTCGGCAATTCCCGCCCAACGCAGAGCTCCTACGGCCTTGCCCGTGCCACGGTAATTTGAGAGGCTGTAAAATGGGAGGCCCATTAAGGTGAGTCTGTCCATGGAAAGCACCTTCTATTGGAGCGGTTAAAAACGCATTTTTGAGGCGAAAATAGGCTGGCGCCGCCTTCAGGCGGCACGGCCAGGCTTAGTATTATTTCTGTTATTTTCAGTTACCTGTCAGGCCTAGATGTATGCAAGTGTGTAAATGATTTGGTAAGTGATGGATAAGATCGAAGGCGGCACTTGCCCAAGATGCGGGGAGAAGACCCTCGACGTGTACTACGAAGAGGGCTCAGACTTGCAGCTCGGAGCCCGCTGTGAAGTGTGCGGCCTTAAGGGCTTCTTCATGAATGGCAAACTCGTCCCCTTAGCCACAACTTAAGATTCCCCCAAAATTTCATCACGCCAAGCTCGCTTCGCTCCTAGTGTTTTCGCTGAATGAGGGATGCATAATCCTGAAAAAGGCGCCTCAGGGGCTGTAGGCGGCTGTGTTGATAGCTAATGCTTGCCCCCCTCTGGTTCTTTGGCTTCGACTCCTTGATGGAGTTCATCGCTTTCGCAATCGCGAGCGCCGTTGCTTACCAGGCTTTGAAGGGTTACAGGCTTTCGAAGGAACGGACGCTTCTCTACCTGAACCTGAGCTTCGGCTTGCTGGGGGCAGGGCTCCTCATTGATGGCTTGGCGAACTTGGTCGTTCTCCTCGCCCGCTTCCACCGAGCCTTCCTCTTCCTATCCGCGTTCGGCTACACGATTAACTTCCTTGCACAGCTCTTGGCTTACGGGCTACTGGTTTTCGCGTATATGCAACAGGCGAGGAATGTTGGTGGGCAGGTGGCGATGGCGGCTGCCGTACCAGCCCTCTTCTTCGAGCACAACGCCATAACCGAACTCATCCTGATATTCCTCCTCGTTTACATAGCCACCAATACCGCAATCAATTACAACATGAACAAGTCCACCAGCGCGCTGCTAGTTTTCGGCGCCTTCGCCTCCCTCTCAGTCGCCCACATATTCTTCCTGCTCTTCACGATCGCCCCTATCTTCTTCCCGTTCGCGCACATCGCGCAATTGTTCGGCTTCCTCTTGTTACTGGCAATGCTGCTAAGGGTGAACCATGCCGCATGATCTCCAGCGAACAGGGGCAGGCAGCGAAGCCCGTCTCAAAGTACCGCTCCCAGTTCCGAATCTACGTCGACATAATGCACGTCATCCAACGCGAAAACAACGAAGCCAAACCCACAAGAATCCTCTACGGGGCGAACCTCTCCCATGATAGGCTCGTGAAATACCTAGAAGAACTCAAAGCCTTGGGCGTAATACAGGAGAACGGAATCGACGAAAAAACATACAGCCTAACCCAAAAGGGCATCGAATTCCTCAACAACTTCAGGAAAGTAGAATCATTCGCATCCGCCTTCGGCTTCAAAATCTAACTCCGCCAATTCCACATCAATCATCCGGCCAAGATTGCGTTGATCACGCTCTCGGTCTATCCACTCCAGAACCGAGGAAACTTCTCTATCATCAACAATGCCCAAGGAGCTACCTTGAGTGACGCTAACTTGTCCGTGAGCTCTCTACCGTCCACCCACATTGAGGCCTGCAGCTCCACAGAATCCAAGACGGGGCTCTCGTTCGTTTGAAGAACGCCTACTCCGCAAATCTCACGTTCGCTCAGCCTGAATGTCGAAGAGGTCTTAGGGTTGGGGTATGTCGGGTCAGGGGCGTGATACTGGAATTTGTCCAGATACTTGATCTCACTCCCTTTCGCGTTGATTCCCAACTCCTCCTTCAACTCGTTCACCATCTGCGTAACGTAATCCGTCTGTCCCCACTTTGGATGCCCTGCCATGGTTATGTCCCAGAAATCAGGGAATGGGGGTGGAAAGCCCAAGTCAGGCCTATCCATGGAACGTTGCGTTAGTAGTATCTTGTTCTCGTCGTTCTTGACAACCACCATCAACCCTCTGTGAAGAATTCCTTCGTCTAGGTGAGCTCTTAACCTCTCAACCGAGCCTATCACATTGTCTTGCTCATCGACATGAATCAGAAGCTCGCCCAATTGATAACGCCTCGTTTGTTGAGTTCGTGAACTATTACTTCATGCCCGCGTGGCGGCGTATCGCAGTGTTTAGTTCCGCAGCCATTTTCTCAACATTGTTGCGAACGAGATGTGCATACTCTTTTTCTGAGATGTTCGGAGTTTGAAATGTGTATGTTATGCTTCTGGATGCGTTAACTACGGCTCCAAGCCCGTCAGGGTTGAAGCATTTGGCGGCGTCCTGAGCGGTTCCTCCCTGTGATCCGTACCCTGGGACCAGAATGATCGAGCGAGGCATTAACTGCCTAAGTTCTTTGGCCTGTTCTGGAAAAGTTGCACCGACCACAGCTCCAACTGAACTGTAACCATTCTTCCCGATCATCTCCTGACCCAATTCGGCGACAGTGCGGGCTAGGCGAACGTAGATTGGCTGCCCCGATTCCGCTTCTTTCACATCTTGTAGGTCGCGTGATCCAGGGTTAGAGGTCTTAACAAGTATGAAGACGCCTTTGCCGTACTTGCTGCAAGCTTTCAGGAATGGGTTCAAGCTGTCACGACCAAGGAAGGGCGAGATGGTAACGCAATCCGCATCGAACACCGGTTCATCCCCCCAGGGCAGTCGAGTGCGTCCCAGGAACGCGTTAGCATAAGCCTCCGCCGTCGCTGCGACGTCATTCCGCTTCGCATCAACAATCACAATCAACCCGCGCTCTTTGGCCATCTGAATAGTGTCCATGAATGCCAAAATGCCGCCTAGGCCGTATTGTTCGTAGAAGGCGATTTGCGGTTTAACCGCAGGTACCAACTGCGCTGCCACATCTAAGACTGTGCGGTGAAAGTGCGCGATAGCTTGGCGAACGCTTTCAGGAGACTTTTCCGTGAGGGCATCTGTAATGAAATTAGGCATTTGGTCAACTCTAGGGTCCAACCCGACGACACATGGATTGCCTTTCCTCTTGACAGCGTCAATCAAACGGTCAGCGAAATTATCCATAGATAACACACAGGTCACGACGAGAGGAATTACCTCTTGCCCTCACCGACCCACATCCGTCCAACCTACTCACTTCTTCTCAATAACCGCAATGTATGCTGGAGACCTTGATGAATCCAGCGTTCGCTTCAATCTCCACCCTGTACCTTTCAGTATATCGCGCATCTCTCGTTTGGATACGAGCAAATAGTCGAACCAAGGCGTCGCGTATTCCCTGTACCGAACCCGTATCCTCAGCTGACCTCCCATCCTGCCCCTTCGCCTGCTCAGCTTATGGTAGTGCAAGTGAGCGGGGTCATTGGTATTGTATGGATCGAGGCTCTCAGCGATGATTCTTGCATGTTCCGTCGTCATTCGGTGGAACCTTTTGAGTAGCCATTTAGCCCTTTTCCGGCTGCCGAAGAGGCCGAAGTTGTTTCCGAACATTATCACGGTATCAAATTTACCCAGTTTTGAACTGATTTTCGTTATTGGCATGACGCGCGCGTTCTTGAGGCCCCGAATCTTGCAGATACGTATCGCCTGTGGTGATACGTCGAGGCCTAAGACGTCGAACCCTTTCTTCTGCAGGTAGAGGGAAACCCGCCCTGCACCACACCCAACATCAAGAACTCTCCCCGTCACGTATCGCATGGCCTTCCTTTCGCGGTCGTGCCAACTCCTGTATTCTGAAAAATAGTACTTTGCACCCGTGGAAACAGCAAAGAAACCGTCATCCCGCTCCACAATCTCCGAAACCTCCCTGATCTTTTTCAGGAAATCGTACATTTGGTGGCCATACGCGTCCTGACGATCCTCCATTGTATCTCACATTTCGTTAAGATGAATGGCGTCGCCTAAAGTGCTTGTACAACAAGAGAGCTATCACGGCTGCTCCAACGAGTCCAAGCACTAGCCAGACAATAGATGTGGAAACGAGTTGTGCTAAAGTTGTGCCACTTTCGGTGTTCGAACTGGTTGACGTACCATTGAACTGTAGCGTCATAACTTTAACGATAATCCCGGGGGCTGTGCTCGTCGCAAAGTACGCGAAACCATTGGCCGGATCAATCACTCCGGAGTTGTGTGAGTACTCTAGGCTCTCGCCTTCGTTTAGCGTCAGGTTTCCGACTTGAGTGAAGTCCGATAGCCGAATCGTAAGAATTGTGCCGGGGTAGTAGGCTCCTGATGCGAAGTAAGCGTATCCAGTTGCAGGGTCAATTACGGCGGAAACGAGGTCAGCGTCAACCTTCAAGTCTGAGACATGGCTGAAATCCGAAAGCCTAACCTTCACAATCAGGCCTGGGACATAGTCCTTTGAGCCGATGGAATATGTGCCAAAGTAAGCGTAACCTGCTTCAGGATCGATTACTGCTGAACCGAGTCCGTATTCGTCTTCACTGAGGGTCAGCAATGAGGTTCGCGTGAAATCGGACAGCCTGATTTTCACAATCTTCCCAGGCCGCGTATACAAGGCGAAATATGCAAAACCGTTTGAGGGGTCAATCACAGCGGCGTCTGGGTAATGTTCGTCCGAAGCCAATGACATATTGCCTACCACATTGAGGTCGCTTAACCTAACTTTCAGAATGCTTCCCCCTGCCCCTGTGTTAACAGCCGGATCGGTTCCGAAGTATGCGAAGCCTGCAGCGGAATCGATTACTGCCGAAAGCGGAACGACGTCTGCAATCGGAATCGCCGCAACGAGTGTGAGGTCGGATAAGTTGACTTTCAGAATCTTGCCGCCCCCTACGCCCCAGGCCCCGAAATATGCGTAACCAGCGGTGTCTATGACCCCAGCTCCAATCACGTTCAAATCCATGTTGAGGCTGAGGGCGCCGACTCGCGTGAAATCTGACAGGCGTATTTTGACGATGGACTTGCGGGAAGGCTCTCCTCCTGTTGCGAAGTATGCGAAGCCGCCGGCTGGGTCGATAACCGCAGAAGTAGGGGCATCCTCACCGCTCGCGAAAGTTATTGCGTCTACCCGCGAGAAATCGTTTAACCTGATTTTGACCACTCTGCCAGGAACGGACCTTGTCCCGAAATAACCGAACCCCGCAGTTGAGTCGACTACAGCGGATAGAAGGCCTTCCTCCCCAGGGTTTAGGGTTAGGACCGCGACGCGGGTTAGATCTGTTAGCCTGATTTTTACAAGCTTCCCGGTTGGCGATGCAGTGTCTGTTCCGAAATAGGCGTAGCCCGCGTTCGGGTCGATGGCGGCGGACGTAATCTCACCATCGTTGTAATCGATAGTTACAGCCCCGGTGCGGGTGAAGTCGGGCAACCGGACTTTCACAATGATGCTCGGTGCCGGAAACGAGCCGAAATACGCGAACCCGCCGGCTGGGTCGATTAGAGCAGTGCTGAGAGCAGTCTCACCTTGCTTCAAGTAGAGTACGCCCGCTAGTGTAAAGTCCGACAGTCTGACTCGGAGAATTTCAGCGGGCGGGTTCTGGCCTGAACGAAAAGGTTGGGCAGTGAAGTACGCGTAGCCACCGTCAGGGTCAATCGTTGCCGCAAAAAAGTTGTCGACGCCAGGAGCCATGACTAGGCTGGCCACGATTGTGAAATCAGACAGCCTAAGTTCAACTATCGTCCCAGTCCCGTTAATGGTCCCCGTACTCACGCCGAAGTACGCGTATCCTCGTTTCGCGTCAATAACTCCGGAAAGGAGCGAACCTTGGATGGTACCAAGTGGTAATGCTGCGGCTCGCTCGAAGGTTGAGAGGTCTACCCTCACTATTTTGTTCGGCCCAGCCCCGCCAGCGCCGAAGTACAGGAAACCACCAACCGGGTCGATGACGGCAGAATTAAGGTACCCCTCGCCAGGGTTCAGGACAACTGCCCCCACGCGTGTGAAGTCTGATAGCCGTATTTTGGCGACTACCCCGGGGTCCGACCAAGTCCCAAAGTAGGCGTAACCATGAACCGCGTCGACGGCCGCTGACGTGAGCCTGTACTCACCTGCCTTGAGGCTCAATGAGTTAACACGCGTCTGCGCCTTCACTTGCGGAGGGGTAGCGAATGAACCGGCCAAGAGTAAGGTCAACAGTACAAATGCCAGAATCATCGCGGGTTTGTTGCCTCGTCGAGACTGGGTAGAATTCAGCTTACTATCCGTCCGCACATGACCTGAAAGTAACAACGGTCAACAATCCTCTCACTCTTTTCTCCGTTCCCTTAAATGAAGTGTCGTTTGCACCATGATGAGCCTTGATTAAGAGCATGAATCCACCGACCCGCAAGAAACGCATCCAAGAATGATGAGTGACGTAGTGATTCGTTTCGTGTTTGTTAAAGGGTAACTACGAAATGGAGCAGGGACATTGTGCCCCATTCATCTCCGACCGCAACGGTGTAGATTCCGGGAGGGAACTCGACGTACAAAGAAGTAAGCCAGAAACCACCAATCGACATGTATGTAGCCATCGGCACCGTTAGGCAGGAGTTCGGAATGCAACTGCCGAAAACCTGCCCCACATCGCTTTCGGGCTGAAAGAGGTAGTAGTCGATGTTGCTCAGGAACATCGGGCAGTAGTACGTCCCAAGTTCGAACAGTGGGAGAGGAACGCCCAGGAATATGTCGGACGACGTGTAGTAGCCTGCATATACCGCAAACCCCATCGGGAAGTTGAGTGTCCCACAAGGCCCCAAGCTCAAACCTCCGACCGGCCACCTGTTGGATCTAGAGAGGTTGATTGATTGCGCAAGTGGATTGTACTCCTGATCCGAAATATTCACACTCTGGCCCAACCGAAACACTGTCGCGTTTAATGAAACGTAAAGGCGGAGGCCCGTCGATGATTCAGCGTAAGCAGAATTCCCAAAAACCTTCTGTGCGGGCCTTACAGTCAGAAAGCTTCCACCGGTCGCAGCGACAACTAGCAAACCGACCAAAATCAGTACAAGCGGCCTTCTTTCCAATCTAGCCTTCAACACTCCGAACTTCTAACAAGTTGTCTTTCTCTCAGGGTGCGAGGCAACCCAACTTCTTCACCGTCCACGTTAACCGGAATGTGGATTGCTGTCAGGGGAGCTTTCAGCACCCAACTGTTCGAGAACTTGAAGCAGGTCTTTACCTTTCTCGGTGACCTCGTAGAATGTTGCGGTTCCGCTGGTCGACGATGCATGGATTAAGCCATTTTTCTCGAGTACGTGAACATGTTTGTCTACGGCTTTCCAATCTATTCGTAGGGCGGTTGCAAGCTGTAGCTTGTTCTTGGGTGAGTTGAGGGAATGCATGAGCTTGAGGCGTGTTTGGGCCCCGCGCATTCTCACCAGAAGCCTGAAGGTGTCATAGCTGAAGCGGCTTTGACCCCAGACTGATCGCACGTGCCCACGCCATATGAGGGCCGCCCCAAAAACTGTCCAAGAAATCAGCGCGGTCAAACCGAAATTGGTCAGCAGGTTTGGCGTGGGGGGCGCTGCCACACCAATCGGTCCAGGAATCGAAGGAGTACTCGTGAACATCGTAGCTGTGGTACTTGCGAGTGTTGCTGTTGTGGTTGCGAATGTTGTCTGGGCGGCGGGCGCGGCCGGCCCATAACCTGAAAATAGGAAGAATGCGGGGAGAAATATGAAAGCCGTAGTTCCTAGGGCGACTATGAAGCTTAGGTACAGTGTTAACCTAAGCAAGTAGAGTTGTTTCAGTAGCTTTCTAATTTCGTCGCTTTCGGAGGGCAATCAGTGAGCCTCAATGGGCTTCGGCTTCTTCTGTGAGAAGTGCCTGTATGGAACGTAGACTATGCCGCCGATTATTGCTATTGGGACAAGTGATGCCCCAAGTATCAGCATTCCCTTCGTAACCGTGTAGAACGCCAGCAGAGCTGAGTTCAACGCGTCACCAAAATCCAAGCTTGGACTCTGGGCCGGGGGTATGAGTTGAACATTGATCGTTCCGAAGGCAACAAGGCGTTGCATTACCTGCAATTGGCCTTCGAGGTCATTGATCTGAGCTTGCGAGTTCTGGATTGCGTTCTCAGTGTCTAACGCTTCCGTAACGGTTTTTGATGAATTCAATATTCGCAGTAGCGCAGCTTCTTCAGTCGTGTATGAGTTAAGCTGGGCTTGAAGGTTGACGTACTGCTCGGTCACGTCATTGCTCGATATCGACTGAGCCTTCACGACACCGAGGCTTGAGAGACTGTGCATTGCTGATGTGAAGTTTCCCTCTGGGATGCGCAGAGTAATGCTTGCGCCTGATCCGCTGTCGTCGAAGGATGAGGATGCAACATAGCCGTTGAATAACGTAGCCAGCCGCGCAGCCTGGTCGGTCGCCGCCTTCAAATCACCCACCTGAATCGTCAAGTAACCATCAAGCTCAACCATACGCCCGCCGAAGGATGTCGAGTAGGAACCGGCTGGGGCTGTCGCAGTTGCCACCGTGGTTCCGAAAATGACTTGCTGATTAACTCCAGGAACCACAGGAACCGCGGGGCCATTAACCGCAGCGTAACCGCCTAAACTCGGCCCGGGGAAGCTTTGAGCCTGTGACGCGTAACCCACCAGAGCGCCAGCCAACACAAACACGACGATGAAAATGCCAACCAATCGTCTACGGCTCAAGAAATGAGGTAAAAGAGATTTCATGTTCATCAGAATGCGGTTCCGACGCGGTCTTCATTTATAGTTTAGTCCAAACGACTTGTTCTATTCTGTGGACTTTTATGACGGGGCTCCCCATAATCTAACTGAAGATGCTTGTTATGAGTGGAAGTGAAACGAGCCGAAGGGAGTTTCTACTCTACTGGGTCGGGTTGTTCGTTGTGGCTTTCGCCGTAGTCTCAATCTTCATTTCAATATCCAACTTAGTAGCTAACGTGCTAAGTAACAACTGCTACATTCCTGTCGTCTCGGGATTGTTAGGCATACCACCGCCTCCACCCGTTACGAACGCGGTAACTATTACGAGCAGTACGACAGTCGGCAATGTCACAATGCCGAACAATTTCGGCAACCAACAGTTGCCCCCATACCCATATCCATACTACTGCACGAATTCGTACGTTCCAGTGGCCATCCTAACTTTCGTGTTCAATCTGCTAGCCTCCTTAGTCTTCATCGGCGTCGGTGCGTACATGAT
>JBAVCK010000119.1:0-18088 GCA_049586635.1 Bathyarchaeia archaeon
GAATCATCGTAGTATTCCACCCAACCGCCATAGCTGCAGGCTACACACCGGTCCTTCACGCGCACACGGCAACCACCTCAGCCACCCTAACCGAGCTGCTGCAGAAGATCGATGCGCGCTCCGGCCAAGTCACGCAAGAAAAGCCCGACTTCCTAAAGACTGGGGACGCTGCCCTTGTAAAGATAAAGCCGCTCCGTCCGCTGTCAGTGGAATCATATTCCGACATTCCGCAACTTGGGCGGTTCGCAATTCGCGATATGGGCAGCACGATCGCGGTCGGCGTAGTTCAGGAGATCACTCAGAAAGCGCAGATACCTGAGAAGAAAGCGTAAGCTTCTCAGGCCCGAAATTATTTTTCAAGCCCACTCCGGCTAGCGAACGCTTTTTATTGGCCCCACCGGCCTAGGGAGCTGTTTCGCACCTAGAAGGACTGAAGACCCGATTGGCAAACAAGGCAAGAATTCGGCTTTCAAGCACTGACCCGCAGGGCTTGAACAGCATTTGCAGCGAGATCATGAAGATCGCCGACCGCACGGGTGTGAAACTGCGCGGGCCCATTCCGCTCCCGACTAAGAGGCTTTGGGTGCCGACGCGAAAGAGCCCATGCGGCGAAGGGACACATACATGGGATAGTTGGGAAATGCGGATCCACAAACGCTTGATCGACGTGGACCCGAACGAACGTTTTCTCAAACGGTTGATGCGGATTCAGACCCCTGAGAAAGTCTATATCGAGATTGAACTTCTCTAGTTCGCGGCTGCTACTTCACGATTCTGTTGATTTTCTGGGCTAACCTGAAATCCTTCATCGTTAAGCCGCCTTCGTCATACGTTGTCAGCGTAAGGCGGACTTTGTTGTATCGGATTATGATGTCTGGGTGATGATTCATCGACTCAGCACACTTTGCGATTCGGGATACGAACCGAATGCTCCGAGCGAAATCCTCGAACACAAATGCTCTTGAAATTTCCCTGCCCGTGAGCCGCCAACCGCTCGTTATTGCGAGTTGGAGTTTGATTCGACGTTTGCTTAGCCTCAATTCCTGTCAGAGGCCGGGATTTCTTCGCGGAGATATTTAGATTCAACTAGCATGCCGTGACGGTATCGGTATCGACTGCCGGAGTGGTCTTTATCAAGTACTGAATGCTCAGCCCGTCGGCATTAGGTGATGGGGTTCGAACTCTGAATTGAAAGCCTCGGGTAAGAACACGCAACTAGCGTTTCTGCCCGCGAACGTGATTCTCCCCCTACGCATATTCATGGGGGCAACCTTCCTGTACGCTGGCCTACAACACCTCACCGACCCATCGTACTTTGACCCCACGAAACCAGGATACATCGGACACCTGGTTGCTCAATACGCTGTGGGATCCCCGATCCATGACTTCCTGTTGGGCGTCGTTGCACCAAATGCAGTCACGTTCGGGTATATGGTCGCGGTGGGGGAATCACTCATCGGGGTCGCCGTGCTGCTTGGATTTCTCTACCGAATCACAGCGCTTGCGGGGCTGATGCTTAACTTCACCTTCTTCCTTTCAGCCACGTGGAACGCTTTCCCGTTCTACTTCGGTTCGGACATAGTATTCGTTCTCTGCTGGCTCACGCTCCTCCTGGCCGGTCCGCAACAGGGCCTGAGCATAGACGCAGCAATAGCCAAGCGCGCACCCAAATTGCGATGGCTTGCCCCAGCTCCAGTCCAGTTACCAGTGGGTGCAGAGCCAGCTCAACAGGAGATGAAACCACCCGAGACTAGGATTCAACCGCCCGAGAGGGCGAAACTCTACCCGAGGCAAGTGGCTGAAGTCAACAGAGCCTTTGACCGAATAGATTCACAATTCGTTTCACATGATGAAACGCAGACAATACTCGAATTCGTGCGAGCCTTCGTCATCAGCGTGGGCGTGGACCGAAACGACTCAGCCAAGATACTGAACGGTCTACGGACGCTGGTAGAAAGAGACACTTGGCAGCAGCCCCAGCCACAAACCGGATGATTAAGTTGGCCAACGAAGAGAATGCGCAAGGGTTCGCTGAGACGCTTGCCCGGAAATATGAACTAAAGGTTTCAGCTGACGTTGTTGCGTCGATCTACGCTTCGAAACCAAAAGTTCCCGCTTTGCTGTCGCGTGCTGCATTCAGAGCTGACGCAGTTAGAACCGCGCCAGAGGTTAGGCTTCGGAGGGAACGACGGAACTTCCTTCGAAACATACTGGGGGTAGCCGCGGTTTCCCTCCCATTCCTCCTATGGGTTAAAGTTGCGTTCTTCTCGCCCCAGGCCCAAACACCGTCGTACGTATCGAACCCCAGCCCACAAGCAGGGCAACGCCTGCTGGCGAACGCTGCCAATATTGGGTCGGGGCAATCGCTGACGCTAAACGACCCGATCTACGGCCCAATGCTGCTGATTCACCTGGCGAACGGGCAATTCGTGGCCTACAGCGCAATATGCACGCATGCTGGTTGCCAGGTCCAATTTGACCCTAGCGCGCAGGACATTTCGTGCCCATGCCACGGTGCCATCTACGACCCAAGCAACAATGCACGAGTCCTCGCGGGGCCAGCCCCTTACCCGTTACAAAAGATTAACATAAGTTACGACCAAGCGTCCGGAAACATCTACTTGTAAGGCAGTCTCAGAACTATCCGTTCCAAGCAGTTTTTGCGTCTGCGCATCACTTTAATTTGGCACAGAGGTTTGTATGGGTTCCCGGTGCGGGGATACCAGAGCCAGGTCAAATGGGCGGGTCGCGTGCTGCGAACGCGTGCGGCATGCTAATATCTACGCTTGGCCACGCGCGCTACACTCAAGATTCGCGCTCGGCGCGAGGGTTCACGTGCGCGGGTGAGCTATCCCGTGGCGTAGGCCTTCGTGGGTTCGAATCCCACTCCCCGCACCATAATACTCCTACACAGGCCTAAGGGTGCGAACACACAACTAGAATGAAAGAGAGGTACCCTTTTCCCGTCGCCAATAATCGAAAGGTCGCGGGTGCTAAGTAACTTTGCTGGCGCGTAATCTGGACATGATCAAATCAGCTACCTTGTCCGGGTTCGGGACGTCGACCATTTCTGCGACTATGTTTTCACCAGGCTCCGTCCCGCGAACTAAGCCGTAGCCACTCTTCGTCACAGGAACAACGTCCCCATACCTCGCCAATCGACCCACAATACTCCGCGAAACCTGCACATCACTAATAGACGAGAACGGAATGCGCCGAACACTACGACGCAACAACTGCCTCTTCACAACAACATCAGAGTCAGTAATCAGATACGTGAACGCGTTCCTACGAACAGCCCCGATCAACACACCCAGGAGACCTATGCCAATCAATGCCAAGGCTGCATAGCGTAGGAGAGAATTAGCAGATGGTAATGGAAACATGAAAACAAAGCTCGCACCGTAAACCACGATACCCAATAACACTACGACAAAACCCTTCCAAGCGAACGGCACAAGACTCGGCTTGATTCTAATATCTTGTTTCGCTTGAGCCGACAAAACCTTTCGGCTGGTAAAACCAGAGGCGTGCTCCGATAAAGGTTTCTGTTCCCGATTGGGTTCAACTCATCCGGTGGCCGCCCCCTTCATTGAATGGCTGTACATTTTTTCTTTTGCATCATAGACCAGCATGAA
Organism: Bathyarchaeia archaeon; assembly: GCA_049586635.1. GTDB lineage: Archaea > Thermoproteota > Bathyarchaeia > 40CM-2-53-6 > 40CM-2-53-6 > FEN-987. The sequence goes on from JBAVCK010000119.1 coordinate 3,639, forward strand.
TTTTGGGTTTTGGGTTGTGTGAAGTCTCGGTTTGGTCTACCGGACTACAAAAAAGGAAAACCCGTTCAAGGAAAGGTCTGTAACAATTCTCTGCCCCTTCACTCTTAAGTCCTCATGATGTTTCGGCCCGCTCGACGTTTTCTCACGGGACCGCGTCCACCCGCTGACTTAGCGGCACGCCTCTTAGCCGCAGTCATTCTTCCTCCTCTACTTTTCTTCGCCATCTTGAAATCACCCCTTGAATCTCTTTTTCAGGTCTCTTCTATCCTGAAGGGTTCGCTTCGTACGGGCTCATTTTTGAGCCGCATGTGGGGCAATCAGCCATTGCGTAGTCGGTTCGGTGCTTATGCTCTGTGGGCACGACGGTTCTAGGGGCTTTGCACTGAAGGCAGTAGAACAGCATGGGCTGATTCTCACGGAACTCGAACTGGGGCTTCAGGTTGGCGCCGCACTGATCGCAGTAATTACTCGAATAACTCATAGCAACGACTTCTATTACAGTATACGACGTCCTCGAAGTAGTCTAACTATTATCACTATGACTGCGATAACGAGCAATATATGGATAAGACCTCCACCGAAACCGCCAACGAGTCCCAGTAGCCAAAGAATCACGATAACCACGATTATGGCCACTAATAGGTCCATTAACGATTCGCCTCACGGTGATATCCACGGGGCACATTTCTTACATTCTTGCATAGGTTTCAGCGTTCGTCTAGTTCATTTAGACGTACTTTGATGCTATGCCGACTATGCCGCCTAGGAGTACGAGTACGCCACCCAGGCCGCCTCCGATTAATCCTACGACTATGAGGATAATATCCAAAGTGAGGTCGGTGGCACGTTTGGCGCCATAGATGGCAACAATGCCGAGGACGATTTCGATGATTCCCCAAAAGGATCCACCGAGGGACCCAAGCACCGATGGCATGAGCATCATGAAAGCCATTCCCACGAAACTGAGGATCCCTTGGATTACGAGGATTACGCCGCCGATTAAAGCGAGATAGTACGCAAGCTTCCCTAAGGAAGCTTTAGCCATCGAGAATCCACTTTTAGATTCTAAATGAGGTGCAATAGGTACGGCAGGGCGAGGAAGATGATGCCGACGATGATCATGATGATGCCGACCCATTTCGCGAACTTGCCCGCGATGAATACGACTACGCCTAGGATTATCACAACGATTGGGTTCAGTGTCAGCAGCCACGTGTACGCTGAACTAGCCATTGAACTTGCACTCTGATTCACACCTATTTGGTTAAGCATCCGAAACAGAGTTACACCAAGTAAAGGCGCTATCATAGAATAGATCTTGTTCATATCAATCAAGTCAGGGCGTAACATAGTTGAATTGCGTTTATAAAATTATTTGCGTTTATAAGATTATAAAAACGATACGGACCAAACAGGCTATGGGGAAGTGGAGGTTGTGGCTCCAAGGAACAAAATTGCCGGGGTCCTGTGCATTGTGGGCGGTGCTCTTCTTGTGGTCGCAGGAACCATCGGCATGAAGCCCTTGCTGGAGGAAATCCTGAAGTACATTCAACCAACAGTTGACGCGTCCCCGATCCTTGCCACGATCTTCAGGGTGCTGATATTCATAGCCGCACTTGGTGGAATCTCTGTCATAATAGGTGGCCTCTTGACTTTGCGCGTTCCAAGAATAGGAAAGCTATTGGTTATGCTCGGTGCCGGATTAGGTCTGTTCGGTTTCATGATCATCATGAGCCTCGCGTGGCACCAAGGAATACCAATCAACGAATTGATCAAAGGGTATGTCTCATCGACGTGGGGGTACGTGCTGGGCATCATGCTCACGATAATTGGCCGCCTCATCGCGAAGTAAATCATAGCTTGCATGGAAGCGCGCCAACCATCTCCCCAACCTGTTGAATCATTCTGCTTTCATGGAGACTTTCTCTTGGGTTTCTTGACCATTAATGACATATTGGGTCTCTTGACCGCGAGGCAGCTTCTTCTTCGAAGCCGAGCTTCCGAAAACGCTTTCAGTTTCTATGACATATTCTGGTTCTTACCGGTGTTGTAAATGCCCGATGACGAAGCAAAGCGCCTCAGTTTTGAAGGAGCTAGTATCACTCCGGTTCGGGAGTGCGATAAAATGAATGAGGACCACTTCGTGGGTTCGAATCCCGTCCCAAAACGGACGGGCGAATGTCCCACTCCCCACACCAACTTGCTAGTAAGATACCCGCCGAAGGCTCGTTGAGCCAGTCAAGGGTTGCCCGTGCCTGTAGATCGCTTCGTACGAAGGGATCGAGGCGTAAAATGAGGCGAGGGTTACCTTCGCTTGGCACCGTTTGGCTCCACCCCAAGATGGGTGGATCCACCCTCTTCCGTGCGAAGGGTTTTGGCGAAGCTACAGGAATTTGGCCTCGAGAGTCAAAGTACTGAACCACGCCGCAGTCTTTATCGTCAAATCAGACATCCACCCCGAAGTAACCGCGAACATCGTGAAACGTTTCGCCGACGTAATCATCGAAAACCGAGAACGAGAAGAACGCCGCCAGAAAGTTGTCCGCGAGGTCCGCGTTAGCAATAAGATCGACAATTTCAGCACGGAATGGGAAAAGATTCGTATGACTACTCGAATTCATTCACGTCGGCGCCGAGAGTAGGTATTTTACGTTTCTCGAAACTCGCAATTCATTCCGTCACCTTTTGGATTCTAATCAAAAAAGCCCAGCATGCACGGAAGAGTTCGTTAAAGTGTTACGGCCTTGTGTGCTTATAGCCGGGCTATGTATTGTTGTGATACAGATTTTGGGGGAGTGGCACAATCAGCTCTGATGAGAAGCCTTTCTGGAACGTTCCCCCTGCAGAGCTATTTGAACAGCTTCGCACGGCCCCTGAAGGTTTGACCAATGACGAAGTTCAACGACGGCTCTCGTCATATGGATACAATCTGCTAAAGGAAAAGAAGAAAACTGACGCCATAACGCTTCTTCTGAATCAATTCAGAAGCCCTCTAGTACTCATCTTGCTCGCTGCAGCTATACTTTCCATCTTTCTGCAGGATCCAACAAGTGCCGCAATTATCCTGGCCATCGTCTTCGTCAGCGGGATACTCGGGTTCTCGCAAGAACGCGGCGCAACCGATGCCGTGAAAAAGTTGCTTTCAATCGTACAGATCAATACGACCGCGCTACGCAACGGAGAACCGACGCAAATTCCTCTAGAGCAAATCGTGCCAGGAGATGTTGTGATACTAAACGCGGGAAACATGGTTCCCGGCGACTGCGCACTTGTCGAAGTTAGGGACCTTTTCGTTGATGAAGCGACGCTAACGGGTGAGACTTACCCAGCAGAAAAATCCGTCGGCACACTTACGCCCGACGCACCTTTGAGCGCCCGCACGAACACCCTGTTCATGGGAACGCATGTTGTCAGCGGTACTGGCAAGGCTATTGTCGTAACAACCGGGAAGAAAACCGAATTCGGAAAAATCTCTGAAAGTCTTATGCTTAAACCCCCAGAGACCGGGTTCGAGCATGGCGTGAGGCAATTCGGTTACCTCCTCATGGAAATCACTCTAATCATGACGATCACAATCTTCGCTGTCAACGCCTACTTCGGACGACCAATCCTTGCATCCTTTCTCTTCTCAGTAGCACTCGCAGTAGGTCTAACACCACAACTACTACCCGCTATCGTAACGGTGAACCTCGCGCACGGCGCGAAGGAAATGGCAAAACAGAAAGTCATCGTGAAACGACTTGTCTCAATTGAAAACTTTGGCAGCATGAACCTTCTCTGTTCGGACAAGACGGGAACCCTAACCGAAGGACAAGTACAGGTCCATTCCACCATTGATATCGAAGGAAACGCCAGCGAAAAGGTTCTCCTATACGCATGTCTGAACGCCAATTTTGAGAGCGGTTTTGCAAACCCCATAGACGAAGCAATCCGAGCAAAGAGTACCTTCGACCTCACTCCTTACAAGAAAGTGGACGAAGTCCCATACGATTTTGTGCGGAAGAGACTCAGTATCCTGGTGTCGAAGGATAACGTGTATATCATGACGACCAAGGGCGCGGTACCAAACGTACTCGTCGCCTGCGCTCATGCAGAGACCTCGAATGGGGTCGTTCAAATTGGAGATGTTCGCGAGAAGATCCAGCAACGCTTCGAAGACTTAAGCGGTCAAGGTTTCCGGCTGCTCGGTGTGGCATACAAGAACATTTCCGCTGACCGCATTGACAAGGATCAAGAAACCCAGATGACTTTCTTGGGTTTCTTGCTCATGTTTGATCCGCCTAAGCCGATGATTAAGACAGTTCTACAAAACCTACAGAACCTTGGAATTACGTTAAAAATCATTACCGGAGACAACAGATTCGTCGCGGCATCTCTAAGCGCACAGGTAGGACTAACCAATTCACGTGTTCTAACGGGCCCTGAAATCCACCTTATGAGTGACGAAGCGCTCCTTGAGCGAGTCAAAGATACCGACGTCTTCGCCGAAGTCGATCCCAACCATAAAGAACGAATTATCCTAGCGTTCAAGAAGGTAGGATCTGTTGTAGGCTTCATCGGTGATGGAATCAATGACGCGTCAGCACTCCATGCTGCAGACGTCGGAATCTCAGTGAACACTGCAGTAGATGTAGCTAAGGAAGCTGCTGACATCGTATTACTTGAGAAAGACTTGGGTGTTCTAGTACAGGGTGTGCAAGAGGGTCGAAAAACTTTCGCTAACACTCTCAAGTACGTGTTCATGGCTGCGAGTGCCAATTTCGGAAACATGTTCAGCATGGCCGGAGCTTCACTATTCTTATCCTTCCTACCCTTGCTACCCACGCAAGTTCTGCTTACAAATCTCATGACCGACTTCCCTGAAATGGCCATACCCACGGATAGCGTTGACAGTGAGATGGTGCTGAAACCCAGACGCTGGAACGTAAAATTCATCCGGGACTTCATGATGACTTTCGGTCTCCTTAGTTCGGTCTTCGACTACGCAACATTCGGTGTACTTCTCTTCATCTTGCATGCAACAGCGGATCAATTCAGAACAGGTTGGTTCATTGAATCAGTGGCTTCTGCCACTCTGATTGTGTTGGTCATTCGCACTCAACAATCGTTCTTCAGAAGCAAGCCTAGCAAATACCTTATGTTTGCGACATTATGCGTAGTAATTGCAACTGTTGTTCTGCCCTTTACGGCCCTAGGAATGTTGTTTGGATTTGTTTCTATCTCGCCAACTTTCCTTCTCTTCACTGCGATTATTGTTGGATTATACGTTCTGGGCGCGGAGCTAACCAAGCGGCTCTTCTACAAACGAGAAGGACTCTGAGCGATGAAAATACACAACAGACTCTTCGTGACCCCCGGGAAGAAAACCAAGCTTAGCGACATCGATCCAGACGAGACTCTGGGATTGAAGAACGATGGGAAGTCGCAGAAGATGGTTCAGAAGCTTATTGCTCGGCTGGATGATTTGCAATATCTTCTTTATGCTTCAAAGAAGTACTCACTTCTCGTTGTTCTTCAAGGAATAGACGGAGCCGGAAAAGATGGAACCATCCGCCACGTGATGTCAGGAGTGAATCCCCAAGGTTGCCGCGTTACATCGTTCAAGACCCCTTCTGCTGAAGAAGCAACTCATGACTTCCTATGGCGCATCCATAACGCCATTCCCGACCGAGGAGAAATAGGCATATTCAACCGTTCTCACTACGAAGACGTTCTGGTAGCAAGAGTTCACAAACTTGTGCCGAAATCCATTTGGTCACGGCGCTACAAAGAGATCAACCAGTTCGAAAGGATACTTGCCGAAAACAACGTTAAGATACTGAAGTTCTACCTGCATATCAGTAAGGAAGAACAAAAGAAACGCTTCCAACAAAGATTAGACGACCGCACCAAATGGTGGAAACTCTCCCCGAATGACTTCCAGGAGAGAAAATACTGGAACGACTACATGGAGGCTTACGAAGACGTGCTCCGATACTGCAGCACCCCATGGGCACCATGGTATATTATTCCCGCAAACAAGAATTGGTTCAGAAACCTTGCAGTCTCACACATCATAGTCAAGACCCTAGAAGATTTGAACATGAAATTTCCGAAACCATCTTTCAACGTCTCTCGATATGTTCTCAAGTAACCAGATAATTGAAGAGAGGCCGTGCTAGAAGACTAACTGTTTTCCCTCCATTCGAACAAACGTGTGATGCCTCAACACCGAAACGCATTAACCCACGCGAAATCAACTCCAAAGCCATGAAAGAAATAGAGATCAAGGTCATCGAAATCAACAGAAAAAATGTTGAAGATAACTTGGCAACACTAGGCGCCGCGAAGACTTTCGATGGCGATGTAGAGACTTGGTTTTTTGACTTTCAGGATGATACGATTTCACGGGCAAGAGACCTGCTGCGCCTCAGGAGAATTGGCGACAAGACTGATTTGACATTCAAGAAGTTCGTGGAGAGCCAGTCCGCGAAGGTTAGGAGTGAGTACGAAGTTTCAGTCTCGGATTTTGAGACAATGCGGCTGATACTCGAATCTCTTGGTCTCATCTCAACTTGGCGAATGAAGAAACACCGAACCAGCTATACACTGAAAAGCGGAGTTGAGGTTGACATAGACAAGTACGCTGGAGAGTATTCGCACATACCAGAATTGCTGGAGATTGAGGGGAAGGATGTCGAGACATTATATCTCCACGCCAAACTTCTCGGATTCCAGCCAGAAGAATGTAGGTCCTGGACAACATTCGACCTAATCGATTACTATTCAGGAAAGAAGGCAGAAACATGACGGAGAGACTATTGGATCCAGTCACATCGACTCAACTCTCTGATCAAGGTACTGCGGGTAGGTCGCTGGATGACCCTGCACTTTTCATCAATCGGGAGGTTAGCTGGATACGGTTCAACTACCGGGTCCTCGAAGAAGCACAGGATTCTCGTCACCCGATTCTTGAACGCGTGAAATTCCTCGCTATTAGTGGTGGTAACCTCGATGAATTCTTCATGACCCGCGCCTCCATCCTCGAGCAGCAGATTGAAAGAGGCGACTTTGAGCCGACTCCGGGCTCTCGCATGACTCCGCTGGAGCAGATGCAGGTGACCAGAAACGAGATTCTTCCACTTCTCGCCAGACAGAAAAAATGTTGGGAGGAGGAGCTTTCTCCTGTCCTAGCCAAAGAAAACATACGAATACAGAAACCTAACGACCTGACAAAACAGGAGAAACGAATGCTCCGCGGCTATTTCCAGAACGAAATACTTCCAGTCATGAAGAAGCCGGATGCGGATTACGTCGCGACTTACATCTCCAACCTACATGTCAACTTGCTTGTAGTCGGAGACGATCCTCGAATGAAAGAAGCTTCAACTAAGCTCATGGTTGAGGTGCCTACGGATACTTTTGGGCGTTTCATCCGAGTTCCTGACCTTGATGACGCTCGTGATGCGACACAGGACAATTTCGTATTGCTTGAGGATTTGGTCGCCGCGAACCTAGGTCTGTTATTTCCATCGGTTCGAGTCCGCGAATGTCATAAGTTCAGAGTGACACGAAATGCGGAGATAGATACCAAGGCCGACGAGAATGCCGACTTTCTTACAACTATGGAACTGAGCGTCAGACAGAGGCGCTACGGCAAACCGGCGCGGCTAGAGTTTGATGCATCTATGCCTCGACACTTGCGCGAATACCTAGTGAGCAGCGTTGGTTCATTCCGCGTACCACGCCTTGAGGACGTACAATATGAGATTGAGGGCCCCTTTGGGCTGGTTGACTTCTGGAGACTCCTCAAACTGGACAAACCGAACCTTAAGGATCCACCTTTCAAAGGATACGTTCTGCCCGAATTGGAATCGGGCAAATCTGCCTTTGCAGCTATAGCCGCAAAAGACTTCGCGCTCTACCACCCATATGACAGCTTCGAGATGATAGTGACCCTGCTGGCAGAGGCAGCTGCGGATCCTAACGTCACTGAAATCTACATCACCCTCTACCGTATCGATCCAGATTCTCCCATCATATTCTCCCTGATGAAAGCAGCAGCCAACGGAAAATCCGTGACAGCCTTGATCGAGTTGAAGGCGAAATTCGATGAAGCCAACAACATCAAATGGGCTAGGATCATGACTCAAGCAGGAGTAAAAGTCGTCTATAACTTTCCCAAGATCAAAGTTCACGCTAAGTTAGCGTTGATAGTTCGAAAAGAGAACGATGAGTTCGTTCAGTATGCGCATCTTGGCTCGGGAAACTACAACAACGTCACGACAAGAATTTACGGAGATATAGGCTACCTGACCGCCAGGCCTGAGATATGCGCAGAAGTCTTAGACCTCTTTCATAAGCTGATAACCGACCCTCGCGAGGCTGGTCAATACAAGTATCTGCTAGTCGCTCCGACATCTCTCAAGAACGAGATACTCAGCCGCATCGAAAGGGAGACAACAAGCCACAAACAGAATGGTCACGGTTACTTGGCGCTTAAGATGAACGGACTCGTGGATAAGAGCATAATCCAGGCACTCTACAGAGCTTCACAAGCGGGCGTTAAGGTTGACCTTAACGTTAGAGGACTTTGTTGTCTGAGGCCTGGCATTTCTGGTGTGAGCGAAAACATTCGCGTCATCTCCATTGTGAGCAGGTTCCTTGAACACGCGAGAATATACTACTTCAGGAACGGCGGTGATGAGGAGGTTCTGTTGGGAAGCAGCGATATGATGCCGAGAAACCTTGATAGAAGAGTTGAGTTGCTCTTTTCCGTTCCTGATCGCGCAATCAAATCCTCAATGCTGAAAATACTCGACATTCATCTGAGAGATAATGTGAAGGCTAGGCGTCTCCTTCCAGACGGAACCTACGAGAAAGTTACACCGCTACCCGGACAGGAAATCATAGACTCCCAGCGCTGGTTGATCGAGAACAGAGGTGCGTGGCATGAAAGCGTCAAAACCCAACCTTCCGGAAATCTATGAGGACCACGGTTATTGTCTCCTCGGCGCCGACACGCTTCTCACCCGAACCCGAGAACTTGAGCATCAGGTGGATGGCGTAAGAAAGAACAACGACATTGAATACGTACACAAGCTAAGGGTTGCGTCCAGAAGGACGAGGGCTGCTCTCGACCTCTTCGAACCCTGTTTCGGAAAGAAACTCACCAAGAAATGGGGTGAAACGATAAGGAACGTCACGAGATCTTCCGGAGCTGCAAGAGATGCGGACGTCCAGATCGTTTTCTTGAAAAACTACGCGAAAACAAATAAAGACAATAACGCTGCGCGGGGACTTGACTATCTCACAAAAATACATACGGCGCGCAGGCGGGCAATGCAAGCCAGCGTGACGAAGGCTCTGGACGATCTTGAATCCTCGGAAATTCTTGGCGAAATTGTTGATAGTTGTGGTGCACTAAGGGCTAGAAAGAGGAAAGAATCCGACATCAGGACGCTGGCTACATACGGGAAAGCATACGATCACATCTCAACCAGACTTAACAGCGTCCTCGCGCTAGAACAGTTCGTACATGACGAGGGCGCGGCAGAAAAGCACCACGAATTGAGAATTGCATTCAAACAGTTAAGATACACGATAGAGATTTTCTCACCCCTCTACAAGAGCCGATTGATAGATCAGATCTCCCTGATGAAACGGTTTCAAGACCTGCTAGGTGAAATGCATGACTGCGTCGTCTGGATTCAGGAGTTCACCGTCGAAGCGGCAAGCGTGCCCGCCGATGCAAGGTACGGCGTGAGCAAGGTGCTGACCCATCTTTCGGAGACGAGAAAATTACGTTACACGGATCTCGTGTCTCTCTGGAGTGACGCGATATCAACCGGCCAATTTGATACGATAAGGCAATTGACCAATCCGCGACCTAATAGCTCGATAATTCGGGAGATGTTGAATCGAGATGACCTAAAAGTAGCCCTTATCGCGGATATTCATGGTAACCTCGACGCGCTGAAAGCGGTCTTGGCCGACGCTAATAGGTCAGGACTCACGATTTTCCTGAACGCGGGGGACGCCGTTGGCTTTGGCATATACCCGAGCCAAGTCGTTCAAGTGGTAAGGTCAGCCAGATTTCTCAGCGTGGTTGGAAACGTCGATCTAGAAACCCTGGAGACTCTACGGGATCCAAAGAATAATGGCGCGCTGGGCTTGGCAATCAAGGAGCTTTCACCATCGGACGTCGCATACCTTGAGTCACTTCCCAGGGAATTGCATCTCAAAATCGCGGGCAAGAGCGTGCTACTCACGCATGGCACACCAGACTCTGTCGACGAGCACATCTATCCTGATTCCGCGGAGGAGCGGCTAAGAGAGATCGCCGCAAAGGCAAGTGCCGACGTGATAATCACCGGCCACTCCCATATGCAGATGAGGCGAATGGTCGACGGTATCACGTTCATAAACCCCGGGAGCGTCGGAAGACCAGTCGACGGAGACCCCAAGGCAGAGTATGCTGTCCTCAGCTTCAACCCTCTTGCCGTCGAGTTCAGGCGGGTCAGTTATGACATTGAGGCTGTGGCCGATAAGATGAGAAGGAACGGCCTGCCAGAATATCACGTCCAAGTATTACTTCAGGGCGTCCCTCTGAAAATCGTTAGGAAACAAGAAAAAGCGCTCGAAAAGAAACAATTGTGGAAGCGCAAGTCAACCATTGGCAAGGTAAGAGCCGCAGCGAGGAAGTACACCTCCGACGAGTCACACGCCGAACAGGATAGAAAGTTGGCGCTGATGATTTTCGATCGAACTAAGCAACTGCATTCCTTTGGGCGCAAGGAACGCTACTGGCTGGAATGCGCAGCGATCCTACACGATATTGGCCTTTCTAGAGGCGCTAAAGGGCACCACAAATCCACACTCCGACTCATACTGAACGATGCTCAGCTACCATTCACCTACGAGGAGAGGTACATAGTCGGAAGTATCGCAAGGTATCACAGGAAAGCGCTACCTAACATGAAGCATTTCAACTTAAAATCGGTCAACCAGACTGAGAGGGATAAGATCACAGTTCTCTCTTCAATCCTAAGAGTGGCCGACGCTTTGGACTATTCCCATCAATCCGTGGTACAGAGAGTCAATGTGAAATCGTTTCCAAATCACCTCGTCCTTGAGTGCGTCGCCTCTGGAGAACACAACTTGGAGGAGAATTCAGTCATGAAGAAGAAGGACCTTTTTGAAAACGAGTTCAAGAGCGAATTAACTCTCGTCTGGAGATCACGGCCGACGACACGAAGTAGGCAAATGCCTTCATGAAGTCTATGCGATTACAACTTTCCTCTTGTAAACGGTTTCGAAAAATTCAGAGTTTCTAGCGAGTGCCCATCTTTCCAACAACAAGTCTCCCCGACCCTTCAGCCGCAGGGTTAACTTCTTTCCTGCTGAGATGCGGAGTTGCCTCACTTTATTCGCGTGCTCGCGATCGAGACCCTCGGCAAGTCGCAGGAGCGGCGCAAGTCTGGCAACGATGCTTTGTTCGGACGACGGTAGCCCCGCGTATTCCTTGTGGCTTGATTTCGGCGAAGCTCCGCTATGATATCGAGCAAGCGTTGCAACGACCTCTCGTTGGGAATCGTCGAGCCCGATTATTGGTGACGCTTTGATCAAGTAGTATGAATGTTTGTGATGATCTGTCGTTCCTAGGTAGTAGCCTACATCATGCAACAGCCCCGCCACTTCGAGCAAAGTCCTCTCTTTACCGCCGAGCCTATGCAACTTCTTGGTTGAATCAAACAACTGAACAGCAAAGCGTGCAACCGTCATAGAGTGCTGGGCGTCGTAATCATATTTTCTGCCAAGCAATTTCGCAGAGAAGATGGCTTGACTGTGATACACCGGCTCCTCTGCTCTTTGCAACTTCGACGCCATGTCAATCAGAAGACCATCCTTAACCCCCACGCGAGGAATGAGTATACGCTCGACATGAGCTTGGTAGGCAATGTTCTGAAGAGCTATCGTTGCGGGAATTATAACGTCGGCTCGGTCCGGTCGCAGCCTGAATTTCTTAATTCTATCTTCGTATGATCGTGACTCCAGCTTCCTAAGAATCGAATCCAGCTCATCAATAGTGACCGAGGTGTTGTTTTTTCCTTTACAAAGCTGTACCCTTAGGTCTCCTAACGCTTCGACGTTACCTCCTGTCGCAATGCAGAGACCTATCTTATGCTTGCCTAGCTCCTTCTTGAGTCTCGTATCGGACACATTGATGTATTCGTGAACGAGCTGGCGGAAGACTCTGTCACCGCGCTTCTTTTGCTCAAGCATTTGTAGGAGTCTAACTGTTCCCGTCGCGAAGCTCTCTGTCACAAGGACCTCGCGCGCATTGGCCAGACTAATCTCGACGCTGCCACCGCCGATATCTACGAGCAACGCAACTCTACGTTTCAACCTCACATTAGCTGCCACAGCGAGGTGAATGAGCCGAGCTTCTTCTTCCCCACTAATGGGGTCTATCGTTATCTCAGCGGCCTTTGCAATCTGATTGATGAAATAGTCCCGATTGCTTGCCTCTCTCACGGCGCTTGTGCCGACAGCCCTAACCAATTTCGCTTTGTGAGCGTTAATCAGCTTCCGGAACCTCAGAAAAGCATCCATCGCCTCGACCAGTCGCTGATCTGAGATCTCCCTGTTCGCGAAAACATCAGCGCCGAGGCGCACTGGTTCTCTGGCGGTATCGATTAGGTCAAGTTTTCCTTTATCATTTACTGACGCGATTGCAAGACGCATGGCGTTCGAGCCAACATCAATCGCGGCCAATTTCGGCATGCCTTGCAACTCTCTAAATGTCTTCATCTTATGCGGATGGCTTGAGCGTTATGAAGCGTGAGCATACTCCTGCAATTTCAAGCTTATCGAAATACTAACATGCAATTTACGATGGCGAATGGTGCGCTCACTCTGATTCAAGTTCCTAGCCAAGGTCATTTGCCAATGTACGTCCGAGTTCGAATGTTAGACGCAGAAGTCTATTTTGGCGTGCGCAGAAACAGTGACCAGGTGTATGTGAGGACGAGTGATACATCCTCCGACGCCGCGAAGACACTGCCAGGTCCGAAGCTGACGTTTCGGACGAACAGGCCTCCAGTTTAATTCACAGTTTCCAGAAATAGGGCCTTCAGGCGTCAGGTGGATGAACGAATCGGCTGACGCCGACGACACCACCAAGCCTGCCAAGTGAATTACGGAAACACTACTAGGTCAGAATTTCGCACTACCCCAAACGATGGAAGGATGATCAGGTGCTGACAGATGACCGGCTTAGACTATACGTTTCAGTCTTTTTGGCGTCGCTAGGTCTAGGACTGTACATCTATTTCGTCCCAATTTTCGCCCAACAGTTCGGAGCCACGTTCCTAGACTTGGGTTATATCGGAACCGCAACGGCATTAACGTACGCGGTCGCGCCGATTTTTGTGGGCCAACTTGCAGACAGAGTTAACCGCTCCCGACTTTATGCAGCGGCCATTTTAATCAACTTCGTCGCAACATTTGCGCTTACGTTCTCAAGGTCTGTAACAGACATCATCATAGTGCGTTCGCTAGGAGGGTTAGGATTAGCGTTCTTCTGGCCTGTCACAGAAATCCTTGTTCTGCAGCTTACGCCGCGAAAGCGAAGAGTTAGAGAAATGGGCTTGTATAGCGTCTCTTGGGGTTCCGCTCTCTTGATTGGCCCGTTGCTTGGAGGATTGGTCATTCAGAACCTCGGCTTCCTCGACCTCTTCGTCATTTCATCTGCCCTGATGCTGGCCGCGTTGCTGGCGGGAGGGATAATGACGTTCCCCCATCACGTTAGGGAAGAGGAGAGGCGCTCTCACTTTGCTGATCAGTCCAAAGTGATGAGAAGATTGTTCCCTTGGTACGTTTTGGTAGCTTGCTACGGAGTTGTATTCAGCATCGTAACCTCAATCTTTCCCGGATATGCTAGCTCAATCGGAATCAGCGCCGTATTGGTGGGCGTTTTATTCACTGCTTTTGGAATCGCAAGAGTTGTTGGCTATGCTACGTCTGAGCATTATCTTCACTACGGCGAGAAGAAGGCCCTCATGTTGGCCTCACTCTTGATTGGTGTGGGCAGCACCATCATCGTGCTACTGCCAAGCTTCAACGCGTTCCTAATTGTGTTGGCTATGTTGGGAGGGTGCTTCGCAGTAATCTATCCTTTGACCATAGGCCTAATCTCACGACATTTTCCCGATACGCAGGCAGGGGTCGCGGTTGGATCTTACGAAAGCGTTTACGGCATCGGTTCGGCAATCGGTCCGCTTATGGCTGGGGGTTTGGCAGCGTTCTCGGATGTCAGGCTAAGTTTCATAAGCGTCTCACTCTTTGCAATTCTGATGACAGTCACTTCTGCCACTGCAAAGACCTACTCAAAGGGCTAAACAAAGTGTCAGCTGAAGGACTTGTAGATTACAGGGTATTCCTGAATCAGTACTAGGTTGAGTCTGAGG
>JBAVCK010000120.1:0-1919 GCA_049586635.1 Bathyarchaeia archaeon
TCTTCTTCTGCAATTGACACATCGCCCGCCCAGTGCCGCTGTTCAGCTATGATACGCTTCGCGTTTTCGCTACATCCTCGCTCGTTCCCCATTCTTTTCTCATCAAGGGGATTTGTTTTGCAGCGTCCATACTGCAGAAGATTCGTTCAGTTGGAAACAGACCCATGTCCATCCGACATGTGGATTGGCCGCTTCTGGTACAGATACTTGGCAGACCTGATCGTGGTAGATCTAGACCATGGAACCAAAATCCATTCTACACGAAGATCCGTCGAACCGTGCCCGCGAATAGTCAATCGACTCAATCTTCCTAGATTCCCACGTCTCCATGTCATTGACATGGCAATACGTTAAGTAGCTCGGTCCGTAACGGTGGTGTGTGAACACCTCATGGCGAACAAAGCGGGCCCACAAAGTAACTGCGGAGAATGTGGCAAAGATTTAGTCGATAGGCCCGTCCGTAACTGGGGCACATGTGAAGCATGCGAAGTTATGTTCTGTAAGAACTGCCTTCAAGTATTCCACAACTTGAATTGTGAGAGTATACGAATAACGCCACACTAACGGTGCTGGTACATCGCCGTCGGAGGACTCATGCATGTCAAACTTATCCTAGGAAGACTTAGCTTTGATGTGATCACACCGTCGTCACTCGGAAGATGCGATCATTTCATATCTTCTATTTTTTGTCCGTCGCGCCAGTCGTATAGCAGTGGTGAACGCCAGTTTTCCAGTATTTTCCAGAACTCTTTGGAACCGTCGCGTCGCCCTCTGTAATTCTGCCATTGTTCCCTGAGGTCTGCTAGACTGAAGGCATTACCCAAGGGCCAGAACCGACTCGGTTGTTCATTCAGAAGTTGAATCAGCCATTCGTTCGCGTTGTGTATTTTTCCGTCTTTTAGCATAAGTCGCTTCTGGTTCATCGCCTTCTCTTCGTCCCAAGAATAAACTGCCTTCTGTGGTTTGTTGGGTGTCAATCTGTCGATTCCTATCAAATCAGTAATCTTCTTCTGGAGAGAAAAGCAACGTTTCCTGTCTTTCTTCAACTCCTCGCGGCTGACTACGTAGTGTACTAAGCATTCGGGGTCGTAGATGACAGAATACTTTAGCCTTCCAATTCTGATACCGAAATCACAATCTTCAACGCCGAATCCGCCGTCATAGAGTTCATCGTTGCCGTTGACCTCGATGGCTGCTTTTAGGGGCACTGAGCAGTTACCTCCATACAGCCATTCCGGGATTACTGGTTGAGCTGCCTTCACAAGTTTCCTTCTGTCCTCGAACCCGTACCGACCGACCTCCCAGGGTTTCTCGTACAAACACCAGGCTCCTGCCACGCATAACCCTTGTTCAGCCCATTTGTTATGCCTCTCCAGAAAATATTGATCCAACCTACAGCGATCATCATGGAAGACCAACTGTTCTCCTTCGGCGAAGATGACTGCGGTGTTATGACCGTTAGCGATGGCTGTTCTGATGCCTGACCATCGGCTTGGTTTGTCAGGCAAGTACGTGAACCGGAACGGCACATCCTTGAAGAACTCTCGAACCTCCTTACCCCTCTGGCCCGCAAGCCCATCAACGAGAATGTACTCGAAGTCCTTGTACTCTTGCTGGATCAGCGATTCCTTAATCCAATCAAACCTGGGCTCGACCCGTCTCGTGCAACAGACTACTGAAAGGCGAACCATCCTAAACCCTTTCACTGCAAGGTTATTTGGTTCTGGCTTAACCATTGTGGTAGCTTTTGGTGGAGTTTTGGATTAGAGTAATCCGCTTACTCTCTCCTTCGACTCAGATTCCGCAAAACCTCGGGGGGAGTCTGCCATTCAAGCGCTCATGTGCGTCGTCGTCGCGCACCATGAGACCCACACACCGAGATAGTGCACTGGTTCGTTTTCGACAAGGAACTCGCAGCC
>JBAVCK010000121.1:0-14673 GCA_049586635.1 Bathyarchaeia archaeon
GGTCATACCAGAATGGCAAATGGTTCGGAGCGAAGCTAACTGGGAGTGTATTGGCGGGTATAGCGCCCAACCCACTTACTACAATGCAGGACGGGCTTGGTTACTGGGTCCTCATGAACAAAGCTGACAACCTGTTCGTCGTCGGCAGCGTCTTTCTAATACCACCACCCCCTGCACCACCCACTACACCACCCAGCTACTCCCTCTTAGCAGGTTGGAATCTAATCGGATTCAAACCAGAGCCAACGATCGGTCCTGAGAACGTGACGTTCTACCTTCAGAGCCTCGGAACACGCTATGACAACAGGAGTGTCTGGACATACAGCAACTCGCTTGGAACTTGGACACGCGACACCTGCGATTATGCCCCCGGTGGACTTCCAACGTGCACATACAACCTAAACCCTGGAGAAGGATTATGGGTATACATGGCGGTAGCCGCCACCCTGTACCCGTAAGCCTCTTTTTTCTGATCACAAGATTACCGTCTCTAACCTGGCCTCTTTCGACAAGGACGTTTGACGTAGCTGTAACTTTGGACTCTCCGAACCAGCTTCCAACCTAAGGCTTGAAAACAGAGCCGCCTCTGAGAGGTATGGGACTCGAGGCGTACAGGCCTAAATGAAAGCGGTTGTAAACGGCGGTGAGGTTTTCTACGTTGAGGCAGGTATCTCAAATGCAGCGCCTATTGTTCTCATTCACGGTTTTCCTTTCAGCCATGAAATGTGGGACCCGCAAATTCAAGCCCTACAGAAACGATTTCGAGTCATCGCTTACGACCTTCGTGGGCACGGTAAGAGTGGCGTTGGCGATGGGCAGTATGCGCTTGAGTTCTTTGTGGACGACCTTCTCGGGCTGCTCGACTACCTGAAGATTGGGAGAGCGGTGCTCTGCGGGCTATCGATGGGCGGGTACATTGCGCTCCGGACGGTTGAGCGGAACCCTGAGAGGATTGGGGGGCTGATTCTCGCTGACACGAAGGCCAAGGCGGATTCCAATGAAGCCAAGTTGAAGCGCGCGGCTGCAATCAAATCTGTCAAAGCCAATGGTGTCAATGCGTATGCGGATAGCTTTGTAAAATCAGTATTCGCCCCGCAGACCTTTACTGGCAACAGAGCTGCTGTCGAGAAGATCAGGCAAATAATTCAAGGAAATTCTTCACTCGGCATATGCGGAGCATTGTTAGCTTTGGCCAGTAGGACGGACACGACTGAAGCACTAGCGAGCATCAAGGTTCCGACGCTCATTCTTGTTGGCGAACATGACGCGCTCACTCCCCCTTCCGCCTCGCAGGAGATGCACAGCAAAATTCCAAACTCTGAAATTCATGTAATCCCAAACGCCGCGCACATGAGCAACTTGGAAAACCCTGACGAGTTCAATGAGCACGTCTTGAATTTTCTTGCTAGGCTAGGCGTCTAGTTCCATTCGGAAATTCTGTGAGCACTCGACTATGGTCTGAGCGTTGCTGGTGCGCTCATTAGCACCCACATCGCTTCCCCGGGGGAAATTGGTGTTGAGGGGTTTGCGCGAATCCAACTCCCGCCCGTATTATCGTGCAGCCAGATATTGTTCGTATCGTAGCTTCCCGAAATGCTTGTCAAGTACTCGCCAACATTTTCAGTGGCCACGTTCGGTTCGGGTTTGAAACCTACTAGATTCCAACCCGTGTTCAGCTGGTAAGTGGGCGGCTGCGAGGTTGCTGGAAAAATGTACCCGGTAACGTAGAGGACGCTCGGTCGCGTTATGTAGACCCAATACCCGTATCCGTCCTGAACAGTCGTCAACGAACCCGAGTTTCCGCCGTTACTAAACTTCCATGTCCCCTGCTGAAAACTCCAAACCATACCGAGCGTTTGATTCGTTATCTGCCCTGCGAACACTTTGCCAATCAGCGAATTGGCTGGGACGATCGGCAGCGAGATTAAATTCCAACCTCCGACCAGGTTGATAGATTCCATTAATCCTACGGCAAAGTACCCTTTGAGAGAGGTTGAGTTGATGCCCGTGATCGTGGCATTCCATACGTACGTGCTCTTTTGCTGAATTGCCTGATAGTTACACACGAAAAGCCCCGACGCATCAGATACTCCACCGCAAACCTGCGTGCCATTCACTTGAACGGTTACGCCCACGCCTAGAATATTAGCTCCGTTGCTTGTTGCGCGAACTTGTATGGACGCCAGAGAGCTATCGAGCAATGTGCCATTGGCGGGGGAAACGAGCGTGAAGGTTACGGGTGGCGGAGTGAACCGGTAAATGGTGTCCGTTGTCGAGAACCAGATTTTCCCATCTGGAGCCCTCTCGACGGCGATGATAGAGCCAAATCCTGTGGCTATCGTGTTTAACTGAGCTAACGTTCCGCTAGGCGTCAATACGAGTTGCCTAAGGGTTCCAGTTTCGTCGTCTCCGAAATAGAGGATGTTGGGATTGAGTGAGTACGCGATTCCCGTGGGCGTCACTGTGCTAGTCGTCCCCGACACCCATATGGATGGATATTGACTTGAGCAGACAGGCTGGGAATCAGTCCCGCAGATGGGCCAGCCAAAATTAGATCCTTGGGTAACGTAGAGGATTCTGTCGCAGCAATCCGGCCCAGCCATAGTGGCTATAAGCTTCCCCGAGGGACTGAAGTCCATGCCGAAACCGTTACGATAACCATACGCCCAAATTAGTTGGTGCTGGCTGTCGCCTATCGTTGGATTATCGCTTGGCACGCTTCCATCAGGATTCATGCGAAGAATCTTACCTGCGTAAGTATCAAGGTGCTGCGCTAATGGAGTACTCAGACAATCCCAAGAGCAGAAATCGCCGACCTCAACGTATAGTTTCCCGTCCGGCCCAAACTTCATGTACCCACCATTATGGTTCGTTGGGCCACCAACCTCTGGTTGATGGTTGAGCGGATTGGGGTCGGTAAAATTCAAAATATCATGGGGGTTTCCCCCAATGTTTCCGCTGTCGGTCCACCTAGTAATTTTGACCTGCTTGTAGGTGGCGTTAAAGTACGTCCAGTAAACGTAGGCGTAATGATTTGTTATGAAATTAGGATCTAGAACGATTCCGAGCAGGCCTTCCTCCGTGCCGCTTACCCCTGGGAGTGGCCCCACATGTGCGAATGGTGCCGGGAGAACAGCCCCGCTCTGGATTATCCTGATGCTACCAGTGTCTTTCTCGTTGTAGAATATTCGCCCATCAGGCGCAAAAGTGAAAGCAACTGGAAAACTCAGACTTGAATACATTGTTTCGATTGGTGGCGACGCCTTAACCGTAACCGAGCCGAAACTCTGGAAGGAAAGGCTGAGTAGGACGGCAACGATGAGAATTCGCGAAATGGAATGTGACATACGACATTTTTCATTATGCCAAATCAGCTACTTAAGCACTGACGGGAACCTTATGGTTTGAGTATGGCCGGAGCAAACGTTGCAATCCACATCACTTCCCCGGGCGCAAGCTGTGTAGATGGGGAAGCTGTAAGCCAAGTCCCGTTCAAGTTATTGTAGACCCAATCATTTGGTATTACTGGAAGTCTGTCGCTGGGTTTCAGCGCGGCTGCCGAAGTCATGGCCAGCTGGTTCTAAGCTAGCGTTGCTGGATTGGATATTATAAGTTACATATTATATAATGTAAGGTATGGTCAAGTCTAAGACGATTGCGGTCACGGAAGACGTGTGGGATAGGCTGAGACAAATGATGGAGAGGGAGGGGGCCAAGAGTATGAATGAAGTACTCTCCAAGCTGATTACTCGAGCTTCAAGCGTCCCGAAGTCAAGCTTCGGCGTGCACAAGAATATGAAACTCAGGTTCTCACAAGAGGAGCACGAGGAAATAACACGAGAAATACACTAGGTTGATGCAGCTTATGGACTCGGACAGATTGCAACAGTACGTCATCGACTCGTTTGCGTGGATCGAATACTTCGCGGGATCGAAGGCGGGGGCGGAGGCAAAATCGTTCATTGAATCCGGACGAGGCATAACCCCGACGATTGTCATAGCAGAGTTAGCTGAAAAATATAGAAGGGCTAGAATCGCATACTCTCGAGACATGGATTTCATAGTCGGCATGACGCGAATCATCCCCCTAGACTTAGCTATCGCTGAAGCAGCAGGTTCGTTGAATCACGAAAGGAAGAGGGCCGTGAAACGTTGGGGCCTCTCAGACTCCGTTGTTCTTGCAACCGCGCGGCAGCACGGAGCGATGATACTTACGGGCGATGAGCATTTCCGAGACTTGACGCAAGAAGTTCGCATGATAAAATAAACCCGGCCTCATGGGATTTTAGGCGGCAGAAATTCACTTATATTAAGCTCAGAGGAAACATGGTTGCTGAAGCCCGATGGCGTTAATTGGGTATGAATGGCTCATCATAGTCGGGATCATACTGGTCATTTTCCTGTGGGGCCCCAAGAAACTCCCCGAACTGGCCAGATCCATAGGCCTGGCTAAGAAAGAGTTCGAGAAGAGCACGAAGGAAATAGCCTCAATCACAAACCCCACAACGACCCCTACACCCGAAAACGAACAGGACCCACTCCTAGTCGCCGCGAAAAGCCTTAGCATAACCACGGAAGGCAAAACCAAGGAACAAATCACGAAAGAAATAGCGGACAAAACCACGCAGAAATAGCTGTTAGTTGAGCCTGAAAGGCTCCGTCAGGTCTTCGCTTGGTTAATTGATTCTCACGGTTTCAGCGTATTTCAAACAGGAATATGAAAAAGGGTACACCGAATCTGCACCCAATCTTGTGTCCCCTACCAGCGCCTTCACCCGAGCGTGCAGCTGGGGATGGGACTGGAGAATAATTTTCGACTCCCACACCATCTAGACCCATCTAGTATGCAATTCCTTCATCTTGAACGCGCTTTCTACCGTTCATTTTCTGCTCTCATTTTGTCCAGCCGTGCGAAGATGTCAGATTGTGATGCCTTACCAGTCCCAACTGGGTCGATTGTCGAGACCATTTTCTTTAGCAACAACCCTTCACCGGTATCCTCAATTTCCAAGGTCGTACTCTCTTCAATCCCATATTTCTTCCTGAACTCTGCTGGGATGGTGGTTTGTCCTCTTCTGGTTACACTCACGGTTGCCTTAGGAACGTCTAGATTCCTACCTTTTCAGAATCCTATTAGGCGTTGTTCCCGGATCGATGGTAGATGTTTCCGTGTTCGAACTGCGTAGACTCGCTTTTCTGCCATAAGCTCTCTTCCCTCAATCGGCGTTAAGACGTTGTTACAGAATAAGCGACCAAATAGAACTGTTTGGGGCAGGTTAAGAGCGTTCGAGAGTTGGGTCCGTTAGATTGATCTTTGAGCGGTGATCTGCACCCTTCGGCGCAGTTGATCTGTGATCTTGAAGATCTTATGAGGTTTGAAGCAAGCGCCTCTACGCTAGGGTTTTTAGCGAGTTACTCGTGAGATGTGGCCAGGCGAGTTGAGTTGAAGAAGAAGCGGTTCTTCGTTGCAATCGATTTCTCGAGGTACAAGGGCAGATACGTGGCCGTGGTCGGAAAGAGGGTCGTTGCTAGCGGAACCAACGCGAAACAAGTGTGGTTAGAGGCCAAGAGGAAGAACCCTACAGCTCGACCAGAACTTCACAAGGTCCCGAAGGGCGAGACGCTTGTGTTGATTATATGCGGGTAGAGTTTCCCTACCGCAAAGAGAAGTCTTCGATTTTCGGAGTGATATTTCGGCCAGTTGCGAAAGTGATCCTGGAAGACGAATTTGATCAATGGTTATACGTTGACTCAGGGGCAGACATAACCCTCATTCCTCTGTCGGTTGGGGATCTAATCGGGTTACGCCGATCGAAGCAGGATAAGCTGCAGAGGATCACGGGAGTCGACAAATCTTCCGTCCCAATCATTGTCAAAACAACATCGATGCGCATAGGATCCATGAGTTTCCGCGCGAGAGTTGCTTGGAGTCAGGTGGAAGAGGTCCCGCCCCTCCTCGGAAGAACCGACGTTTTCCGTAAGTTCTCTGTGACCTTCAGAGAGAAGGAGGGCATAACGATCTTCAGGGCATAGCCAACACAGTGAGACGGACCGTACTGCGAAGTCGGTTGTTCAGGTTCAAACGAGCGATGCTACGCCGGCCCTATTTCGAAAGGCAAAACCAAGGAACAAATCGCCAAGGAAATAGCGGACAAAACCGCAAAGAAATAGGCTGAACTTTTTTCAGCGTCATTATCACGAAACGGATACCGAAGAATAAGGCCCGCGACAATCTACTATGGGTCTGATGATGCGCACACACACCATGGAATCATAAATTCAAACGTAACAGTAAATATGCTTGGACGTACGTAACTACGAGGAGATGTTAGGCTTGGCAGATAGCTACACGAAGACTCACTCTTTCCGCATTTCAAAGATAATTCACGCCCCGCTTCCCTTCGTTTACGATTGGTGTACAGACTACCGGGAAAGCGACCCGAAAATAACTGGCTCGAAGGCGAAGCGGAAAATGCTGTTGAAGAGGGGACGTCATGTGATTTACGTTTCAGCGTACAGGAGCGGGGGCAAGCCCAAGATTGGGGTGAACGTAGTGACCCTGTATCCGCCGAAGTGGTGGCACCTCGACTTCATAGGCGATGAAGATGACGAGACGGGTGATTACCGGTTAATGCGACTCGGCCCCCGAAGAACCAGACTTGACATGCGTTTTACAGAACACTTCAAGATACGCAACGCCCCCACCAAAGCGCAAGATTTGAAGCATACCCACGAAATCTGGGACAAGTATACGTCAGCACTGGAAAGAGACTACGTACGCAGAAACAAATAATCCAACCAACCTGTAAACGCACTCGATTCACATGCCGTGCGCACCATTCAGCAAACTCTGCTGAGCGTCGGCTCGAACCAATAGGCTTGCGCAGTGCAGAAGGAAAAATTGAGGGAATCAACTGATGCTTCCTGATTCCTTACCTTGTAATCGGCGAGGCCGACGACATGCTTAATTGCAGACTCCAGCGGAGTTTCGTGCCAGTGATTACTGTTGCCCAATCAGGTTCACTGCGCTCATATCCTCGTGAAGACTGAGAAGGAGGCACAGGCGGTCTTGGATCGGCTGAGTAAGGGTGAGAAGTTCTCTAATATTGCGAAAGAGGTTTCCCGCGACCCGGGTTCAGGCAAACGTGGCGGCGACCTAGGATGGTTCACGCGCGGGAAGATGGTGAAAGAGTTTGAGCAGACCGCGTTCGCGCTCCAGAAAGGACAAACCTCACCCATCGTGAAAACACAATTCGGATACCACATCATTCGCAGACTAGAATAACGTTCAGATTAATTCTCTCATCAGAGCTTTTCGTGTGTGTGGGTCTAATCCTGCGCGCACACACACAAGTACACGCTCGTTCAAACACCAAATTTCGAAAGCAACTTCCGAAAGCTTAGGTCCGAGTTACAGAGGAGAATAATCGAGCAAATTCTGGCCATGGAAGATCAACCACTTAGCGGAAAGTCTCTGCACGGACAATTGAAAGGTTTGTTTTCGCTCAGGGTCGTGAGTTTGTTAACGCTCGCCGGGCACGTGGAGAGCGTTAGAGCCATTCGGCCTCGATTTCTTTGATCATCTTGAAGTGTGGGTCATCGGAGAGAACGCGCTTCGATTTCGTATCCATGCACGTTGCTGCAATAATCGAATCGGCTGTCGGCAATCCCCTGTGCCGACACCTCAGGTTGGCTGATGCTACAGCAATTTGTGGTGTTAAATCAACCATTCTCATATCGGAGCTCATGATCGAGTTGACGCGAAGATAGGCGACTTCCTTTCCGACATTTTCGTAAGTGAACTTATACACTTCATGGAGAACGATCGTAGGAACCACGGCGCCCTCTCTTTGAAGTTCAATCATTTTTCCTGATGTTCTCGATTTAAGCTCATCAGTGTCCGCGAGGTAATGAGTCAAAAAGAAACGTGTGTCGACCGTGACGGGCATGTTCAGTACCTATCTTGTCGCCTCATGTCGTCCAGTTTACGCTTCATCCGCGCGATGCTTACTTTACCTGCATCCACTCCCGCTAAACTTTCTATCGGTGTAATTGGCTTAATGAGAATCCCCTCAGAACTGTCCTTCACAAGAACCTTCATGCCTTCCTTTATTCTGTACTTGTTTCTCTTTGAGACTGGGATGGTAATCTGACCCTTCCTCGTAACCAGAACGACATCGTCTGACATAGGTCGCCAGTACAACCTTACCTAAAGTGTTGCACTTAAGACTGGCGTACAACCTGTAACGTGCCCGTCAGTCATAGGATTTCAGTGTTACAGAGGCCACCGGTGGAGCCCGCAAGACCTGGCCGCTAACCCTGAGTGATTCCCCCTAAGGATAAGGAGTAAAGCATTCTAAAGGAGGGCTCGGTTGTAATTCAACCAGGAAGTTGTGAGGCGAATTTGGCGAAGGTCACTAGTCATTCGTGGGTGGAAGAATTTCCTGCTGCAATTACTGTGTGCGATTCCGCGGGGATCATTCTGGAGATGAATGCGAAGGCGGTGGAAAGCTTCAAGGATGAAGGGGGTCGGCAGCTAATTGGCACTAATTTGTTTGATTGCCACCCGGAACCTGCACGGGCGAAACTCAAGGAGCTTATGGAGAAAAAGCAGGCCAACGTCTATACTACGCAGAAGGGGGGAGTGCGAAAGTTGGTGTGCCAAACGCCTTGGTTTAAGGCGGGGAAGTTCCGTGGCTTTGTCGAAATCACTCAAGTAATTCCCGGCGATATCCCCAACATCATCCGGGACACTTGATTAAATTCAGCACGGGTTACGGTCTGAGCGTTGCGGACGCGGTCATGAAAATCCACATACCCACACCAGGCTGAAGCATGTAGCTCGCGTCAGCCCGAACCCAAACCAAAGTTAAACTATCGTAAACCCAAACGCTGTTCGTTTCATAACTTCCTGTGATGCTCGTTAGGTAGGTTCCTACGGATTCAGGACCAAGTGTAGGTTGCGGTTTGAAGCCTACAAGTCTACAAGGTTTCGAGTTCCTCATGGTAGATGAAGCCGTAAAGGTTTAGGTTTATGTTTACGGTTACGTATTTGCCTTGAAGACGACAGTGTTGCTTAGAGAAGACCTGTATGAGATTCTCAAGAAGAAGTACGGCCCGAGAGGAATCTCAGACGCCATTAACGCAATCCTAGCCGAAGCCTTGCTGAAGGGGGAGACCATGTTCGGCACAATGGAAAAGACGTCCTTGAGGGACCTCCGCGACCATAGGGACCGAACTTGAAGTACGTCATAGATTCCCACGCCTGGCTAGAATACTTCATGGGAACCGACGGGGGAGAGAAGGTTAAAGCGATTGTTGACTCTGAAGTCAATGAGAAGCTCACACCATCAATATGCTTGGTAGAGATATACGCTAAGATTCTAAGAAGCGAAGACCCCGAGAAGGCGGAACTCCGAAGGGCTTTCATCAAATCGAGAAGTGCGCTTGTGGTTCTCGGTGAGGAATTGGCTGTCGAAGCCGCCAAGCTGGATGTCGTGATGAAGAAACGTGTCCCGGGTTGGCTGATTCAATTGTACTTTCAACTGCACGCGATAGGGGCGGGAAGGTTGTTACCGGGGACCAGCATTTTCGAGGATTGCCGGAAGTTTACATGATCTAATCAAACGTTCGGGCCGAAGGAACTCACGGCCAAATGATGCTGCAACCATTCGCCGCGGGGACGGTGGATCATATTACACGCTCTAACCTGTGGCATTGCTTCTGCCGTTCGCAATTAAGAGGGTGGATCCACCCGTCTTGGGGTGGTGCCAAACGGTGCCAAGCGAAGGTAACCCTCGCCTCATTTTACGCCTAGATCACCTCATACGAAGCAGTCTACAGGCTCGGCCTCAGTGCAGCGGATGAGGTCATTAGTATCCACATGGCTTGCCCAGGGACTAGTTGGGTTGCTGGTTCGCCGTGAGTCAATGAACCGGTTAGGTTGTTGTAAACGAAAACGTTGTTCGGGTCGTGGCTTCCGCTGATGCTAATGAGGTATTGGCTTACGGTTTCGTTTCGAACGGTGGGTTGGGGTTTGTAGCCGATCAGGTTGCATCCTGCAGTCAGCGAGTATATCTGGGAACTGATTGGGACCGGTTACGGGCGGAGTGTAGCTGGGGTTAGCATGAGGACCCAGAACGCGTGGCCGGGCTCCAGCGTCGTACTCGTGCCACGAATCCACTGCGCTGTTGAGCTATTGTAGACCCAGACATTGTCAGGGTCGTAGCTGCTGCCGAGCAGGCTGGTCAGGTATGTGGAAATCGTTTCCGACACTGATGGGTCAGGTTGCGGCTTGTAGCCTACAAGATTCCAGCCCGCAGTCAGCGAGTATGTTGGTGGTGTGGAGGTTGGGGGAATGATTGAACCGACCAGCCCACCCCATGTCGGAGCGTGGTTGTTTGGGTTGTTCAAAGTGAACGCTGCCTTAGCGTAAACCCAGTAACCCTTGCCGTCAACCAAGTTCTTCAAAGCCCCTGTGCAGGTGTACTTCGCGTTCGCCCCTGAGCCTTGTTTAGTCACCGTACAGGCCTGCCATGTTCCCGAAGTGTATGCGAAGACGCTGCTCACGTTGCTCATGAACCCAAACTGAGGGTTGGAACCGAAGATGCCGTCGACAGTGTTCGGGAAGGTCTTGTTAGCCACAGGCGTGACTGGCAGTGAAATCAGGTTCCAACCCTGCACGAACGCTAACGGGCAATTGTACATTGATGGGAGAGAGGTCAAGGTGCAGGATTGTTGATGCTGATTCACAACCAGGTTGAAGCTAGTCGAGTTAGTCACGATCCCGACTGTGCCGTTCACAATAACGTCGTAAGACCCTGCTGGCGTCGAAGGCTCCGTGTTTATCGTGAGTGTGCTAGTATAGTCTGGAACAGCAGGTGAAGGGCTGAAGGAGCAAGATGACCGCAAAGGCAAACCGCCCGTACACGCGAGCGGTACAGGTGGTCCCTGACCGCTATGGAGGGTGACAGTAACCTGCGTTGAAACAGAACTACCTTGGTCTACAACTATACTTCCACTATTCGTCAATGTGAATTTTAGCTCCATGTCGAGAGCAAGGTTGGCTCCAATTGGCGTGCCCCAACCAGTAACCGGATCCCACCCGAGCCCGGCATTGTATCCATTGTTCCCATGGCTGATGTCGTGGAAATCCAATGAGTACCTGCTCCCACTCGCGAGCTTATAGATTAAGGGATCAATGTTCCCGAGATCTAAGCCACCATTCAATTGAACGACCACTGCCAGAAAGCCAGCCCAAAGCGGAGTGGACAAACTTGTCCCAGAACAACCAAACCACCCGCCCCCGTCAAGGCTTCCGCCCCCACACGCCTTTACTGCACTTGAGTATACCCAGATGCCTGGAATGTAACCGAGCATGGAGACGTCAGGGACCGCCCTGCCCGTCTTCGTACCTATCGTTGATGTTTGCCAGCTAGGCTCCGAGAAATAGCCGCTGTAG
Source organism: Bathyarchaeia archaeon (assembly GCA_049586635.1). Lineage (GTDB taxonomy): Archaea > Thermoproteota > Bathyarchaeia > 40CM-2-53-6 > 40CM-2-53-6 > FEN-987. Next base: position 11,462 of record JBAVCK010000121.1, read on the forward strand.
CCCCCCCCGCTGATCGTGGCTCCAGTCTCGCTACCGTAACCCGTGCACGTCGTGGCCCCACAGCCATTCAAAACCAGGTTCGTTGCGCCCACGGCTAGAACATGCGGATCTGAAGCCGGAAACTGAGTACCAAACGTAGTTCCGTCAGGTTTGGCTCCTTCATCGCCCGAGGCGAATAGTATCGTCACACCTTGCGCAACGTCCGCGGCCAGCCGTGAGTCAACTGATAAAACGAAAGAGGGAGATAATTGAGTATCGCTGCAAAAGGTGGAATAGCACCCATAGGTCCAGCTGTTCGAGATTACGCTCGCGAGCCCGTTCTGGGCTACGTAGTCCACAGCTTTCATTGGATCGATGCTATCGTAGGCCAACACTATCTTAGCGCCCGGAGCCATCGAATGTACTGCCTCGATATCCATCGAAGCTTCCGACGCCCAGACGGGATCATAAGAGGTCGGAATCCCATCGGGATAGACTATGTCTAAAGTGGTCGCAGGTAGGCCGTACTGGGTGTCGAACTCATCTATAGAGGCTTGAGGGTGCGGATCGCCAGGCGCATCAACAACCGCAACTGTTGTTCCGGCTCCGTTGAAGCCAGTTGAGTAGAGGCTGGTTAGTGAGTATCCGACTTGCATTCCTTGGGGGCAGTATGGGCCTAAGCATGGGGATTCTGCAGGTTGAATTGTCGTGTAATTCTCCAGCCCTATGATGCCCTGCACCAAGTCTGTTATGGTTTGGGGGAGAGTTGGATCTGTGTCCGCAGAATAGAACGCTGGGTTGTTTGCCGCTTTGTAGAAGTTGACATGTACTTGGAAGGCATTCTGCGCTACACCCGCTGAGCCTACTATGTTGAGCACTAACGGGGAGGCGCCGTCAGTGACATCGAAACCCTTTGCTGCTAAGAATGCTTTGACCAACGCCTTTTGGGTTGGGGTCTCGATGAAAGGTGCCAGCGTCGTCGCATTAAGGAAATGCCTGTACCCAGGTGAGGACGGGTCGCTTATCGCCGCTAGGCATTTTGAAAACCGGTCTGGGTTTTGTATTTTGAAAACCACTTCCATGTGGAGAAGAAAAGACGTGGGAATCTCGCGTATCATTGTCATAGTATGGTTCAAGACTCCTGGCGCCACGGTTCCCGGCAGCGTGGTGTTGGCTATAGTTGATGTTTGGGTCGTAACTCGCATCTGATTTGATGAAGATACCGCACATTCGGATGGGATCATATCGTTCGGATTACCTGCCGTAGGTTGAAGGAATGATGCCGCCGCGGCCAGCGGAGAGTTAGGCGCAGTGATTCCGGGAACCGTCACAAAGGAGACAGCCAGCATCATGATGGCCGCGATGGCGAGACGCATCAAACAGGACATGACTGACCATTCTTTTCCAGATAGGCTACTATAAACCCTAACCTGCGAGCGACAAAGATGAATGCCAAGGTCTCTTTAGCGAAACGCATAGGCCTCGCCAAGGGAACACCAAACAAGAAATCGAAAGGGCGGATCGATGCGCGAAACTTGCGTGCAATGAAGAAAAAAAGAGAAAAAAAGAGAGGGGGATGGAGTGAAGTTTATGGGTGAAGTGTTGCGGCTGAAGTCATGTAGACCCAGAAGCCTTGTCCGGGGTTCAGCATCTCTGTGCATGCTGGTAGGCCTGCAGGCGCGTACCCGCAGGTTGCGCGTGTCCAGGTTCCGGTCGGATTGTCGTATGTCCAGACGGTATTATTGTCGTATTTCGTTCCGAGGCTTTGCAGGTAGAAGGTAACGTTCTCTGAAGCAGTTGGGTCCGGCTGTGGTTTGAATCCCATGAGGTTCCAGCCGACATTCAGTGAATAGCCTGGTGGCAGCGCTGGGGGTGGCCCGACCACGTAGCCATTCACCGGCAAAGTGTACGCTGCGGTCATCAAAATCCAATAGCCAAGTCCGTCCTGCATGGTCGTGAGCGAACCCGCAAGGTGCCCTGCTGTTAACAACGCGAACTTCCATGTTCCACCTTGGTAGGAGAAGACAGACTTGATCACATTGGCAGTGACTAGTGGACCAAGAACGGTGTTTATTGCATTGTTCGTCGGCACGAGAGGTAGGCTGATGAGGTTCCAACCTGGTACCAGACCAATATATCCGTAGTATGGACCTAGGAAGGGTTGGATGTCGTTTACGAAGTTCGCGACGTCAACTGATCCCCAGCCGGTTGTCAAATCGTAGCCTGTTCCTGCCACGTAGCCGTTTTGTGAAGTTCCAGGGTCGTCGGTGTTATTGCCAACGGTTATGTCGTGGAAAGCGTGATGGTAGAGGCTGCTTTGAGCCAATTCGTAGATTGCCGGGTTGACGAAGCCTACGGGGCTTCCGTGGACTTGGTTCACAAGCGCCATTATCGCAGCCCACGCAGGTGAGCTTGCACTCGTTCCACCAAAAACCGCCCAACGATTAAGGCCACCGAAGCCAAGATAGGCTAGTACGCCTCCGTTGACTGCTGAGTTCAATGCAACATCTGGAGTTGCCCTGCCGGTTCTAGATACCGTCGTAGTGTTGGTCAACGCGAATGTTGAAGGCAAGTTTGCTTGGTAGCTTGGCGGAGCGTAGCCGACGCTGTCAATCCCGTAGTAGTTATTGCTGATTCCGCCGCCGGTTGAGCTCCGCGGCCCCAAGTCATTCCACTCCTGCCATGCGCCTTCACCACCATAGCCAAATGGAGTACACCCCGTGGGTATACCTGGTCTTGTGGCGGTCGTACAGCCGTTCGAACCGCCCTTCATAATTACTAGGCCAGTATTGCAGGTGGCTCCCGCGGTGCATGTGAACGTTCCTCCCGGTCCAGGTATATCGCCAAATTGGCCCCCGTATGGTAGTCCTTGCGAGCCGCCAATTCCCAAAACGTTCGGGTTCGTTGCTGGCCATGAAGGCGTCAGTTCGCCTGTTCCGGGAATACTGTAAGCTTCGTTCGCGCCATCGTCACCGGATGAGGCGAGTAGCGTCCACATGTTACTCTTTGCAATGGTCGCCATTGTGTCATAGGTCGTTCGAATTGTTGGGTCAAACACTCCAACCGTTGTTGTGTTACAGGGGAAATAATTGCAGCCCACGAGATCGTCAGCTTCACCGAAACTTTGGGACATTATGCTGCCAGCAAGGCTTGACTGACTGACAACAGCCATCGAAGCCGCGTTAAGGTCAGCGTCGAAGCAGGATGCGGCCTCAACGAGGATTATCTTCGCG
>JBAVCK010000122.1:0-7747 GCA_049586635.1 Bathyarchaeia archaeon
AAGTACAACGGCGGCCCTCCTAGGATTAGGGTGCCGGGCTTCTCTTTTAATATCAGCCGAGTAGTCAGCTTAGACATAGGACCCTGAACGTCCGACGCGTGGAGCACCTTCTCCCCCTGAGATTCAATTGTAGTCATGAGAACCCACCCGAGTTCCGTTTCGTCTTCCCCGTGCGGGACCGGTTGAGAAATCTTCACCGTCGTGGCGCCAAATTCATACTCCTTACCATCAGCCACCTCGCATTTGCTCCCGATCCGCTTTACAAACCGCTGGAACATCCATCCTCTTCTGCGCTGGTTGAAGTTGATGGCGTTTCGAATATCCTTGGCAAGAACAACTTTGTCCCTGTAGATTTGCTCAGATTCTTCAGCGCTACTCCCAAGCCAGACAGGTTCGGTGTAGTTCGGCGTGTGGTGGTCGTTGTGGTAGTGGGAGATGACTACGACATCAGCCTTCGCTGCATATTCCCTGATCCGCTTCCTACATTGGTCCCGGGCGCGATATTCCTGCGGGTGGGGTAGTTTTCGGAAACGTGGGCCCAACGCGACGCCTGCGTCGACCAAGATTCTCACGTCGGGCGTCTCGATGAAAGTGCACATCGACCTCACACCTAGACTTTCAAACCCGACGGGCACTATTCGCACCGCAGGCAACTTTCCGCATCAACCTTCATTCAGAGATTCTAGGTGCGACTACTGGCCGCGTTGAACATAAGCTTGCAAATTGCTTGTGTTAGATATGCAAATTAGCGGGTGTTATGCTAGCTCTATTGGCGGGCGATGACGAGTCTGGCCCAATTGATCGTAAAGTGAGATGGATCTTGAGTGCGGGAGCCCGCAGTTATTGCTATGCTGAAGCGTAAAGCCGCGTACTATTTTCCTATCATCGCTTCAGTTTCTCGAATCTGATCCTCGTAGATTTTTCTGTCTTCTTCGTCCAGTCCGGTCAATCGGTCGAGCTGTTCGCGAGCTTTATCGAGGTAGTTCTGGGCAGATTTGTTATCCCTGCCGATGGCGTGTGCCCTCGCCATAGCCTCGTACGCCGTATGCAAAGTGTCTGACAGGCCCTTCTTCTCGCAGATTTCTAGGGAGGATTTGGCGAAATGGAGGGTGAGGCGCGGTTCGTTGAGGGCTGCGTAGATTCGGGAAATCTGCCAGTCACTAACGGCCAGGTTTCGGGGGGTTCCGACGAACGTCCAATGGTAGCGGGAGGCATGTGCCAGATGTAGCATTTGCTGCTCGTCATCAGCGTCTCTACGTTTCTTGTCCATGTAGTCCCAAGCCGCGTTGAAGCATTCCTTGGCCATCTTTAGATGAAAGTCACGTTCACTCTCAGACTTGACTGACACTGCCCTTCGCACCCTGGAAGGCTCTCGAAAACTACTGTGGAGAACTAACCAGACAGTCTAACGAGCTTGAGTTTCTTTGGCGCTATTCTCCAAACAGCCAGAATTCGTTTCCGTCGGGGTCCTTGAACATCGCGTAGTAACCCCATTCCTCTTTCTTCGGTTTCACAGTGAACTCGACCCCTTTACCACTCATTTCCTTGTAGGCCTTGTCGAGGTCGTCTACGCGAAAGGCAATACCGGTGTTCCCCTGCTCGAGCGTCGTTGACTCGCAAAGGTGAAGGACCGGATCGTAGCCCTTCGGAGCGACCGTGACCCAGTGGTCCTGCTTATCGCGAATTTCGAGGCCAAGCTTTTCCTTGTACCAATCAGCCGATTTGTTTGCGTTGGACACGACAACGGCTATGTCAATTATTGACTTAATCATTCAGCCATCCTCAACGCACATTTATTGAGAGTGATTACTTAAAGCATGACGTGCCTTCTAGGGCTTGGTACAAGATGCCCCTCTTCCGGACTGGAAAGATTCCAACCGAAGTTCTCATCCGCGAGGTGTTTCGTTACAAGGGGGTCAAAGACCGCGCAGTGATCATGGGCTCCTCCGTAGGCGAGGACGCTGCGCTAGTCTCGCTGGGAAAGAACGTACTCGTCTTGACAACGGATCCGGTTACTGGGACGGCGTCTGATATCGGATGGCTCGCGGTCCACGTTAACGCGAACGATGTAGCCTGTAGAGGTGCTAGGCCAAGATGGTTTCTGTGCGACCTCCTGCTCCCTGAAAAGTCTGGCGTCACTTTGGTGAGCAAGATTATGCGACAGGTCGACAAGGCTGCGAAACAGGTGGGCGTCGCCGTTGTCGGAGGACATACCGAGGTCACTCCTGGGCTGAAACGCCCGATTGTGGTAGGCTACATGGTTGGTGTCGTCCCGAGAAATCGTTTCGTAACATCGAGCGGTGCGCGGCCAGGCGACCAGCTCATCATGACGAAGACAGTAGGCATCGAAGGAACCGCTGTGCTAGCCTCGGACTTCGCTCACAAACTTAGGCCGAAGATAGGTGGGAAACTACTCCAGCGGGCAAAACTCATGAAGAGCTCGATTGGCGTTGTTGAAGATGCTCTAGTCGCTGTCCGAGCGGGGGGAGTTAGGGCAATGCACGACCCCACGGAAGGCGGCTTGCTTCAGGGGGTCTGGGAACTTGCGGAAGCATCCGGCGTTGGTTTCCTGATTCACGAGTCACGTATCGCAATTCGTCCGGAAACGAAACGAATATGCTCCGCATTGAAAGTGGACCCGTTGCGGCTGATGAGCTCGGGTTGTCTACTCATATCTGCCGACAAACGGAGGAGCCGTCTGATCTTACGTCGCTTGAAGGCGAATGGGATTCAGGCTTCTATCATAGGAGTGATGACGCAACGCAGGCGAGGGAGGAAGCTGATCTTACATAACGGGAAGGCTAAGGGGATTCATGCGTCTGAGCGGGATGAACTCTACAGGGTCATCGAATCATACCGAACCAAATGATGAAATTTAGTCAATCAGTTTCACCCGGCTCTCCTGTTTTTATCGCATCGGAGAACAAAAGCAGATAAGATGGGAGTAGGCTAAGCCATGTCGAGAGTAGGGGCTCTCGTTCAATTGTCTTCAGATATTGTTAAGGAGACTTTGGAAAGGCCCACAGTCTTCAAAGACGAAGCGCCCCTCTCACTGGAATACATACCCCGAAAGCTCCCCCACCGCGACGAGCAAATGCGTTTTCTCACCCAACTCTTCCGCTTCACGCTCGACAGCCCCTTCTCCACAAGCCAACGCGTCCTCATCACGGGCGACGTAGGAACCGGCAAGACTGTACTCGCCCAACGTTTCGGAACAGACCTTGTCAAGGCTGCGAGAAACCGCAAAGTCAACCTGCACTATGTTCACGTGAACTGCCGCGAAGCAAAAGGCAGCCTCTTCATGATCATGAAACGAGTCCTGACTCAGTTCGAACCCGAGTTTCCGAAACGCGGTTTCGCGCCTGAGGAACTCCTCCACACCCTCATGGACATGCTCGATGACAAGAACATACACCTCATACTCGCACTCGACGAGCTTGAGCACCTGATCAGAGTGGAAGAATCCACCCCAATCTACAACCTAACCCGCATCCAAGAGGAAAGGGTGGGCAAACCAATACGGCTCTCACTAATCTTCATACTCCGCGAAATTGAATACCTCCAAAAACTCGACAAGAGCACCATCGACACGCTGCAACGGAACATCGTTAAACTCGACAAGTACAGTCCCCGACAACTAATCGACATCCTCAAAGACCGTATTGGGTTAGCTTTCAAAGAGAACACCGTGGCCGACGAGGCGCTTCAACTCGTCGCCGACATAGGCGGCCAGAGCGGTGACGCCAGGTACTCAATCGAACTACTCTGGCGCGCCGGAAAATACGCCGACTCCGAAAACGCGAAACACATTCTAGCCGACCATGTGCGGAAGGCTGCCGGAAGCGTTTACCCGATGCTCCGCGGCGAATACATAGCCGCCCTATCACCACACGAAAAATACATGCTCCTCGCCCTAGCCAGGGTTCTCGGGGAATCACAGGAAGCCTACGCTACCATAGGCGTCGTTGAACGCGAGTACAAGGCCGTTTGTGAAGAATATAATGACCAACCCAGAAAGCACACTCAAATCTGGAAGTACGCGCGCGGCCTAGGCGCCATTGGCGTAATAACGGCCGAAAAATCAGGCGAAGGCGTACGCGGAAAAACAACATTACTCGGCCTACAAAACATACCAGCCTCAACCATGCGCGAGCAACTAGAAGCCGCCCTAACCACAACACGAAAGAAACGCATACCACGAAAGTAAACCCGCTCCCAGTGACCGGCTAGAATCATGCCTGTAGTCGTCAAGGCGCGATTCGAGTATCACAAAGTCTCAAGGTTTCAATGCTACCGGGGCGTCATTAGAACCCACAGTGCGGATACAAATGGCGGCAGGCGCGTGACTCATTGGCTAAGCGGCGTGGACGCACTACTACGGGAACAAGGTTGCAGTTGTGTTCATGTAGATCCACATGGCTTCGCCAGGAAAACACCCCCACAGATAGTCATGAGCCGAAATCGGGTTAAACGCCAGGACTCGAAGTCGTGATTTGCGGCAACAATAGCCCCGAACACGGCACAAGGGCTAATTTGCCCGCACGGCATTAATGTTAGGCTTGAGGTTTGTTTGCGGATGCGCCGTTTCTCCATGGTAGACATCTCCCCGAAGGACGCAATTGTTAGAGAGGCAACAGCGGTCGGGGAAATTGTGTTGAAACCAAGCACAATTTCACGCATTAAACGCGGCCGAATCGCGAAGGGTGACTCTATTGCTGCCGCAGAGGTCGCGGCAATAATGGCCGCGAAGCGTACGCCCTACATCCTTCCTTTCTGCCACTCGATTCCGATAACAGCAGTGCGAACCGAGCACTCCTTGGCGGGCAATGTGCTAAGGGTGGAGTCGTACGTGAAAGGGTTAGCGAAGACTGGGGTTGAGATGGAAGCGCTAACTGCTGCCGCAACCTATCTTCTCACGATTTGGGACATGGTGAAACAGTACGAGAAAGACCCCAAGGGCCAATACCCAACAACCGCCATCACAAACCTCAAAGTAACAAAGAAAATCAAGCGAACATAAATGACCAAAGTCCCGGAACTTCACAAGTCATCCGCACCGAAATCGGTCGGAATCTACATCATAACCTGTAGCACATCAAAATTCAAAGAACTCAACGCTGGCCAAGAACCCAGCGACACCTCTGGAGACATGATCGAGAAGCTTGCCCGAGGGGCAGGCCATAGAATTGAAGGACGCCAATTGATTTCCGACTCTAAACCAATGATAACAAAAACAACAAAACACGCCCTCAGGCGCCATGGAGTTGACGCGGTGATCATAACCGGCGGGACAGGCTTGTCCCCGAGGGACGTTACCCCTGAGAGCATCATACCCCTGGTTGATAGGGAGATTCCGGGTTTTGGGGAACTCTTCAGAAAAATCAGCTTCGAGACCATCGGTTCCCCAGCCCTTCTCAGCCGCGCATTTGCCGTAACGAGTAAGGGGAAAGCGATATTCTGTCTTCCAGGCTCACCGGACGCCGTTCAAACGGCCATGGAGAAGTTGATTCTTCCAGAACTTGGGCACATCATCGGCGTAGCTCACGAGCATTAACGCTTCTTACGGGCAGGTCCCCGCTTAACAGTCTTAACTGGCCTAGCAGGCTTAGCCTGCTTTGCTGGTGGGGCAGCGGGGCCATTCTTTGCCACGTACTCCTCGTAACCTTTCGGATCTGCGACTGTTTGATCGCATATGCAGAATTTCAGGGAGGGGATTAGATGGCTGGGGCAGTTCTCAACAAACTCACATTCTTCACATGTGATCTTCTGCCCGTCCACGTAGCATTCCTTAATGACCTTACCCTCCACTTCAGCCGCAGCTTGCTCAGGGCGCCGGAATTTGATAGGCCTCACCATTATGTCCGATAGCCTTTCTTCAACTGAGTCTAGGTTATCGAGGCGGCGGACAGCAAATTTGCCGCCGCTCCGATCGTAACTAATGCCCGCCCGCATGATTTGGATGAACTTGTCCTTGCCCATGTAAGGCAACTTGAAACCTGTCGGGTCAAGAACCGCTTCAGGGCCTTTCACGGTTGGTTGCGTCTTAGATTCCGAAACCAGGAAATCTATGTCCCGTTCCTCCGCTTCCAGGCTCAGGGCAATTTCCCGACCACGTTCCCCATCAAAACTGAAAATGGCCACTAGGAACGGGACAACTTCATACAACGCCTTACGTTTCGACATGTGGCATGTCCTGGCTATCCTGCGGCACAGGTGGTCCAACGCCCAAAGTCGGTACTGGTAACGATCCACGATTTTCCTCGAGAGCAATGGGGCTACATCCATCGCATGCTCTATGTCGTTATCGACCGGCTCCGTTCCCACTGAGGCCAATTCGTTCAACGCGACGGGCAGTAGACTCCATTCCGGCACAGCATCCCTGCGCGGCTGGTTGAAAGGAGGCGGCATCATCCCACGAGAACGGCTTGCACCAACTCTCCCATACCCGATATCTGCGCGGGACAAGCTGTCGTAGGCTTTCGCCAATTTGCTAGGCGTGGTGTACAGGTAGGGGAGCAAATCATGAATGAGCAATAGCAACTCGTCGCGGTAGAGTGGAATCTCAGTCTCGTTGAGGGCCTTTCTAGCTTCGCCGAATCCGCGTGAAGCGAACAGGCCTCTTAAGGTTCCTTTTTCATCCAGCTCCCTCGTCCGTTCCGGACGTAGGGTTGCTGCGCCACTGGTTGCGATGGTTTGAATATCATTGACGGCGGACCTTATGTCCCCGTGACTCTCGCTGGCAACTCGTTTCCTTACTTTCTCAGGGACTGAACGCTCCTCTTCGGCAAGGATATGATTAGTCAGCATGAGTAGCAGTCGGGGGCGAATTTCAACAAGCGGGACGACGATGCAGGTCTTCTTGAGGTCGTCAAATTTTTCGTCGTCTACGTTGTTAGCCGTTAGGACTATTGGTACGGGCGACTGCTTGATTACTGTAAGAATTGCTCCCAATCCTCCGCGGTCTTCTCGCCCGAAAACGCCGTCCACCTCGTCCATGAGAACCATATTTCCTCGACCATCGGCGGTGAAGCTGTCGAGCGTTGAAGAGGACCTTGCGGGAGCAAGCAGGTTCTTGATGGCTTTCTCAGTCCGAATGTCGCTTGCATTCATCTCAAGCACTCGGAAGTGGAAATCGTTCGCGGCGGCTCTAGCGAGCGTTGTTTTCCCAACCCCAGGCGGCCCGACTAGGAGGCATGCCTTCGTAGGCTTCTTCTTCAACGTCCACTGCTTCATCCAAGCCTTGAATGCTTCGACTGATTCCTCGTTGCCTAGAATCGTTGCTGTGGACAGGGGACGGTACTTCTCAGTCCAAGCAACTGTCTGGAGCGTTTGCACTCTACTTTCTTCCAATCACGCTCAACTGAGCCAGCATGGCACTGAGCTGAATATCCTCATTTGCACCTTGCGTCAACCTGAAATCACATTCACCGAGTGCACGCACAACCTCGGCCTGCTTGTCACCCTTAACCTCTGAGACGCGGCTAATCTCCCGGTTCGCTCCGCGGATAATCTCTCTGCCGCTCACACCATGCTTGCCCATCAACTCGTACATGGCATCTCGTGCCTTCATGAAATCCCCTTGAAGTGCAAGCTTCAGCATTTCACGAATGAGTTCACCCTGGGCCTCTGGCATGACCTTTTCGAGCGTCGCCAGGTCTAACTTTCCGCCCTTCGTGCTTGCGGCCGCAACCTGAAGGTAGTTAATCGCCCTACGAAGGTCACCCTCCGATAGTTCGAAGACTCGTTC
>JBAVCK010000123.1:0-21835 GCA_049586635.1 Bathyarchaeia archaeon
GGAAGGGGTAGGCCTCTGCTCATACGCGCTGATCGGGCATTGGTACAAGGATCCAGTTGACAAGTGGGTCGGAACCGTTGGCGACAAATCCCTGAATGTGCCTATGGCTTATTCGCCAAGCCATGCCGGTATGAAAGCCCTTATCGTCACGAGAATCGGCGACATCGGCCTACTTATTGCAATTTTCATGATCTACGCTTATTCTGGCACTTTGAATTTCGTTGACTTGTCAAGCAATGTCTCGTGGGCCTTGCCGTTGGGCCGGTTGGGCCTGCTGGTTCCTGTCGCCTTACTCTTCTTCTGGGGCCCGATTGGTAAATCGGCGCAGTTCCCGTTGCATGAATGGCTTCCCGATGCTATGGCTGGCCCGACCTCAGTTTCAGCACTCATCCATGCGGCCACGATGGTTACGGCAGGCGTGTACCTAGCGGGCAGGGCGGGCCCGATGTTCTACAACTCAGTTTTGCAGTACGCTCAGCCCACATACTTCTTCGAGGCCATCGCCTGGGTTGGCGCCTTCACATGTTTCATGGCCGCCACTCAAGCTGTGGTATCTAAGGAGTTGAAGAAACTTCTCGCTTACTCTACAGTGTCTCAAATCGGCTACATGATGCTCGGCATAGGCGCCGGCGGCTTGGCATCAGAATTTGTCACAGGCTTAACGGCAGGAATTTTCCACCTGATGACTCACGCCCTCTTCAAGGCAGCCGCGTTTCTTGCAGCGGGAGCAATCTTGCACGCAGTAGAATCGAGGTTCATGGATGATATGGGCGGGCTACGCCAATCAATGAAAATCACATTCGCCTCAATGGTCATCGCCCTGCTTGCACTTTCAGGTGTGCCACCCCTGAGCGGGTTCTGGAGCAAAGATGCTGTAATCGCTGCGACCGTCTTGACTGGGCAAGTGCCGTTGATGCTTCTCGCCTGGGGCACCGTAGCCCTAACCTTCCTTTACAGCCTCAAAGTAATCGGGTTGGTCTTCGTTGCGCCCAAGAGCGAACACCTCAAAAAGTTAGAAGGAGAAGGACACCACGTGCATGAAGCCCCTGCGCTTATGTGGGCTCCCTACGTGATTCTAGCAATCGCAAGTGTAGCGATCGGTTTGGCTGGCCCGCTCGTAGAATCCGCGATCAACCACGCCCTGGCTGCAACGACAACTCCATTGATGGGGCCAGTCTCTGAGCTCAGCCCAGCGGTGGAACAAAGCGCAGCCCTGACCGCGACTGTCGGTTCCCTGATAATGTTGGCCGTTGGAGGAACCTTCGGGTATCTAATCTACATTTCAGGTCGGCTGAAATTGACTTCGATTGTTGGCGAGGGAGGCTTCGCGCGTGCACTCTACAATTTTCTCTGGAATCGCTGGTACATCAACCCAATATACTACCGCATCTTCGTCTACGGAACCCTATCCGCAGCAACGGCTTTGAGGAACACGATTGAGACCGGTTTCTTCGACAGGATCAGTGGTGCTGTGGCCTTAGCGTCAATCGATGTTTCGAAAGGTGGCCAACGGATAGACTTAGGTTTCATTGACGGATGGATCAACGGAATCGCTTCAGGAGGCCGGAAGGTCTCGTCATCATTGAGGCGAATCCAGACTGGAATTCCGCAGGAGTACGTGGCGGTCTTCGCGCTTGGGGTGTTCGCGCTAGTGGTAGCAGTACTGTTCTTCTTGACGTGAGGCACGAGACTTGTATTTGCTATCATTGCTAGTCTTCATGCCCATCATCGGGGCAGTAATCGTCTATTTGGCCGGTTATCTTGGCGACAAAGTCTCCAAGGCTTTGACGATTCTGATGTCCGCCGCTACGATCGCCGTAGTACTCTTCATCTTCCTATCGTTCAACTGGAGCACACCGGGCTTCCAACTTGTTGAAACATACGACTGGGCGAAAGAGTTCGGTTTAACCTACGTTGTCGGGGTAGATGGGATCAGCCTCCCTCTGTTAATCATTTCATCGCTTCTGACAACCTTGTCGGCCGCGGGTTCATGGGAACAAATTACGTCCAAGGTAAAAGAGTACAATGCATTGCTTCTCCTCTTTGAAGGCGCTATAATCGGCGTCTTCACGTCACTGAATCTTGTCGCGTTCTACGTCTTCTGGGAACTTGTTCTCATTCCAATGTTCTTCTTCATTGGTGTTTGGGGTGGGCCGCGTAGGAAATATGCGGCGATGAAATTTCTCATAATGACGCATGTGGGCAGCGTTCTGCTCCTCTTGAGTTTCATTTCGCTCTACGTGCTCTCAAGTCCTCACACCTTCAATTTCATGGAGTTGGTGAACCTCCACCTACCTCTATTCGCCCAGATTCTCATCTCGATCGGGTTTTTTGTCGGTTTTGGCGTCAAGTTGCCTATAGTTCCTTTTCACACTTGGCTGCCCGATGCCCACGTTGAAGCTCCGGCCCCAATCAGTGTTCTGCTGGCCGGTTTGCTTCTGAAAATGGGCGCTTATGGGTTCATCCGCATGAACCTCTTCCTCATGCCTGAGGCTTCCAGGTATTTGGCACCTGTTTTCATTGGTTTCGGGCTCCTAACGATGTTCTATGGCGCTATCGTGGCGTTGGTTCAACAGGACTTCAAACGAATGATTGCTTTAACGAGCATAAACCACATGGGCTACGTTCTCCTAGGGGCCTTTACGCTCACAACGCCTGGAATCAGCGGCGCAGTCTTCCAAATGTTCAACCACGCCTGTGCCATCGGAGCGTTGTTCCTAATGTCGGGGGTAATTCACGAACACATGGGAACTCGCACGATCCGAGAGCTAGGCGGCCTCGGAAACGCGATGCCGAAGACAAGTTTTCTACTCGTATTGGCCTCGCTGGGTGCGATGGGTTTCCCTGGCTTTAGCAATTTTATTAGCGAATACACAATAATCCTCGCCGGCATTTCCGTTAACGCATTCTACGTAGTTGCCGTGCTTGTTCCCGGAATAACCGCTGGTTACTTTGTGTGGATGCTCCGTCGGGTTCTATTTGCGCCCGGGGTTAAGCCTATCGGATCGAGGGAGGCTCCATATTATACGCTGGTGACCTTGGCCCTGTTCCTTGTTCCTTTGCTAATTCTTGGAATTTATCCGGCCCCGTTACTTGGCGTGATTCTTCACGCCGTCCAGAACATGCCTCACTGAGGCAGTTTACCTTCTTTCCAGCTGCCGGAAGAAGCTGTCCACATCAATTTCGTTGAGGAGCTTCGAGGATACCTCCAGCTCCCTCATGAATTCGTGGTGCGCCGCAATCGCGTTTCCTTTCCATGCGCCGCCGTAGCCGTAGACGTGGAAGGAGCGTACTACTCCTGCATAGAACAGTTCGTGAATCGGTGGGCTCGGCGAATCCGAGAGGGCACTTCCACCGAACCGTATCACAAATACTAAACCTTCTTGTTGGTTCGTTAAGTTGCAATAATGGAGTCCTAGCTCTGCCTCAAAACGAAGCGCGAAACCGGCGGTTTGTTCCTTCGCTTTGAATTCAATTATTTGAGTAAATGGAGGCTTCAGCTGGTAACCGAGCGCTTCGGCAAATTGGCTTAGCGCTTTGGTTAAGGTCGTTAATGATTTTGCCTTAACAGCTTCTTTGAGTTCTTTGACACCCTTCATCGAGGTCTAGATTCTCGAATAGATGATGAAGAACATGGCCAGGCCGTAGATTGCAATTGCCTCGATGAGCACGACGAACAATAGTGTCCTGCCTAGCATTTCAGGTTTTTCGGCGATAGCTCCGATAGCTGCAGCGCTTGCGGTTCCGAGGCCGATGCCCGCACCGCACGATGCTAAGCCGGCCGCGATTCCTGCGCCGACAAGGAACAGGCCTTTCTCGCTCGCAACGGCTTGGTCAGTTTGCGTTGGAGCCTGGGAGAAAACGACAACGGTCATCGAAGAAATGGCGATTACACCGACTAACATCAGGAAGAAGCTCAAAATCAATTGGTGTTTGGGCTTCACTACTGCTCAGCACCTATCGAGGCCGCTTAGAACTCGGATGGCATTATAATCCTTTGCCCAGGTTAAGCGTGTTGCAAAATCAATGATTCCAACATGCGTTCCGCGGGGACGTTATTCGCCTTGCCGTTTATTATGCTGAAGAGATCATGCATTTCATAGTTCTTGAGGAACAGATACGCCAGTGCCAGCCCGACATTGAACGGCGAACCCGCAAAAGCGTTCAAGCAACTTCTTGCGTGGTTTCGTTTCAAGGCGCGTTCAACACCTATAGCCGCCCCTTCGATCGGTCCCGTCAACTCAAGCGATTGCGCGTATGGCGTTTTGTCAAGCACACGCATTAGGCTCTGTGCGTTTGTGGCCTCGCCGAGTTCGGTGAACGCGTGGCCTAGAGCATAGTTCACAGGAATCATCATGTCTGAAGTAGCTCTCGCATCGAGACGGACCAAGCGCGCACGAAACGCAAGGAGTATGTTCAAGTGGTCTATTGCTTCTCCAACCAAACCCCTCGCTGACTGTGCGTCCAGTGGGTCAGGCAAATTAGATGCCGCCCACAACCTGCCGAAATAGTATTGGTCTATTGCGGCAATTGAAAGCATTCCAACCCTATCCCCCGCCAGCCTTGGCGTTACGAATCGTCTGAACGCTTCGTCGTCTAATGTTTCTACGACCCTGGCAGGGTTATGTGATTCGACAAGTTCCTTACATCTTTCAAATGTGAAACGTCCTGCCGGCACAACATACCTTATCGCTTCCTCAGGCTCAATTTGGTCAGCTATAGCCTTCAGTATGTCCTTAGCGCAAGATAGCTCGTATGAGGTCGCGAACAGCTTTATCAAACCTCGGGAGTCATGAGGCGCGTACGCTGCTAATCTGTGCGTAATCGCGATTACGTTCTGAATTAGGTAGGATTCCACTGAGGTAAGATCGGAGCTGTCGGCGGTTGTAACGTGGCCTCCGGTCAATATGTTGGCGGTTTCGGAAAGCGAGCCAGCCTCGACAAGTCGTTCAATCTGGCTTGGGTGGATGAGTTCAGCCTTGAAGGAGCGAACGGCGGCGGCCAGCTCCGCGTATCTTCCTGCTCCTGTCATTTGCACTTTTGGCTCGCTAAGGTACCATCAATCCGCAAAGAGTAGTTTTCCTGCTTCGACGAGCAGTTTCGACTCCAAAGCTTCAAAGCGTTCGTTCAAGGTGTTGACTATTCGTGTTCGGCCGTCACTGCTGGATACGATTGCTCCACCTAGGGCGTCAATTGGTTCATTTGACCATTCAAACCTAGGCGGCTTCTTGAGCCGCTTAGCGATCTCCTGTTCGAGTTTGCCCTTATCAATTCGCTTCAAATCAGTTTCATTAAGGTGGACGGTAACGCTTGGTAAACCAAGTTCACGAATGCCACTTTCAATGTAAGCCGAGAGGTGCGGAATATATTTGCCCTCGTCATTCACAGTCTCAATGACACGTTTCTTGGTCGCTTCCAGGACTTCGGAGAGTATTTTGCTTTTCTCCTGCTGCTCCTGAAGTTTCAATCTGTGTCGGGCTTCACTTATTTCTCGCCGTTTGACCCCCTCTGCCTCAGCCTGAGCATTGCGAATAATCTCGTTCGCTTCACTTGAGATGTGGGCTTTGGCTTCGTCCAAGGCGCGCTTAGTCTCAGTTTCCGCCTCTGTGATTATACTCTGTGATTTTTCTTTAGCAACAGCCAGAATATCTTCAGTGAATCTACTAGTCTCAGACATTACGTCTTTTCCCCCAAAACGAGGTTGACGAGCTTGTCGACGGCAGGGCCTTTTCTTGTGGAAGCTTTGGCTACAACCGCTTTTGTTCTGAGTACAGCCTCCTTCTCGTAAGCCTCAGCTTCCAACTTTCCGTCTCGCTTCGCTTGTTCAACAATGGCTCCGGCTTCCTTCTTAGCTGACTTCAGAATCTCCTCCCGCTCTGCCCTGATGCGCTTCTCCAAATCCTTGCGAATCTCCGATGCCTTCGCATGGGCTTTTTCGAGCATTTCCGCCGCTCCTTTCTCGGCGTCGACAATTATTTTGACTGTTTCTATTCCAGACATCGCTTGTTCACAATTTTCGGGAGTCGCCATGAATCTCAACGTCAGCAAGAAAAACGTTTGCTCTCTCACTGCGAAACGTTATTTACGTGAAGGAATTTCACCTAGGGCGTTCTTGGAAAGGCGAAGCTGATGCAGCTGACGACGGCCCTCCTGCTCTTCACCCTTCCATTTTTCAGTATTCTTATCCCATTGGTTCAGGGCCTTTCCAACAGGATTCGTGTTCGCTCTCTTGTTACCTACTGGTCCCTCGCGGGCCTCTTAGTAACTCTTGGCGCAATAGCCGCAATATTGGCCCAGGGTTTTCCGCAGCCTCAATTGGTCCTCAACGTTCTTTCGATTGACGGCTTTTCTGTATACTTCGCCGCCGTTTTTGTCGGAATTACGCTGCTTATTGGCGTCGCTTCCATCCATTACATGCGTGCCAACAAGAACCTTGATACATATTTTGCGCTGCTTTTGCTCGCGACCTTTGGAATGATTTTGGTCTCTCTGTCAGTGGACCTGATCGCGTTGTTCCTTGCTTGGGAGTTGATGAATATCCCAAGCTACATTCTGACTGGAATACAGAAGGATGATCCGATTTCGAATGAAGCTGCTTTGAAGTTCTTCATTTTGAGCGCCTTATCATCAGCTCTAATTGTGTACGCAATTTCCCTGACGTTCGGCATAACCGGGACCACGAACATTTACCTCGTTGCGCAGGGGTTCGGCTTGGTTCTTCCGAAGCTTGACCCGTTAGCACTGCTGGCTATGGTCCTATTCGTCGCGGGATTTGGGATGAAGGTCGCGGCTGTGCCTTTTCATATGTGGATTCCTGACGCGTACGAAGGAGCACCAATAACTATCGGGGCCTTTCTCGCGGCTGGAACGAAGAACGGGGGTTTCGCAGCCCTCATCAGAATCTTCACAGTTGCTTTAATTGCGCTCCGCTTGGATTGGTCAGGGACATTTGCAATCATCGCGATTCTGACGATGACGCTAGGTAACATTGCCGCCCTCATGCAGAAAAGTTTCACAAGGATGCTGGCGTATTCGAGCATTGCCCAGGCAGGCTATATTCTCATCGGACTTGCCGCCCCGAACCCTCTGGGAATTGCGGGCGCTTTGTTTCATATTCTCAACCACGGCGTAATGAAGACGGCTGCTTTCGTCGCGGCAGCAGCAGTCTACAGTCGAATGTCTACGACGTCGCTGGATTCCTACTCAGGTTTAGGTAACCGCATGCCCATAACGGCGTTCACGCTCACTATCTCATTGTTCGCGCTAGCTGGAGTCCCACCGCTGAGCGGATTCATGAGCAAACTCGTTCTCTTCACTGCAGCTGTAAATGGGCAACTCTGGTGGCTGGCTTTGGCCGGAGTCCTGAACAGTGCGTTCTCAATGGCCTACTACGGTTGGGTGGTGAAGCGAATGTACTTCGACGAACCAACAACCTCCGGCAGGTTACGCGAGCCAACTTCACTCGTTGCCGTCCTCCTGGCATCGACAGTAATCATCGTGGTCGTCGGGATATACCCGGGACCTATTCTCAACTACTTGCTTAAGGTCGCAAACTACCTCTTGCCCGCCGGGGTCAACCTGAGTCCTTAAGCCGTAACCGAACCATTTTTTTGACGCCCTCACCGAATCAAATAACATCATCCTCTTGCGGCGGGAAATTTGCAAAAAGAAGTCGACGTAGTCGTCGCTGGAGCTGGCCCAGGCGGCCTCTATGCGGCCGTTCAGGCGCTCAAACGCGGCCTAACCGTTCACGTATTCGACAAGAAAACGGTCGTGGGCACACCAGTGAAGTGCGGTGAATACTTTCCAGTACGCAAGGAGATGGAGTACCTGCTACCGGCTGCTGGCGCTTACATGCACGTCTTCGATGTTCCAAAGGAATCTGTGGACAACATTTGCAAGAGCATCCGTGTGATATCGCCGAAAGGCAGTGAATACGAATTCGATTTCGAAGCCTTCATTCTCGACAGGACCAAACTAGAACAACGCACCGCAGAAGAAGTCCAAAATCTAGGGGGCACAGTTCAGCTACGGACTCCTGTCGACCTATTCGTTGAGAACGGCAAAATGAGCGTCGGGAGAACTAGACAGGATGCAGTCCAAGCGAAAGTGGTCATCGCCGCAGATGGATTTCCCTCCAAAGTCGCTAAGTCAGCTGGCATTCTCACCGAGGATTACATGACGCCAAACAACGTTGCGATAAACTATGAGTACCTAATGACAGAATTGTCGGTTGACCAAACCGTGACAGAGATGTATCTTGGGACTGAGCTAGCCCCAGGGGGCTACGGCTGGATCATTCCAAAGGGCGGGCGTTCTGCGAACGTCGGCATCGGAATACGGACCTCGTACTCGAAACGAAATGATGGCAGAAGCTACCTTCAATTCTTCCTCGATCAATGTTCCCTAACGAAGTTGAAACTCAAAGGTGGCAAAGCGGGGCCTATGATTGCTGACGTTCTCCCCGTTGATGGACCATTGGCCACGACCTATTCCGAACATGTGATGGCTGTTGGGGACGCCGCGGGCATGGTGATGCCTACTAATGGCGGAGGAATTTCAACCGCGATGATTACGGGCGAAATTGCAGGGAAGGTCGCCGCGGACTACGTTCAGAAAGGAACGCCACTTTCCGAATACGAGCGGGAATGGAAGCAGGCGCTAGGGAAGGAGATGGTGGTCTCTACCAAGCTTAGGAGGCTAGCGGACCACTTCATGGGCAACGATATCATATTCCACCTATTGCTGCGCGTCTTGGGGACTCAAGGAATCAAGGACGTAATCACATGCAGGGCGCCGAGAGGCCTAAAGCCGTTCGTATCCTGAAGCTACACTGCACGAATCAAACTGTCAACGATCATCGCGAAGAACAAGGCGAAAAGGTAGGGGCTTGAAACCTTGAACGCCTTGTAAGCCATCTCATTATCTGGATGCAGAAACAGCTGGACATTAATGTACAGAACCCAAACCCCGAATACCGCTGCGACAGCCAAGTAAAGCCACCCGAACCCACCAACAACCCAAATCCAAAGCGAGAAAGGAATCATTAGGAGGACGGTCGAGACGATGCACCTCAAAGCGGTACGAAGTTTCGTGACCACAGGCAACATCGGAATTCGGGCACGCTTGTAATCCTCTTTGGTGAATATGGCCAAGCTCCAGATGTGGCCGGGAATCCAGAGGACCACCAACGCCGCCAATAGAACTGGAAGCAGTTCCACTCCGTTGGTAACCGCGCTCCAGCCAAACATGACGGGTAATCCCCCGCTTACGCCACCCAGAATGATGTTCACTGGGTTTCTCCGTTTCAACAACAGGCTGTAGACGACAACATTGTCAACGACACCGAGAGCAATCCAAAGGAATGATAGCGCATTAATCCAATAGGCCAATGCGAGCCCGACGGCAGCCAGAAAGAGACCCCAAAGGAGGGCTTTCGTGGGCCTGATCCTGCCACTCGGAATCGGCCGGCGTCTAGTACGGTGCATTATCGCGTCAATATCCCTATCGACGTACGACGTAAGCGTATCACAGCCAGCACTAGCCGCGGTTATTGCTACTATAGCAACGATGACTAACCCAGGAGATAGTGGTTGAAGTGTATGCTTCCATGCGATAACCATCGTGGCGAGGGACGTAAAGACAAGCAGGAAGACTATCGGCGGTTTCGTGACTTCAACATAGTTCTTCAGTGTTTGTGTTGCGGTAGCCTGCAATCCACTGGGCTCCTACGGTAGAACCTCAAGTAGCCCATGCATATCTCCATGGCCTGCGCCGCAGAAGATTGTGCAAATTATCGTGTACTCACCAGGTTGCGTGGGAACGATGGTTACGGTTATGTCGTGATCCTTGGCCACCGTTAGTGGGGTATCCATCAAGCCCTGAATGAAAAACCCATGTTCGCTAAACGAAGGATCCTGCTGCCAAATTCCGTGAACGTGGAAAGTTACATTATCTCCCACGTGAACAACGATCGGGACATTGCGCGTGTCAACTGTGCCGTTAACCATAAACGCCCACTGTTGGGCGACGATGTTGATAGTGATATTCTGTGGCACATGGGGCGGGCCGATCTGTGAGGGTAAAACGTAGTACTGGTAGTAGAACATTCCAGTGCCCATGAGTAGTAGCAGCAGTATGGCTGTTGCTCCAACCCAAGGCCCATGATTTGCTTGCGCTTGCGCCAACGCAACTATTCTCCTACTCTATTCCGCCCCAATTCGATAAAGGTGAACCAATATCCCGAACGCAATTAACCCTACACCGATCTGCAGGAGAACCACGTTCTTGAAACTAGCCAGGAACGCTTGGAAGGAGTAAATGTCGAAGAGCACTTGGAATCCGAGAAGCGAGATGACTACGGCCCGCCATTCATTCGGGCTCAGTTTGTAGGTTGGAAACTGCTTCCGAGCATGGGTGGGACGTGCGCCTGGCGCAGGGGCTGTAGCATTCAACCACAAGTAGATGAGTGCGTACGCGGCGGCGCCAATGAAGATTACTGAACCGAAGAAGATGAATGGGTCAATTTCGAGTTGGGGAATACTGTCGAGCGGCAAAAAGAGATTGTTCGCCCTGAAACCCCACACCGTCGTCAGCGCAAGTTGCCCTAGTCCAGCAACTCCCATCGCAGTAAAGAATGGGCGGTCACGAACGAATAACTTTCTACTTGTGTCAACGAACGGAACAACTAGGAAGACTATGACGAATATCATCGGAATGACTACACCCGCGAGGAATCTGTCGATTCCAGTCCGTATGATGGCATACATACCGGTAAGGTACCACTCCGGCATCGTGATACCTGCCTCTGCCGTGGGGATGAATTTTGCGCCCAGCTCAACCGGGAAAAGGCCGCCGATCACCATTATGGCGCCCGCGACCATCGACACCACCGGGATGTCCAAGACCATGTAGCGTGGGAAGTGAACCATCATGATCAGTATCATTATCATCGGGAAGATGAAGACGTGGACTGCGTAGAATCTCAGAATTAGATCAGCGAGTCCGGTTCCTGCCATGAGTCGAAAGGCCTCCGGCCCCATGAACGGTGTGCTTCGCGCAAGTGCTCTACCAATGTTGATTGCGAGCATCCCGCGCACATTTAGCAGTAAATCATATCCAGTATAAGCTTCGATTATCGTGAGTATCCCGATGATGATTCCGGTAACCCATAGGACCTCGTAGCGTAGTTTGTACCGCCCCGAGAAATACTGGTAAAACATGTGTGCAACGGCTAGGAGGACCATGGCGTTTGAGGCATGGTAGTGAATGTTACGCAACGCTGAGCCGAACGGCACAACATTGTTGATATTTTGCACACTATCGAATGGCGAGGTTACTGCACCTGTTGCTGTGTTGAAAATGACCGTGGGGCTGTAATACAGCATTAGTAGGGCTCCAGAGATTCCGAGCAACGCGAAAACCGTGAAAGTCAAGAAACCCAAGAATCCTAGAGGGCTTACGAATTTCCTTGGGAGTGTAAACTTCAGACCCATGAATATTGTTCGCTCAAGTCGCTGGCTCAACCAGTCGATCAGGAGCTGGATAGGGTTCTTGTCTTCACTGCGAGGGGGGCGTGTCGCTGCCATATCCAATCACATCCAGGTCTACGGATTCGGCGTAAATGTTGTCGCCATCTATTCTAAGCTTGACGCTAGGTAGGTAGCGTCCGATTTGTGCCGCGGGGCCTGCAACTGGCCATCCGTCGGTAGGCCTGTACTCGCTTCCGTGGCATGGGCACCCGATGATCTCCGAATTCGAGAGGTAGGAAACAAGACATTGCAAGTGTATGCAAGTCCTATTGTAAGCCACAAATTCCTGTCCCGCTTTCGCGGCAAGGTCCGGCGGCAGATGTATTAGCATATTCGTATAGGTTGGGTCCGTCGTGAACGGAAACCAGAAAACTGTCGACCCATTAACTGGTACGTCCCCTTTCTTTGCAATTAGGACTGGGTTGAATTTCGTAGAGACAGTTGGGATGAGGTATGAACCGGCGGCCGTAAACGGGGCTAATGCGAGGGCCGCTGAAATCCCACCCATGATCTTGAGCGCATCTCGCCTTGAGAGGCCTTTTTTCTTGACCGGCGAAGCGCCATCAAATTCCGTTCCAGGTAGTGCAGACGCTGTGCTTCCACAGCAATTCGCTAAATCCTTGCACGACAGACAAGCATTAGTGTACGGTTGACCCCGACTTGTGATGGCTCTGCGTTGAAAACCAGATCCTTTGTCAACGGGGGTCATGAGTCTTACCGTTTGAAAGATTCCGCCTGAAATGTTTGCGCGACTAACAAAAGGCATTAAATTTAAGTTTTTCAGGAAGCGTTAATTCCTTGCCCTAAGTGGAATTTCAGTCGAATCATCAATCTTTTCGGTTCGGATTGCCCCACAAGGACTCACTTAATTCTTCAAGCTTTCGACTCAGTTTCGTTGGCGGCTCTTCCGAACCTTTCAGAACCTTGTAACTTGCGGGTAAGCGGGCTACGTCCTTCATGGCTCGCTCTCGTATTACACTGAGAGTAGGCAGATTGTGGACGAGTTTGCCGTGGTCGACCACATTGGTGAGGAGGGGTTCGGTTGCTCGGGGTGGTTCTTCATCTTCGAGGGCGATTATGTCCTCTTGAATCTCTCCCGTCTCTGAGTATTTCCTGTACACTTGCTTAGCCCCTGGAGTCGTTCGCTTACCTTCACTTGTCTTGACGCGGTAGGTCACTCTCGCGTTCCGTTTTGTTGAAACAATTTTGTAGATTGCCTGTAATGCAGGATCGTCCCGTGATGTTACGAGTTCCGTTCCAACGCCAAACCCGTCGATTGGAGCACCCCGGGAAGTAAGGTCGTCTAAGACGAATTCGTTGAGGTCGCCGCTCACAAATATCTTCGTTCCCTTGAAACCTGCATCGTCTAGGATTTGTCTGACCTTAACGCTCAGGTCGTAGCGGTCGCCGCTGTCAAGTCTGACAAGTGACGGCGCAAGCTTCATGGAAACAGCTTTTTTCGCACCCTCAATGGTATCGTAGGTGTCAAGTAGAAGAGCTGGATTGGATGGGAAGACCTTGGCGAACCTCTCAAACGCCTCCTGCTCTGAGTCGTAGTTCATTACGTATGAATGGGCCATTGTACCATAGGTTGGTATGCCAAACCTGTATCCGGCCAAAACATTGGAGGTCCCGATGCAACCTCCTATGTAACTGGCTCTGGCGGCCAATAGCGCCGCCTGCGGCCCGTGGGCGCGTCGGCCACCAAATTCGACGACTCCCCTTCCTCTCGCACTCTGCACAACTCTTGTGGCTTTGGTGGCAATCAAAGTTTGGAAGTTAATCATAGATAGAAGGTAGGTCTCCACGATTTGGGCCTCAATAATTGGCGCGGTAACCCGCAAAACAGGCTCATTTGTGAAGAACACCGTTCCTTCCGGGAGAGCCCACACATCGCCGGTGAATTTCAGTTTCTTGAGATAACGGAAAAACCGATTGCTTACATTCTTGAAATTTGGGTCTCTTCTCAGATACTTGATGTGTTCGTCTCTGAACTGCAATCGTTTTAGATAATCTACAGCTTGCTCCAGGCCCGCCGCAATCAGGTATGAACGATCTTTTGGAAAGTTCCTTACGAAGAGTTCGAACGTAGCTTCCGCGGTTTCGCCATTCTCGAAGTAGGCAGCAGCCATTGTAAGCTCATACAGGTCGGTTGCTAGCGCAACA
Source organism: Bathyarchaeia archaeon (assembly GCA_049586635.1). Classification (GTDB taxonomy): domain Archaea; phylum Thermoproteota; class Bathyarchaeia; order 40CM-2-53-6; family 40CM-2-53-6; genus FEN-987. The sequence goes on from JBAVCK010000123.1 coordinate 13,698, forward strand.
TCGTCTCCGGACAAAGGTGTTGTATTCCCTCGGCGAATGCCATGAATGGCTTGCGGCGCAATAAGAACCGTGCTGGCTATGCAATTCTCGACCGGGCGGAAGGTCGGAAAGGGTTAATTACAGGCTGGTTTCAACGCTACCAAAATCCATCGCAAGGTCGAGAAGTGGTTCTTTGAAGCGCACTGCTGCCGCGTTTACCATACTATTGGGGTTGACGGCCGTGATGATTGGACTGTACATCAACGAATTCAAGATACTTGCCGACGTTCTTAACGGATATGTTGTCCTTTTCCCATGAGGTTCCATCTTTGGCCCAGGCGCACCCCGAGGAAGACCTTAGACGGTTCAAATTCAAATGGACTCTCCCACGCCTCATTGTCCAGCTACTTTCTCTCCTCGCGGTTAACGCGATTGCTCTCACCCTGATTTTCCCGAGCCTGAAGCTCAAGCCTATTCCTCTAGGCCTACCGATCCTAGCCAGTGTGAACTCTCCATTTAGCGCGGTCTACAGTTCTTTCGACCTCATTCAGGTCGAGTTGGCGCAACCTGAGTTTCCTTGGATCGCTCTCGGAACTGTGCTCCTGATAGGGGCCCTTGTCGGGCGCGCTTTCTGCGGCTGGGTCTGCCCAGTCGGTTTCATACAGGACATAATTACGAACTTGAAAGGACGGTTAGACTTCGTATCGCCTCGAACCCACAGCAGCGCAAAGAAACTGAAGTACCTCCTGTTCTTGGGAACACTCTTAATCAGCGGCACTCTAGGTCTTGCGCTCTACCTAAGAGTAGGAACAGATTACAAAAGCGCCCTTGGAGTCCTAGCTTCAGGCCCGTTCATCGCAATCTCACCGGACGGCACATTGTTCGGAGTGGTTCCAACGTTAGTTGGTTTGGCTAAGGATAACATCGCATCTTTATTCACTAGGCCACCGACGATTCAACAAGTCTGGGTTTACTTGACCCAAGTGCCTCCGCTACTTGCGCTGCGAATACTCATACTGGTAGGCTTCTTCGGGGCGGCATGGAAAGTTCCACGGTTCTGGTGCCGGTACGCCTGCCCCACGGGGGCAATGATGGCAATCTTCCAGAAATACAGCCTAGCTGGAATCAAAAGAGACCCAGTGAAGTGCACAAAGTGTCCGCACTGTGAGGTAAAATGCCCAATGCAAATCAACATACTCGACCTGCCTTGGGAGAAGTTCAACGACCCCGAATGCATAATGTGCATGGAATGCATCGACGCTTGCCCACACGGTTCACTGAGTCCGAAATTCCCATAACAGTACTTCTAGGATTGCTCCGTCAGTTTCTGCAAGATCCCCACTAAACCGAGCAGGGCGCCTCGTGGACGAGAAAGCTGAGCCACCTAAACGTCAGGTGGAAGCCACCTTGACGACCCCATCAGGCCCCGGTGTGACCGTCCAATAGTCGAGGCGCCCCCCATACCGCACTCAAAAGCTCACCCGTGCCGGAATGAGCAAGTGGATTTGCGGGAATCCGCTTACCATTTGTCGTACTATTTGCGGGAATGGTACAACAATCTGCTGGAATCCTCCCCCAATTTCAACTAGAATGGCACAAGTGTGCCTGCCGCGATTGGAATGAGTGTCACGTTGTAATAGAATAACGGAATTAGGGCTCGAACCTGTTCAGCAGGAGTGAATTGCTGACAACGGTTAGGGAACTGGTGGCCATCGCGCCGGCTGCCAACCATGGGAGAACCTTGAATACGCCTGTTCCTAGGAAAGGCGCTAGCGCGCCAGCTGCTATCGGAATTAAGGCAACATTGTAGAAGAACGCCCAAAACAGGTTTTGCTTGATCTTCCTCATAGTTGCCTTGCTGAGTCTGATTGCAGTTACGACGTCACGCAGGCTGTTTCGAATCAGTACAATCCCACCAGTCTCTACAGCCACATCTGTTCCGCTCCCGATGGCAATGCCAATATTGGCAGCTGCCAGCGCCGGGGCGTCGTTTATTCCATCTCCTACCATGGCCACAATTTTCCCCTCCTTCTGCAGCTCCTTGATAATATCCTCCTTCTGTTCGGGCAGTACTCCAGCAACGACGCGTTGTATCCCGAGCCTTTCACCAATCGACTTGGCAGTTCGCGCATTGTCACCAGTCAACATAACGACCTCGATTCCCATCTTCTGCAAATCCGCAACTGCCGCAATGGCATCTTCTTTCAACGTATCGGCAAGGGCAATGATCCCAAAAGGCATCTCTTCTTTAGAGAGTATCATGACAGTTTTTCCATCGGACTCCAAGCGCGAAATCTCAGCTTCAATCTGACCAAGATCAACTCGGTATTGTGACATAAGTCTCCTATTACCGAGAAGAATCGTTTGCCCACTGTTCTCGACGACAACGCCTTCGCCAGGAACTACCTTGAAGGATCCGGCGGTTGGGATTCTGAGTCCCTTCGCCTCGGCTGCCAGGATCACAGCGCGGCCGAGCGGATGCTCCGAACCATGTTCAGCCAGTGCCGCCAATTGAAGTACCTCGGCTGCGGAGTGTGTCCATGTTGGGACAACGTCTGTCACAGATGGTTTTCCTTTCGTCAGTGTGCCGTTTTTATCAAAAGCGACCGCCTGGATCTTGTGAGCCGTCTCCAAGTATTCACCCCCTTTGATCAGGATTCCATTCTGCGCGCCTTTCGCTGTGCCCACCATTATGGCGGCAGGGGTGGCGATTCCCAGCGCGCAAGGGCAGGCGATCACTATAACGGATATGAATGCCAGCAAGGCGATGTTAAGCGGTTGACCCCAAAGGAAGTACCAGCCCAAAGCTGCTCCAATAGCAATCAATAGGATTGCGGGGACAAAGTGAGCAGAGATCCTATCGGCAAAACGTTGGATCGGCGCCCTCGCCATCTGCGCTTCTTCCACCAGCCGCACAATCTTCGAAAGAACCGTGTCGGCGCCAACCTTAGAGGCATGGATTCTCAGAAGCCCGGACTTGTTGATGGTTGCTCCGATGACTTCATCACCCGCGCCCTTCTCAACTGGAATACTCTCTCCTGTAATGGCTGATTCATCTACCGCAGATGCGCCTTCTTCGACAATTCCATCGACCGGAATTCTCTCGCCTGGGCGTAGAAGTAAAATGTCGCCCACGGCGACAGATTCGACCGGTACCTCAGTCTCGGTTCCATCGCGGATTATGTGAGCCATTCTGGGCTGAAGGTCTAGGAGCTTGCGTACGGCCTCTGAGGCCTTCGCCTTTTGTCTGTGCTCAAGCAGGTTGCCAGTTAGAATAAGCGTGATGATGATGGCTGCGGTATCGAAGTAGGCGCCACTTGCGGGGAATACCGATGGCGCGAACGTTACGATGCTACTATAGCTCCAAGCAGCGCTTGTGCCGATGGCGATCAACATATCCATGTTGCCCATACGGTTCCTGATCGCGTCGTATGCGCCGCGGTAAAATCTCCATCCAACTACGAATTGTATCGGCGTATCTAGGATGAAGAGAATGTAGTTGTTGATGCTCATGGGGAGTAAAGGCGCCCAAGTGAAGAGAACCGTAGGCATCGTAAGCAATAGGCCTACAACAAACATCAGCTCCAGTCGCCTGATTTCGGCTTCTGGCTTCTCGAACGTTTTTGCGCAAGTTTCACTGCAGAAGTACCATTTTGTTCCCCGAATTGTACGGGTTATGGTCGCGGTCTTCTCATCTACAAACATGCCGCAAATCGGGTCTTTGGCCATTTTTGCTTCCTCCTGCGTTTCGAAAGGGTCAAGCTAGTAGGGGCTGTTTGATGACTGCCCTTACCTCTTCGATCGTGATTTGCGTTAGATCATAGTCGACAGTTATTGTGTTAGCGGCATAATCGAGGTCTACATGCTTTATGCCAGGTGTCTTCTTCAGTGTACGCTGAAGAATTTGAGCTGGTGCGTCGCCCTCATAGTTGTATAGCGATAAGACTGCCCGTCCGATCCGTTTTTGTTCGGTTACTGGGGTTGATTTCACCGAATTAGTCCCTCTCGATTCTAGCGGGTTCTACGGATTTTCTGATGTGATTTCTTAGAGAGTAGACGCTAGTGAGGATTAATGCTACGCCAAGAACTCCAACTAGCTCTAGTCCGGAGGAGTTAGCGAAGTAAGCCGTTAGAAGATGAGCGAGCTGGGCCTGCAAGACTCCTATCTGAGCAGAACCGGGTGCTGGAATCATTTCCCCCAGAAGGCCCAATGCAACGGTGATAATTCCCATCACGACGAACATCAACCCGGAAACGAGCTTTGATGAGTGTATCGCAACTTCGCGGCCAAACGTATTGAAGTGTAGAAGCCGCCCCTTCAACGGATTTTCTCCGGTGGGCACATACTTGTCCCAAACTAGGGCGATTGCGAAGAGTGGAAAGACCATTCCAAGCACGTACGTGAACCCAATTAGCAATCCCTCAAAGATTCCAGCGGATAATGCGGATAGTACGAGGACTCCAGCAAGTACAGGGGCGCAACATGAGGTAGCAGCACCTGAGAACACACCCAACGTGTATACTGAAAGAACGTCGTTCTTGTTCAGGTTCACTGGCAATTGAAGTCGCGGAAGCATGCCTTGCCCCCAGAGGGTCCAGAATCCCAATATTATCATTAGGAATCCGCCGATTACGAAGACCAAGCTGTGACTTGCTCTAATCGTCTGTGCGAGGGCGACGACTCCCAAGGCTAGAGGCAACATAATGGTTGCGATTCCAGATGAGAAGACGACGGTCATGCCAATGAGCCTTGCTTTCTGTTTGAAGCTCTGTGCAAAATAGGATGGGAGGAGGACGCTGAAACAGCAGGGCATAGCGAGAGCAACTACCCCCGCCACAAAGGCGATGATCATGTACGCTAGAAATAGTAGGGACATCAACTTCCAATCTCGTTTGAATTACGAATCTCCATAACCATTGCGTTAGCATCGATCTTGCCTTTCGCGATCATGACGCCGTTGAGGAAAACAGCCGGCGGGTAGAGAATTCCATTTTCCATTGCCAGTTTGGTTCCAACCGGGGACGTGAACTCTACTTCCTCAACCGTGAGATTCGGCATATCCACCCGCAGTTCGCTGAGGATGCGTTTGATGCGTAGGCACGGAGTGCATCCGAGACTTGTAACGAAACGTATCTGAGCCATTACGCAATTACGTCCCAAGTGCCTTCGTCACTGCGGCAAAGATGTCCGTGTTCTGAACATACATGCTTCCGGGCCCGTAGTCCTGTCTCCAGATCACCATGCCGGCCCTGTTGATCAGTACGAAGGTGTGCGTCATCATGCTGCCCCCAGTACCAACCGGATGATACAGGCTGAAGGCAACCAGCCCGGGATCGGAGAGAACCTTGCCATACTGCGGGCCACCCGCTCCCATCCAACCGCGCAGCTGGCCAACGTTGTCTGGAGTCACGCTGACAACCAGAACGTTCATGCCCCTAAACTGCGCGTTTAATCCGTCAAGGTCATGCATCTGCTGCAGGCAAGGTTGACAGCTTAGCCCCTCGTTGAACAATAAAAGAACGTTAGACTTTCCCTGATAATCAGATAACGTGAATGTTCCCCCTGCTACGTCTTGAAGGGTAAAGTTCGGGGCAGTTGACCCAACACCAAGAATTGACCCGCCCGCTTCTCTTGGCGTAAACGCAACATATCCGATGACGCCTGCCGCGACGATTAGAATAAGAAGGAATACTGCCAGCTTGGTCTTCGAAGGGCCATATGCGTAGTGAACCGTAGCCTTGTATGTGTCCAGCTCCTTCTCGACTGCTAGCTCCCTCTCCAGCTCATGTGGCCTTTGCGCGTTCTGATGTTTCGTGTCGAAATGTTGCGAGAGTGCAGCATAAGACCCGAATTTTCTATGGCAACGTTCACATTCAACCAACGTCGTTTGCTCCAGTTGGGACTAGTAGGCCCGGAGGGCTGCCTTAAGCGGAGCGTCCACAGTGAAATACAGAGTCTTGCTTACTTTCAGATATGAGGTTCTGGTATCTCTCCGTTTGGTTAGGCTGGTTTTCGGGGTACTTTTCGCTTGGGGGTAGTTGCAGTTAGGGTTTGTAGACTCCAGTGGATAATAAATCATAGAAGCCGTTTGTCACAGACGGTCGTCAGACGTAATACCTCGATACATCTTGTTGAAGTCCTGATGGTTTCACATTCGCATGCTGAATGCAACACTCTGTGTTTCAGTGTGGACACTTCCCTTAATTACGTCACGGCCAGCCTAGTGATGAATGGCGTGCATTAAGATGAAGAATACGAATACTTTCGCTATCGTACTTCTGGCAGTCGGTCTTGGGAGTCTGGCGCTGGGTCTGGCTTACTCAGCGTATACGGTTACGTCAAACTTGGGGTACGCGAATTGGAATAGCGGAAACGGAAACCAGTACATGATGGGACAGTGGCAGCAATGGTATCAGCAACCTCAATCCTCCCCTAACACCGTTATCACGCTAGATCAGGCCAAACAGATTGCACAGCAATATCTGACTACAACAGGGAATTCCAACTTGGCGATTAAGGAGATCATGGAGTTCCAAAACAACTTCTACATCATCTACTACGAGAAGGACACCGGGCTTGGCGCCTTCGAGATGCTCATCTGGAAGCAGGCGCCGTCCTACGGAATGATGGGCAGCGGTATGATGGGTGGACGCGGCGCTGCAGGCTACATAATGCCGGAGCCAGGCCCTAACATGATGTGGAACACCAAATACAGCTACATGGCCTCTGGGATGATGGAGACTAGAAACCAAGCGTTCTCAACCATGACAGTTTCCCAAAACCAAGCCGAGCAATTCGCCCAAGCATACCTGAACGCGAACCTTCAAAACGCCAAGACTGAGATGGCTACGCAGTTCTACGGCTACTACACGTTCGACTTCACAGTGAGCGGGAAGATTGCCGGAATGCTAAGCGTAAACGGAAATACAGGCCAGGTTTGGTATCACTCTTGGCATGGTGACTTTATCCAAGAGGTCGAATTTGATTAAGCATGTGCAGGTGAAATCGGCAAAATGACAGAAGTGGAAAAACCAGGCACCGCATTTGTTCTCTCGTTGATCGGCGGCATCTTCATCCTCCTAGGCGGAGGTGCGATGACTATGCTTGGTTCGTGGATTGGCAACTACGGTTACGGTATGATGGGCGACTATGGTGGATGGGGCGGCATGATGAGGCCGGGCTTCGGAATGATGGGAGGTCTTGGCTACGGCGTCGGTTTCCTTGGGGTCCTGGGTCTGATTTTCGGAGTCATAGTAATCATCAGCGCTCTCATGTTGAACGACAAACCCGATCAGCACTCGACTTGGGGTATATTGATCATAGTCTTCTCGGTGCTCAGTATTTTCGGCAGCGGAATGGGCGGTTTCGGAATCGGCCTGATCCTTGGTCTCGTCGGGGGCATACTAGCCTTAACTTGGAAGCCCACTGAAGCCAAGAAATAGCTCTGCTCACTCCCTATCTACTTCTTGTGTCTGTGCGCACCACTAGATCGCTAGCGCTAGCCCAATCTCCCAGCAGACCGGATCTTCAATGGATCTGCTCGGCCCCTTCTTGTGTTGCAGAACTGGTCAAGCGACGTTATGCATGGGATTGTTTACGGCACGGTTACAGGGGCCATTATTGTGATCCTCTTTGGGTTGTACGGGGTGGCGGCATGTGGAATCGGAGGCGGCATATTCGGCGCAATCAGGAATTACGTAATGCCCGTAGAGCCAACCCCACCTGAATTTCAACAGACCAAGGAAGAGATTCCATAGTTATCAAAGCACACGCCTGTTGTGATAGTGCATGCAGCCGGACAGTTCGGATTTTTTTGAACTTAAGTCGGGCGTGCACGGTGAAAAACAGTGTAAAAAAATTGCAGCTACATGTTGGGGATCGTCACGGACACCGATCTGTCGCTCATCTCTATTTTCGGTGTTACTCCTATCAGTCCGAGCATTGCGGTCACGTAGTGTACCAAGAAAATTGACCAGTTGAGGCCAAAATCATGGATTAGGGATACGTTTTGTCCTTGTGAGTCGACCGTTTCGCTCATCTCGCAGAGGTGAGCATAGGTAGCGAGATAACGCATATGGTCAAGCAGGGCTTTCATGTCAACACGCCCGCTCTTGGCCGTAGCCAACGCCTGCGGGACTCCACTGCCGGACGCCTTGGC
>JBAVCK010000124.1:0-23507 GCA_049586635.1 Bathyarchaeia archaeon
AGGCTGTAAGGTCGTCATAGGAGGCATGACAAGCGGAGCCATGAAAGCTGTCGACTCATACGCCGACACAAACAAGATAATCGTAATCGACGGCACCTCAACTGCTGCCAGAGCGTCCGTAGCTCCACCTGGAGATTACGAGTTCCGCGTTGTGCCAGCGGCTGAGGCTGAAGGCGCCGCGCTCGTTGCTGCGCTTCAAAGTAAAGGATTCAAGAACGTTGCCATGGTCTCGGCCGAAGATACGTACAGTCTCTCTATTCACGACTCGTTCAAGGCTGCATGGACAGCGGCCGGAGGCAACTTGGTCGCGGACGTGACCTACGCCTATCCGACTACGACAGATTTCACCGTAGTACTCAACACGCTAGAGGGGCAAGTGGCACCTCTCCTGGCGGCCAAGACACCTGTCGCAGTCTTCGCCAACATGTGGGAAGACGTTGCGACAATGCTATCCCAAGCGAACACCAGAAACAGCCCGCTGCTTGGACTGACTTGGTTTGGCCCCGATACTCTGTCGCAGGATACGGTCATCATACAAAACGCTGGCGCTATAGCGTCAAAAGTGAATCTGATCTCTGTACAACTCATGGCGCCATTGACCTCTAAGCATGTGGCTCTGAACCAGGAGGTTCAATCTGCAATCGGCCAGGAACCTGATATCTACGCATTGGCCACATACGATGCAGCTTGGATAGCGGCTTACGCAATTCTCAATGCAGGCAAATACGACAGTGACGCGATTAAAGCGGCAGTGCCAACGGTAGCCGCATCGTATTGGGGTGCGACAGGCAACTCTGAACTCAACCCAGCTGGGGACAGAGTGACCATGGACATGGAGTTCTGGGCCGTGGCCCAAAGCAATTGGGAAAGGGTTGCCACCTACTCATCAGTAAATCAACAAGTTACATGGCTAGTGCAACTGTAACCTCACAAAAACCCCCTCTTTTCTTTTTTTCAGGGTGTGACTCCAGTCGGGAGAAACACGGGTTCTGACGGCACGAATTCCCGAGAGACACTACCATATACGGCGTGAGTCATCTCAATTGCAAGTAGGGTGTTGATACGTGACTCCTAAGAGGGTGCCTCTGAAAGTGGCTCGAAGCTCGAGAATGGGTGGCTGAGGGTAATGGAGTTCCTTCCGACGATTGTGGGATGGCTTACTTACTCGGCCCTTCTCTCACTCATGGCGCTCGGGGTCACTCTACTTTACAGGACGACGAAGGTTGCTAATTTTGCCCACGCATCCTTCGTAACTGTGGCCGCCTACGTCACATACACCTCAACCGTCATCCTAAGTCGGAACCCATATCTCGGCGTGCCAATCGCTTTCATCCTGGTAGGTCTTCTCGGTTTATTGCTTTTCTATGCGGTTCTCGAACCGATGAGGAGGAGAAACTCATCAACTGTAATGTTAATGATCGCAACTCTAGCGTTTGATATCATAATGCTCGGCGTTACGAACATACACGCCGACTACTTGAACACCGTTTACAAGGTTCCTTCCCGGAATGTTCTGTTAAGCGGATTAGATTTCAAGTTCATGGGCGAACCGGGAATACTTTTCGTGGCACTTGGAACGTTAGCCCTCTGCTCGGCTGCAATGTACCTGCTGTTGAATTTTACTACGTTGGGCATAGCGTTGAGGGCGTCGATGGAAAACCCTTCTCTTTCGGAAGCAATCGGCATCAATGTTAGCATGATGCTAGCAGTGTCATGGTTCATCGCGGGGGGCCTCGCAGGTGTTGCGGGAGCCCTGATCCCGCTATGGACTGAGATCAACCCAGGCATCGGAACACTCCTACTGGCTAGTATTTTCTGCGCCAGCATAGTTGGAGGCCTCGAGCAAATATATGGGGCCGTATTGGGCGGCCTGTTGCTGGGGTTGGTCGATGTGGTCGGCACCTCAGTGCTAGCGTCCGTCGTCGGCCCTTGGATTTCATTCTACGAACCTATCGTCCCGCTCGTCGTGCTCTCTGTTACGATGATTGTTGCGCCCCGGGGACTCGCAGGCCTGCGCTTTCGGAGGGGTAAGTAATGTCAGGGCTAGACCAACTTATCCTATTCACAACCGACCTCTTGGCTTTGTTTGCGGTCTACTTAATCATCAACATAGGCCTCAACTTGCAACAGGGCATAACCGGGATACCTAATTTCGGTATTCTCTTCGCAGTAGCAGGCGGGGCCTACTTCACGGGTGGTCTCTCAACAAGGTTCGCTTTGAGGCTGCTCGGCATCCAAACGGACCTAAGTCCCATTCTCAACAATGTTACAGTATTAGCGCTGATCAATCCCATTCTGAAATCGCAGCCTCTGATAGCCATCGGATTGTTGATTTTGTTCCTTGCGATCGGGGGCGTAGCGGGCGCGGCAATGGGCCTCATTTCCTCAGCTCCTGCGGTCCGACTTAGGGAAGATTACTTGGCGATCACGCTTCTGGCGTTCGGAGAGATACTCAACGTCATAGGAATCGGCTACAAGCCTCTCATAGGTGGGCCCCCTGGTGTTAGCGTCCCAGACGTTCTAGGGTGGGCAGGACAGTATCGGTTCTACGCGGGCACTTTGGTGCTACTTTTGGTAGCAATTGCAGTCTTTGCCTACGCCGGTTATCTTATCAAGACACCTCTTGGAAGAACTCTGAGAGCCATTCGGGACAATGAGTTGGTGGCGAGGTCGCTTGGTAAGGACATCACTCGATACAGAACTGTATCAATATTGATTGGGTCGACGTTGTGCGGGTTTGCGGGAAGCTTGTGGGTTATGTACAGTGGCGCCGTAACGCCTACCTATGCGAGGTTTGACTGGACGTTTCTGCCTTGGCTCATGATCCTGCTCGGCGGAATGGGAAGCAATAGGGGGGCGCTGATGGGAACTTTCGTTTTCGTCACTCTGGATAAACTAATACTCTACTACAAGTACGCCTTCGCTGGAATTCTCCCATTCGACATAGTCTGGCTGAACTATCTCCTACTTGGCCTCATAACGATCCTCATTCTCATCTATAGGCCAGAGGGCATAGTCCGAACATGGCAAAAGGAGCCTTCACCCGTCCAGCCAACGAAGTGAGATGAGAATGGGCAGCCTGCTGCAGGTCAAGAGCGTAAAGAGGTCTTTCGGTAATCTTCACGCCCTAGATGGGGTTACACTCAACGTGGAACCGAAGACCGTGAGCATCCTCATCGGGCCAAACGGCTCAGGAAAGACTACGTTGATCAATGTTATTACGGGCTTCCAGAAACCCGACGAAGGGCAGATCTACTATGGCTCAACCGAAATAACGGGATGGTCACCCCAGCAGGTCTATGGAGCGGGTATCGCGAGGACCTTCCAAATACCATCGATGTTCGGCAAGCTCACCGTGCTCGAGAACTTACTCGTCGCTGAGAAGAGTCACCCCGGAGAATCGTTCGCCAAATCGCTCGTCAAACGGCTTTGGGCAAAACATGAGGCAGACGCTATTGAGAAGGCGTCGAAAATACTCGAATTGCTCGGCTTGTCCGAACATTTGAACACACCGGCGTCGCTCCTGAGCGGTGGACAAATGAAGCTAGTTGAAATTGGGAGAGCCCTAATGAGTGATGCCAACCTATACTTGCTTGACGAACCCGTGTCAGGAGTTAATCCAACCCTAGCTCACGAAATATTCGCAAGAATCATTCGGCTGAGAGAGCAATATGGAATAACCTTCTTCATCGTAGAGCACAGGCTCGACATCGCTCTCAAATACGTCGATTACGTGAACGCGATGGCATCCGGTAGGCTTCTTGCAGCCGGCCCGCCCGAACAAGTGATCAACGATCCGAAAGTGATAGAAGCATACCTGGGCGCGTGAAAATTGCTGAATGTCAAAGATGTCTTCGCTGGCTACGGGAAACTTCAAATTCTCAACGGCGTCACACTGAACGCCAAACCCAGCGAGGTCACCGTTATCGTCGGCCCGAATGGTTCTGGGAAGAGCACACTCCTGAAAACGATCGCGGGCCTTACGACGCTATATCAGGGAACGATAAAGCACAACGAGCAGGAGATCACAGGCTGGGCTTCTCATAAAATAGCCAGGAGCGGAATCGCTTTCCTCCCCCAGACGGACAATGTATTCACGAACCTCACCATAACGGAGAACCTGAGACTTGCAGGGTACAAAATCAACCAAGACGAGTACCGGAGGAGACTAAAGAGGATCTTCCAACTCTTTCCACAACTTTCAGCTTACACGAGCACCAAAGCATTCAGCCTTAGTGGGGGAGAACGGCAGATGCTTGCAATGGCCCTAGCACTCATAAGGGAACCAAACGTAATGATGTTCGATGAACCGACCGCAAATTTGGCGCCGAAAATTGCAACACAGGTCCTTAACCTCATTTCGTCGCTTGCAAAAGAGGTCGGCTTGACCGTACTCCTTGCAGAGCAGAACGCAAAACGCGCCTTGGAGATAGGTGACGTTGCTTATCTGCTGGTTGGCGGCAAAAATGCTTTTGAAGGAACTGCTCGGGAACTCCTCGAACACAAGGAACTTGGAAGGCTTTACCTGGGCGTGCTTGCTTCGTGATCAGCTATGATGCGCAGAACAAGTAAGCACAAGCCGTCCCATATCACGGGCATGCAGAAGCTCTCGGTAAATTCAAGTAATCGGGACTAAATTGATCATGAGGGAATGATGAATGGTAGCTAGGAGAGCGAAGAGAAAAACAAAAAGCAAGTCGACGGCAAAAATACCCCGAATCACCTACGCAACGCTTAAGGTGACACCTGAAGACGACAAAGCGTACGACAAGGCAGTTGAACAAGTAAAAGCCAAGCTTGGAAACCACTACCCAATATTCATCGATGGAGAGGAACGGGCCGCAACCGGAGAGGAAATGGTTCACGTTTGCCCTGTCGACACGCGCATTATCGTAAGCTACTTTCCGAAGGGCACTACGGACGACGTAAAATCTGCAATTGCAGCAGCTAGGCAGGCGTATCCAAAATGGGCCGCGACACCATACAAGGATCGCATCGCAATACTACGCAAGGCCGCCGACCTGATAATTGAAAGGCGATATGAACTTTCGGCTTGGATGGCCTTCGAAGTCGGTAAGAACCGCTCCGAATCCCTAGCAGAAGTTAACGAAGCCGCGGAGCTGGTCCGTTACTACTGCGAGCAGATGGAACTCAACAAAGGTTTCTTGCGGCCACTTGAACCACCAGGGCCAGGACAGGAGACAGAAAGCATGCTCCGGCCGTACGGAGTCTGGGCAGTTATTGGCCCCTGGAACTTTCCCCTCGCATTGACCACCGGCATGTCCGCAGGCGTCCTCGCCGCGGGAAACACAGCCGTCTTCAAACCGTCAAGCGATTCACCATTGCTAGGCTACGAGCTCTGCAAAGCCTTCATTGACGCTGGAATCCCACGCGGCGTATACAACTTGGTCACTGGACCGGGCGGAACGGTGGGCGCCGAACTCCAAGAAAACCCAGGGGTCGATGGGCTCGTTTTCACGGGCTCGAAGGATGTGGGGATGCAGGTGTACCACCACTTCGCAAAAGATTACCCCAAACCCGTCATTACGGAGATGGGAGGCAAGAACCCAGCAATAATCACCGCTAACGCAGACCTTGACCAGGCTGCGGAAGGGGTCATGCGAGCAGCCTTCGGGTTTGGAGGACAGAAGTGCAGCGCATGCTCACGCGTGTACGTCGACCGACGTGTCAAGGACAGGTTCTTAGAATCTCTGAAAGATTACACTCAGAAATTCGTGAAGGTAGGCGACCCCACGCGCAAAGAGACATTCTTGGGCCCAATCATCACCAAAGCCGCCGTTGAAACATACCAGCGAGCGGCAGAAGATGCAAGGCGGGACGGCGCCAGGTTCATCACTGGAGGTAGCACACTGCAGGGTGGCGGGTACGACAACGGCTACTTCGTCGAACCAGCAATAGTAGACGGTTTGCCGCCAACTCACCGGCTGTTTAAGGAAGAACTGTTCGTACCGTTTGTTGTAGTCGCAGGCGTAGAATCATTTGACGAAGCCCTCAGACTCGCGAACGAGACCGAATTCGGACTCTGCGCCGGGATCTACACGAAAGACAAGAAGGAAATGCAAACCTTCTTCGACCAGATACAGGCCGGTGTAACCTACGCGAACAGGCGCGCAGGCGCGACAACCGGCGCATGGCCTGGAGTCAACTCCTTCGGAGGATGGAAAGGAAGTGGCTCCACCGGCAAAAGCGGATTAGGCCCGTATTACGTACAACAATTCATGCACGAACAATCAAGGTGGATCGTGAAATAGACCCACATGACTGAAATCGAAGAGAAAATTCTGTCCTCGCTCAAGGCACAAGGAATCGAATTTGAGGTCTTCGAACACAACCCTGTCTACACTTGCCCACAGATGGCGAAATTCCTCAAGACCGATGAAGCGCATATCGCAAAGTCAATGGTAGCGAAAAAAAGCGACGGCACCTTCGTGCTCGCCGTTCTCCCGGGAAACAAGAAAATTGACTTCCACCGGTTAGGCACAATTACCAAGTCGGCGCCTATCTCTTTGGCTCCAAAGGAAGAGGCTGAAGAGATTACACGGTGTTCAGTAGGCTGCGTCTACCCGCTCGGGAATATCATCAACCTCGAAACACTCTTTGATGAAGCCCTCTTGAGCCAGGAATATGTATACTTTAACCCTGGCTCGCATACGAAGAGCGTGAAGATTAGCACTCGAGCATTGGTCAACCTAGTAAGACCAACCGTAGCCGAATTCACGTCCCCGTAACGTCACTTCGATCCAGAATCGAAGAAGGGCAAGTCGTTCGCGTTTCGTTAGACCGACATAATGTCAGTTGTAACCTTCAACAGGTCCCGGGAACTTATTATGCCTGCCACGTCACCATTCTTGTCTAACACAATCAGATGCCTAATATGCTTCTCACGCATGAGCTTGATGATTTCCACCAACGGGGTGTCAGACTGCACGGTAAGAACGGGCTTGGTCATATGATGTATAGCTAGATTTTTCTCAAGCAAAGCCCCTACTTGTTCAACTATTCGGACAAAATCCCTCTCCGTCAATATGCCGAGTATTTTTCCCTTTTCCGTTATTACAACCGATCCAATATTGTGGCGTTGCATCTGAGTCGCGATTCTCCAGAGGCCGTCGTGTGGTCCACTGGTCACAACATTCTCAGTCATAATGTCAGCAGCTGTAAGACCTCTGCGTTGCGGCATTTACCGGACCTTCAAGAATGAAGTTTCATCATGCTCTTAATACAGGTTTTCGAGTTTCGCGGTTTGCTCGGCCAATACGTTTACTTAAATCGGCGAGATTCGGGAAGCTGGACCTATTAATGCCCTCTATTGAGATGTTGCCATCGTCGAATTACGCTGAGAAACTTAGGCTACTGCTCGGCTCCAAGAAGGTTTGGCACCGCTTCATCGAGTTGAACGAGCCCGTGAAGACGGTTGAACAGGCCGCGAGAAAGGTTGAGGTTGAGAAGATAGTCAAGTCTATCGTGATGGTTGACTCAGCCGGCGATTCGTTGCTCGCAATTGTGCCAGCGAGAAGCAAGGTTAGCCACAAGAAACTCAAGACTATCCTCGCTGTGAGTGACGTCCGGCTCGCGAGCCCCGAGGAAGTGCTGAAACACTCGGGCTATCCTGCTGGAGGGGTGTGTCCCTTCAGCGACATTCATCGCATCCTGCTCGACCCGCAGGTTCTCAAGAACGAAACGGCAATCGTTGGTGGGGGAGATGTTGACAAGCTACTGGAGGTTAAGACTAGAGACATCGTTGCCATTCTAGGCCCTAAAATCGCCGATATCAGTGAGAACTAAGCAAGTTTCGCTTGAGTGCTTTAATCTCATTTTGCGGTAAGGTCTGTATGTGTCTTCGTTTCAGGTCCGCGCAGGCTCGATGCAAACATTCCTATCAAGGTGATCACGGCGGCAACAAGGAATGCGCGGCCGATGCCAGTCACAAAGCCTAACGCCTCTCCAGGCATGAGGGTCGTGTAGCCACCAACGATTATGCCGGATACAACTTGGTATGGGATGGCCGTCGTGATTATGTATGCTACAAGGCCGATGCTTAACACACTACCCGTGTTGAAGACGGTTGCTCTGATTCCTGAGGCAACGCCACGGCGTTGAGGGGGAACAGAGCCCATTACTGCGCTGATGTTTGGAGATGAGAAAAGCCCCAACCCTAGGCCGACCAAGATGAGAACGATCTCTATCTGTATTATCGGAGTCGTAGCACTTACAAGAAATGCAAGTGCAACGTAACCAACTGTTCCCACAGCCATTCCTAGAGTGGCCAACCCCCGTGTTCCATACCTGTCCGAAAGTTTGCCACTTATTGGGCCAATGCTCACGAAGGCGACATCTAATGGTAGAAAGAGCAGTCCAGCAGTGAGCGCGGTATACCCTCGAATGAGTTGGAAGTATAGAATTATGATGAGACTTAGGGAACCAAAACCGAGAGAATACAAGAATTGACTAACGTTGCCCGCTGAGAAGAGTCGAATTTTGAAGAGCCGCATATCCAGAATCGGCTCAGCCGTGCGCGGTTCGAGATAGAGAAAAAGCGCAAAGGTCACTATGCTGATGAGATAGAGTATTGCGGCTCCGATGTTATCGATTGCAGCCATAGTCTGGAATGTGATCACCAACAGAAGTGATGTCAGAGAAGTCGTGAACAAGCAGAGGCCCGCATAATCAAAGTTAGCAAGTCTTTCGGTTTGGGCAATTTCCTTTAGACGAAGGTGAGCCCAGAGAGTACCAAAGATCCCGATGGGAACGTTCAGTGTGAATATGGTTCTCCATCCTACTGTATCGATCAACACGCCACCTACAGTTAACCCAAGAACCGCGCCGAGCGTAAACGCAATCTGGTTAACCCCAAGAGCAAAGCCAAGCTCCGCCGCCGGCGTCGCGTCGGTAATTAGGGCTGCGCTGTTAGCGATCAACATGGCTGCCCCTGCGCCTTGAATGGTCCGGAAAATTATCAGTTGTTCTCCCGTTTGCGCAAAAACGCAAAGCCCAGAACCGACAGTAAAAATTGCAAAACCCAGATTGTAGACCTTCACCCGCCCGAAGATGTCGGTGAATCGACCGAGGAAGAGCAGCCCAATCGTTATTGCAATCTGGTAGCCCTGAGTCACCCATAGCAATGTTTCAAGATCAGTTCGAAGCGATTCGGCTATTGTGGGAAGGCCTATCAGAACGATGCGCGTGTCAAGGCCGGCCATGAAGATGCCGACTGTCGTAACTGAAAGGACAACCCACCGATACTGCACGGTCTAGACACGAGGCTACGCCAAACCAATCCTCTCAAAGAAAAACTCTTCACAACTGCCAATACTCAAGGTAGAGGGGAATAACTGACAATGGTCGATGAAGTCAGCGTAACGGTTAGGAAGCAAGTAAAGCCAGGCTGTGGAATAAGGCACGTAGGTTAGAATCCATCTAAGAGGCCGTCGGTCTATTTCCTTCTTTGTCATTAGGCATTCTGAACGCGAGAGCAATGCCGGCAATCGCTATCAAGATTGAAACGGTGGCGATTCCAAACGCAACTGGATCGTAGTCGGACTGTTCTGTAACAAGAGAAATGATGATTCCCACTATTCCCACGGCGGTCAACACGTAAGCAGCAGTCGACACGCCTTTCTTCCTACTCAAGCTGCAGCTTCATCTCTTCAGTGATACTATCGGATGAATCGTTTATCCACACAATAGAGCTTGCGCTTTCGCCTCACCTCCTAACGTACTTCGCAGTTCAGCTTGCCCAATAACTAACAGGATGTAGGAGTCTGAGAACAATTGTTGAGAGAGCTTTTCCTCATCTATGGGCCGGTCGCAGCGCCAACTGTGACCTGTACTTCTTGGTAACTTCCTGACCTGATTATGCCCACCCGAATTGTCTGTCCCGGGAGGACGTATCTCTCCAAATATGTTGAGAGCGCATCATAATTCACTATCCTGCTTCCGTCCACGGACACTATGATGTCTCCGCCGATAAGGTACTGTTGGCCGCTGATTGTGACAATTTGCTGCCCGCCTTTCAGGCCTGCTCGGTCTGCCGGCCCTCCTGAAACGGTCTTTTCTATTAATACGCCGTAGGTCACGTTTGCGCCCGCCGCTTGCGAGAGTTCATAATTCACGTCGACAGCTTCAATTCCCATCGCCGGATGGTTATGGTACCCCCCGCTAGTTATGATAGAGGGGGCCTCCTGAAGTATGGTGTCGGATGGAATCGCGAAACCGACACCTTGGGAGCCACTTGCTGTGGCGGTTGTGATTCCTACCACCCTTCCAGCAGCGTCTAAGAGTGGTCCTCCAGAATTTCCTGGGTTTATGGGGGCACTAAACTGGATAACGTCAGACACTGAGATTGCCTGTGTGGCAGATTGATACTGAATGCTTCGCCCCAACTGGCTTACTATTCCATATGTGATGGAACCTGTAAGGCCGAAGGGGCTACCGATTGCCATCACTATCTGTCCGACCCTAAGGTAAGATGATGATGCGAATTCGAGGGGGTGGAGGTCGTTCTCCGACGCATGTGTTACAATTACAGCTATGTCGCTGAGGGGATCGGAGCCTATTACTTTCGCTGGGTAGGAGTCACCGTCCCAGAATGTTACGGTAGTGTTGACGGTGCTATCGATCACGTGAAAGTTAGTCACTATGTAATATGCGTTCGAATAGTCCACCACGAAACCGGACCCAAGCACGCTCGATGTTGTGGTCTGTGGCCCAAAAATGGTTTCAACAACGGAGACCTGGGTGCTCTGAACCGTTACCACGCTGCGATTTGAGCTGTCATATATCGTAACCGGACTGAGGCCGAAAGAAGCGTTTCCGGCAAGCGGAACCTGAGACGACAGGGCGTTTTCCAATTGGCTGTTCCTGGCTTGCAAATCGGAGCTAAGACTTTTCAGTTGTGAGATTTGGGAGGCTTCCGACAAGACAACAAAGCTCGAATACGCCGAAAGCGATGCCAGGACCACAACCGAGATGATTAGGACGACGGCAATCTTTTGCGAGATAATTGGTTTGGGTTTCAAGATGGAACCATATCCTTAGGATTCGAACTACGGCCCGTAGTTGAATCCATATTTACACATTACTCAGCAATCAGACTAAACATCACTTCCCATACCGCGCTTAAGCGCCATGCATTGGTTCTTCAGACGAGATGCGGGTTGTTGATCAATGAGCTGATGAGCCTAAGGCCTGTTGGAAATCTTCGATTATGTCTTCTGTTGCCTCTATCCCGACCGACATGCGGATGAGCCCGTCGGAGATTCCAAGCGCGTTTCGGTCTTCTGGCGACATTCCGGAGTGCGATGTCTTTGATGGTAAGGTGAGTAATGTTTCCACGCCACCGAGGCTGGGAGCTATTATTAGCAGTGTCGTGCGCTTCATGAATTGCTGCGCTGCGGCAGCTCCTCCTTTGAGTTCGAAGCTTAGCATGCCCCCGAAACCATCAAACAGTTCGCGTGCCCTTGCGTGCTGCGGGTGGGTGTCGAGGCCTGGGTAGTTGACTTTCTGAATGGCTGAGTGGCCTTGTAGGAATTTTGCAATTTTGAGTGCGCTTTCGTTTTGATACCTGACCCTGACTCCCAGTGTCTTGATTCCTCTGTGGAGTAGAAAGCAGGCGTGTGGGTCGAGTGATCCGCCTAAATGGTCAAGCTTATGCTTAACTCTGTCCACCAACTCTGCGCGGCCTATGACGGCACCCGCGACAATATCTGAATGGCCGTTCAGGTACTTTGTGCAGCTGTGGAGTGATAGGTCGAAGCCCCACTCCGATGGCCGGAAGTTGATTGGACTCGCGAAGGTGTTATCGATGAGCGTTACCAGCGAATGGGACTTTGCGAATTCAACAATTGCTTTGTGGTCGGCAACCTGCATAGTGGGGTTCGTTATTGTTTCGACATACACCGCCTTCGTGTTCGGCTTCAGTTTCTTCTCCCAGGACTCTGGGTCGTCTGCGTCAATGAAATCGTAGGATATCCCAAAAGTGCGAAGGTCTTTCGTGACGAAATCATGGGTTCCTCCGTAGAGGCAGTCTTGGGCAAGCAAATGGTCGCCTGTGGAGAGAACGGATAGTAAGGTCGTGGAGATGGCCGCCATACCGCTCGCGGTTACTAACGAGGCTTCAGCGTTCTCCAGCGCTCTCAGTTTCTCATGGAGGGCAGTATGGTTTGGCGTGTTGTTCAGCCGGATGTACTTGAGGTCGTGGTAACTTGTTTCACCGGCATACTCGAACATGGCCGACTGGAAAATCGGCATACTAACAGCACCCATGATGCGCGGTTCGGGTTCGCCAGCGTGAATGAGTTTAGTATCAATGCGTTTGAACTTCTTCGTCAACAGGCTTTCACTTCCATGAGCCATCGCACCCTCTGGACCGTTGTATAATAAGCCCACAGTCTAATGAACACCGTAAAGGCCTACGCCGGTGCGATAACGTCGAGCTATTGAGAGATAGGCCAGCTAGTTGAAATCAATTCGGTTGCGGCGGCATTTTGGGATTTGATGAGTTTAGTCAAGAGTACCTTTAGCGTTCGAAAGAGTCGCCGAGAATAAATGGTGTGTCGCTTTGAAGAGCATGGCGCCTGCGAGGTCCATCATAGTACTAGTTGCAGTCGCTTTCCTCATTGTGGCTAGCGTTTACACGTACAATTACGTGGGGTCAAAGAATTCGAAACCCATCGACCACGCATTATCCTCAGCCTCAATCGGAATCCAACCGATTGGCGAGAACGTGACGGTCATAGGGACGCTTAAGGTGTTGACGTTGGCCCCGTCATGTAGCCTGTTGACCAATCCTTGCACAAATCCTGAAACGCAGATTTTATACATTGTAGTCAACGGTCGCAACTACCGGCTGATCTTATCACCTATAGCGGATCTACCGGAGGTCTTGAGCGGTTCTCATGTTGTAGTCTCTGGATTATTCGTGACGCCGTCAGCGTTTCAGGTTGATCAATGGACGCCTTCACTACATTTCTTCGGCGACATCTACGTTCAAGTCATATGGTATGCCCACGTCTACTAGGCTTAATTGACATCAGGCCCTGGTGAGCTTAGCCTAGTGATTAGATCGACCGAAACTTACACGTAGGGCTCCTGCACACTAATTTTCACAGTCTGTGGATGTGCCATAAGTGAGTTTGCTGAGTTTCCTCGTAGACCTCTTCGTTCTGTTTGCGCTTGTGAGTTTAGTTGCATTGGTCGTCAAGCAAAGAAGGGCTGGAGGGATCAAGCTCAACCTCGTCTTTCTAGTAATCGTAGGGCTCTTGCTTCTGTCAGTCTTCTCCATGGGGAAGACAATTGCGATAATGTTCGGGGTCATAGTCCTACTCTCTCTATTCATCAGCCTGCTACTCACTCGACGAACTACGTGACACGCTCCGAAAAGGGTACTTGGGAAGGATAGGCTGGGAGGGGCATTGACGTTATTTAGTGAGCAGCCTTGTCTAATTATTGGGTTTAGGAGCTTGTTCGGAGGGCTTTCCTAGTGGGATACATCTCGCGGGTTGCTGCAGTGCTTCTGTGGATTCTGGGATTAATCATTACGAGCACAGTGGTTTACTTGGTGTACTCGGCCGCGGTACCTTACCTCGCGTCTTTCAATGCTGGGATCCTAGCCATATTGCTCGTCCTAGCATGGATTGCTATTCTGGCGTATTGGGCTTCCGTTCTTTCACACGGGGTTTCAGGTCGGTAACCTTACGTAGCCAGAGTGACGGGTCGCACAGGCCCTGACAAGCGGAGAGTACTGAAGATGGGTCAAGATGGCGATCGCATCGCAATAATCGCTGACAAGTATCTTGCACTCGGATTCAGGATGGCTGGGGTTACTCCATTTCCGGTCCGGGATCCCCAAGAAGCAGCTAAAGTCCTCGAGAAAATCGTTGCCGAGGGCAAATATTCAGTCATAATCCTTACTGAGAATTTATCCACCGCTCTAAAAACGCAAAGGGAGGCAATCCTAGCAAGAGAGAGACAACGACCCGTGATAGCGGTGGTTCCCGATTTTAGTGGACCGAGAGGGGATAGACTCCGGGAACTCCGTTCTCTCGTCACACAGTCGGTTGGAGCGGAATTGAAGTTCGAGGGTTGAATCTAACACATGTCGGCGGACATTAAGGAACTTCAGGAACTTATTGGCAGAGAGAGGGTTTCTGAGGAGAAGGTCAGAAAGGCCAAGGAGGACGCGCAGGCCATAGTGAAACAAGCCCACGAGCAAGCAGAATCAACTGTGAGAGCAATTGAATCTGATCCCAGTTGGGAAAAACTCAGGCGAGCGAGAAACGATGAGATTGGCCGGAAGAAGGTAGGGATAGAAGAACAGTACAAGCGAAATGCCTCAGCGCTGGAAAAGGTCGCTCACGAGAACTATGAGAAGGCCATCGCGCGCCTAATCGAAGAGACATTGAGAGGGAAACTTTGAGCATTCAAGCGCTGCAGACTGAGATCGAGAGGAAGGCCGAGGAGGAAGTTTCAAGGATTCTTGAAACCGCCAGACAGGAAGCTCAGAGAATAGTGGCTGAAGCAAATACGAAAGCTGCGAGCCTTAGAGAGGAACGAGCCAGAGTTCTCCAGAGGGAACTAGATGCTCGAGAGAAGGCTGAGCTAGCCGTCACAAGGATGGACGTAAGGGGGAAGCTTCTTCGAGTACAATCGGAATGGGCCAATCGGGTGTTCGAAGAGGCCGAGAAGCGAATCGGGGAAATGGCCGAGAAGGGCGGACGAGAGTACCAAGAGCTTCTTAGCAACCTAATACTTGCGGGAATCAGCGCGATGAATGGAAACAAATTCATTGTCGAAACAAACGCGCGAGACAAGGAAGTGGTCAGTAACCTTCTAGGAACCCTCGCGGAAAAAGCTGGCAAGAACAAAGGCGAGAGAGTCATTCTTCAAATGGGAACGCTGCAGACAAGAACCTTAGGCGGAGTGATAGTCTCCACCGAAGACAGAGTTCAGTCTTTCAACAACATTCTGGAAGCGCGGCTGTCGGCCGCGTCGCGGAAACTTGAAGGAACGATTCGTAGGATACTCTCCGGAGGCGACAAAGCAGGTGAGTAAATCGAGTCGGCAAGGCCAGATTAGGTGGATCAGCGGCGCAGTCATCGTCGCAGCGGGAATCGCCGATATCGAGATGGGCGAGATAGTCGAAGTTGGAAACGAGCACTTAGCCGGAGAGGTCATAGGAGTTGGCGTTGGAGAGTTCACAGTTCAAGTCTACGAAGTAACGACCGGACTTCGTCCTGGAGAGATCGTGAATGGAACTGGTAAGCGGCTCGTAGCGGAGCTTGGCCCGGGGCTTCTCGACAGTATACTCGATGGGATAGGAAGGCCGCTGGAAACAATCAGGAAGTTGAAGGGGCCTTTCATCGAAAGGGGTGTTCGGATAAACACACTTTCCAGGGAAAAGAAGTGGCATTTCAAACCTGAAGTGAAAAAGGGCGACAAGGTCGGTGGGGGAACTGTGCTTGGTCTAGTTCAGGAAACCCCTGCGGTCGTTCATAGAATAATGCTTCCGCCGGGCAGTGGTGGCAAGGTCCTCTCACTAGATGAGGGTGACTATACGGTAGATGAACCGGTTGGGCGACTCGAAACTGCAGATGGAGGCCAGGTCGACCTTAGATTGATGCAGGAGTGGCCGATCAGGATTCCAAGACCATTCAGGCCTGGCGAACGAATTCCCCTAGAGGAACCACTGGTGACCGGGCAGAGGGTGATAGACACGTTCTTCCCGCTTCCCAAGGGTGGAACAGCCAGCATCCCAGGTGGATTTGGGACAGGAAAGACCGTGATGTTGCATTCGCTCGCTAAATGGAGTGATTCCAAGGTTATCGTGTACATCGGATGCGGGGAAAGAGGGAATGAGATATGTGAAGTGCTGACTGACTTTCCGGAACTTACCGACCCGAGGACCGGCCGACCCCTCATGGAGAGAACGATACTCATCGCTAACACAAGTAACATGCCCGTCGCTGCTAGAGAAGCCAGCATATACCTGGGCGTAACCATTGCTGAGTACTACCGTGACCAAGGGTACGACGTCGCAATAATGGCCGATTCGACTTCTAGGTGGGCTGAAGCCCTGCGTGAGATTTCGGGCCGATTGGAAGAAATGCCCGCAGAAGGCGGGTATCCGGCATATCTCCCGGATAGAATAGCAGAGTTCTACGAAAGGGCGGGGAAGGTAGTGGCGCTGGGCGAACCGAAAAGGATCGGTTCAGTATCAATCATCGGAGCCGTTTCGCCGCCGGGTGGAGACTTCAATGAGCCTGTCACCATTCACACTCTAAGATTCACAGGAGTGTTCTGGGCTCTAGACCGAGACCTTGCCTACAGCAGGCACTTTCCAGCCATACACTGGTTGAAGAGTTACAGCCTGTACGTAGATAGGCTCTCAGGTGCTTGGGCTGAGAGCTTCAGTAACTACTCAGAAAAGATCGCGTCCTACTGGAAAAGGAGGCTCGGCGGGAATTTCGAAGAATTACGGAGCAAAGCCCTGAAAATACTCAGCGAGTCCTCGGAAATCGAATCCATAGCAAGGATAATGGGAGAACGTTCCCTGCCTGACGATCAGAGATTAATGCTTCTCTCAGCCGAGTTGATAAAAGAAGCCTTTCTCCGACAATTCGCATATCACGAGGTGGACGCTTTCTGCGACATGGAGAAGCAGGTGGCCATGCTTCAGATGCTCATAGACTTCTACGAAAGAGCCAGCGTCCTCGTACGGAAAGGCGTTCCGGCCGAGAAAATCAAGGAACTACCATACATCAAGAGGATGGAGAGAGCCAAAGAAGAAAAGAGCGGTATAGAAGGAATCGTAAAACTCACAGCTGAAGTCCAAGAAGCACTCGGCAAGATTGCACGGGAATACGACTTGGAAACCTAGGAGTTTGTGGGAATATGCTTGGAAAGACCTATGGACTAATCCACAGGGGCCTCAGCGAAATCAAAGGGTCCCTGATAATGGTTGACAATGTGGAGAACGTCGGCTACGATGAGCTGGTCAAGGTTCGAGCTCCAGACGGGATTGACAGAATGGGCAGGGTTCTTGAGGTTGGCAGGGGTAAGGCGGTCATACAGGTCTTCGGAGGGGAGATGGGGCTTCAATCCAATTCTATTCTAAGCTTCTCTGGATCGGCCTTCAGGATTCCTTTGTCCAACGAACTTCTTGGGAGGGTATTCAACGGGGTCTTTGAGCCGGTGGACCGTTTGCCTGCAATCGTCTCTGACGAGTCGCGTGACATCAACGGGGCTCCAATAAATCCCAAAGCTCGAGTGTACCCTAACAATTTCATTCAAACCGGCATCTCCGCGATAGATGGAATGCTTTCCGTGGTGAGAGGCCAGAAGCTTCCAATATTCTCTGAAAGCGGCCTACCCCACAACAAGCTGATTGCGCAAGTCGCACGCCAAGCAACTGTCCTCGGAGAAAAGGAAGAGTTTGCGCTGGTGTTCTCTGCGATGGGGCTGCGTCACGACGAGGCAGAGTATTTCATAGATGAATTCAGAAAGTCTGGGGCGCTCGAACGATCTGTGATCATACTAAACCTGGCGGACGACCCAGCAATCGAGAGGCTATTCACTCCCCGAATTGCATTGACTGTCGCCGAGTACATGGCTTACGATCTTGGGATGCACGTTCTGGTAATTCTGAGCGATATGACGAACTACGCTGAGGTCTTGAGGGAGTTGAGCGCCGCCAGGGAGGAAGTCCCAAGCAGAAAGGGCTACCCTGGATATCTGTACAGTGACTTGGCCTCGATATACGAAAGGGCCGGAGTCATCGAAGGTTCACGCGGTTCCCTAACTCAGATGCCGATATTGACGATGCCCGGGGGAGATATCCAACACCCGATCCCTGACTTGACGGGGTACATAACGGAAGGCCAAATCTTCCTGGACCGTGAAATGTTCATGAAGGGAATCTATCCGCCGATAAACGTGCTGCCATGCCTAAGCAGATTGATGAGGAAAGGAATAGGAAAGGGTAAGACGAGAGAAGATCACGGGGATGTGGCCGACCAGCTGTACGGCGCGTACGCAAGGGGCAGGCAGGCTCGCGACCTAGCTAGGATTGTTGGGAACGTAGGGTTGAGTGAAGAAGAGCGGCTTTACCTAGAGTTCGCCGACGAGTTCGAGACACGGTTGGTAAAGCAGGGCGAGTTCGAGAATAGGACAATTGAGCAGACCCTTGGCATAGCATGGGCCCTTCTAGGAATATTGCCAGAAGATGCCTTGACGCGTATCCACGAGGAATACATTCAGAAGTATCACCCCAAGCACGTGGCAAACGAAAAACAGGCGCCTAAGTCTCAATGAGCGTTGGAAGGGTCGCTGTCACAAGAGGGGTTCTCCTCAGGCTGCGGGAACAACTCGAGTTCACCAAACGTGGCAAAGAACTTCTCGAGATGAAGCGGGACAACTTGGCGGCAGAAACGAACCGGCTCCTCGCCAAGATCAACGCCAGACATGAGTTCGAACAACGCCTCATGGAAACCTATTCGACGTTGAGAACCGCCTACATGACCCTTGGCTATTCACGGCTTCAATCGCAAGCATCCACAGTCACCGCTTTAGAAGCCAAAGTGAGACTGCGCAGCGTTATGGGAGTCTTGGTGCCCGAAATCGTGCGGGGAAAGGAGTCGACAATTAACTCAGTAATCGACCCCTCTGCGTACGCGGCCGCGCAACAAATGACTGAATCTCTGGGAAAATTACTGACCATAGCGGAAGCCGAGGCAAGGATCGAAAGCATCGCCCAAGAACTCATGTTGACTAACCGCAAGGTCAACGCCTTGGAAAGAGTGATTTTGCCTGGACTGATGGAAACACTTCGATACATAGAGGGTAGGCTTGAGGAAGAAACGCTTGAAGAATTCTTTAGAGCCAAACGTGTGAAAGCAATAATCAGAGGAACAAAATAGATGGGACGAGGAGCCAGCGTTTACCTCGTTACCAGAACACACGGCCTACGAACCCATCTCATAACCCAACGAGACGTGCAAAATCTAGCCAGGGCAAAAAACCTCCGAGACGTATCGGACAGCCTGCTCAAAACGGACTACGCTATTGAGCTCGGCCAGTTGCCCACACATGAACAGGACGCTGCGACCCTAGAGAACGTGATCTTGAGGAAACTAGTAGAGCGGTTCTTTTTCGTACGCCGCTCAGCCCAAGGAAAGATGCAAGATATCCTAACCAGGTATTGTGCGAGATTCGAAGTTGAAAACATAAAACGCGTAATTCGAGCGAAACACGGCGGCCAAACCGCGGAGGAATCGAACTTGATTCCTTTAGAAAGGGAGCATACACTCGTGAACTTTCCTGCGCTCCTGAAAGCGAAAGACGTGGATGAGGTCGGCTCACTCCTCCGCGACACGCAGTATCATTCAATTCTCGAGAAACTTCAGCCGTATAAGGAGAGTGGAACGACTCTGATCCTAGAGGCAGCGCTCGATAAGATTTACTTCAGCAGAATCTGGGAGTTGGTGGGCAAAATTCATGGAACAAGGAATTTGATAGGGGAAGAGATAGACCTTAGGAACTTACTCACATTGTTCTCGTTGAAGACGAGAGGCGTTTCTCCAAGACTGATAGAGGACGCCACCATCCCGATTTCCTATGCTGTTCCGAAGACCACGCTGCAATCCTTGATACAAAACCGGATTGAGGAGGCCCCGACCCTTCTCAGGGGAGGGTACTCTAAGCTCGCCTCCGAAGCTGCGAGCTTGCTCAAGGCCGGTTCCTCATTGCTTCTCGAACGGGTTTTCTTCAAGTACCTATACGGCGACGCTTCGGCAGCCTTGATGACACACCCACTTCAAGCTGAATACGTAATCGCGTACCTTCTTCTCTGCGAGGCTGAAGCAAAGAACTTAGTATCAATCGTAACCGGCAAACAACTGAACCTGAACGAAGAAGAAATTTCAACCGGCCTATTCGGCGTCTAAGATTTGCCTAATCGCACAACTAGTGCCTACCCAGAATAAGAATTGCAACAACCAAGCCGTAGATAGCGATTCCTTCCCCCAGGCCTGCAAAAACCAGAACCCATGTTGTAAGCTCAGGCCTTTCGACCATCGCTGCCAGACCCGATGAGGTAGAACCGTAGATAGCCAAACCAGCACCAATCCCTGCCAGGCCGACTGCCAAGCCAGCGCCTACCGTGTCGAAGTTCGATGCTTGGCTAGTTGTAGTTCCTTGTCCGAACGTTCCGGTGACGGAAAAAGTGAACAAGAACAGTGCGGCGAGAAAGGGTGTAAGCAGAAGCAACCTCCTCTTCCACATCGATTTTCTTTCGCGGCTCAATGAAACCACAGCCAAGGATTTGAGGCCTCATTATTTAACGGTTCCAAAGACTCTCGGGAGCGAGAATGGGCGATATGCTGCTCCCGTGCCAGAATAAAACTTCGTGAAGAACTCATAGTATGTCAACCTCATGCATTGAATGAAAACGCCTAGCGCTTCGATAGTCATGGCGAGGAGATTCATAACAATGAAACCTGGCAGTACGCCCATCGAGGCTCCTAAGATGACGGCTGCTATGCCGAGAGCCGAATGAGCTATCGCGAACGCCGCTAATCGCACGTAAGAAATCGAATTTGTCAGATACGACAGAAACGTCTCAATAAATTCCGAGACACCTTTCATTACCCCTTCACCCACCTTGAATTCATGCTTCAATACGCCTTCAATGGTTGGGGAGAGAAACACAACCAGGAGGCATGTGAGCGCCAAAACCAGAAGCCCCAAGTTATCCGTGAAGACTGTGAAAGACATCGTCGCGGCGTATTTCACAGCCAACACAACGCCAGTGGCATAGTAAACAAGCCTCACTCCCCCAAACGCCGCTTCAATCATCGCCTTATTCCGAAGCAGGTTTACAATCTTGAG
This sequence comes from Bathyarchaeia archaeon, assembly GCA_049586635.1. GTDB lineage: Archaea > Thermoproteota > Bathyarchaeia > 40CM-2-53-6 > 40CM-2-53-6 > FEN-987. The sequence continues at coordinate 20,905 of JBAVCK010000124.1, forward strand.
GACCAGTCCAACGGATAGTTGTCCGACCCCGAACAATAGAGCCACTATGATCATGGTGGTTTGGCCTTGGATTGGGTTTACGAAGATGGGGTGGAAAGTTTCGGATAGGAAGAACTCGCCGTAGAGTGTTCCGAAGAATATGGCTGATATGCCGCAGGTCGCTAGGATTCCCCCTAACTTTCTCATCGCTCGCGCCGGAATTCCCAAGAAGCTCCGTTGCAAGCGGCTGAAGATCAAGCCCATTGCGAAAAGCAGGGCTCCTTGGCCGATGTCCCCAAACATCATTCCGTACATGACGGTGAAGAGAACGGTGACGATCAGGGTGGGATCAATTTCATTGTATTGAGGTGTTCCCCTCAGCTTCGTAAACAGTTCAAAAGACCCTGCAATCCCTCTATTGTTAATTCGCACGGGCGGGTTTTCGCCGGGGGCTGGGTCATCGAACTTCAGAATGGTCGCTCCATTCGTCGATGCCGTAACTACACTTCTGAGCGGCTCTTCCTGTTCCGCGGGGACCCAGCCGTGCACCAAGCTCAACGTCTCGGTTCGGCCGAAGGCCGACCTAGCGCCTTCTATCGCAAGGGCCCTACGCACTAAGGGTTCAAATCCCGCCGCCTTACTCTGAAATTCTTCACAAATCCTTCTCACGTCTCTTTCGAGGCCATCGAAATCATGCTGGAGCTTGTCCTCGGACGCCCGATTCTCTTCTATAGCCTGGGTTGGATCCGGCTTGATTCCTTTTGGTATGGTTAATTCCGCAAAGTTGAGCCGTGTCAGCGTCTCCTCCATGTGAGCCTTGTCTCGATTCGGGCCGAGAATCACTACAAAATCCTCTTCACGTTTATCAGGCCACTTCGAAAACTTCACATCGGTTCCTTCGACGTACCTGTCAAGTTTCAGCGAAAGCGCTTTGTTGATGAAACCGGCTTTCACGAAGATGTTCTCAAAATCACCCAGATCATCCGCTCTCAGGGCGTGATTCTGAAGAATCAGGAGATTTTCATCTAGGGCCTTGAGCGCCTTCATCTCGGTGCGTAGTTTCTCCAATTTCGCAAGCCGATCATCTAACCTAGCTTCGGTCTCGAGAATGTGTGATTCGATCTGCTCTAGGCCGACATCTGGGACCGCAACTTCCCTCTGCATTGGTTTGCCAAAGCTTTCCTTCAGCGAACGCGCAAGGCTTTTCTTCGCCCCTCTTTGGGGTCGGAGAGTTGACAGGACAGAACTCATTCTCTGCTGGAGCTTCACGTACTTTTCGCACTTGTCAACGGTGTCGACTTTCTTGAAGCCGTTGACCGTATAGTCCGTGATTAACTGGGCTGTTCCGAGTTGACCAAGAGCCTCGATTACTTGGTCCTCATACCTCGAAGGTGAGGCCAAGTAGAATCGTTTCATCGGGGTGCTCTGTAGCAAACCGATTGGTCCCCTGGCGCGAAACCTCTGGCGAACGTGGCCTCCACCAGAATTATAATCCTTGTCCAAGAAAACCGAATGGAAACACAACACGCAGCATGACGATAATGGCAGAGGCACGATCGGTTCGCAGATTGCCTCAATTACCGCCTTATTCCCTCACAGTCTCCTGGCTTGAGTTTAATGGGATTGCCATCCAATTCTTGCGTTACGATTCTGGACATTGTGCGGACCTCCTGCCCACGCGAACAAGCAAACCGTCTACGCAATCATGGGCCCGGGGTCACGAAGGAGTGGGCCTGTAGCGCAGCGCCCTGCGCCGCCGAACTTGCAGAGTTCTCTAAGACGTCCACGGGTATAACGTCCACGCCCTCCTTCTGATCATCTTTATCCGCAGAGAGACCACTATTGAAAGATAGTGTAGTGTGCTATGTTTACGATTGAAGAACTCCATGAATATTCATCTAGTGTGAGAAAAAATTATGCGAACAAGTTGGCGGAATTACCTTGGTATGAAGTGGAGAAGAACCGGGAAGCCAGCTTGTACAGTATGAAGGCTGTCTTGGTTCATATCATTGACAACGAAGACTGGATGGTTAACGGCGTAATACACAACAAGTCAAGAGAATACGCACGAAGGAAAGCCGCCGAATTCACGAGTATGAAAATGATACTTGATTACCTAAACGAAGTGGAAGAACGGAGCAAACAGTACTTTGCCAGGCTTGATAGTGATGAACTTGCTAAACGAGTGAAATTAATAACATCCGCCGGACAAACATTTGATCTTACCGTGGAAGAATGCTTGCTTCAATCGTTCACGGAACAGCTGTACCACATAGGCGAACTGATAGCCTTATTGTGGCAAGATAACATAGAACCTCCCAAGATGCAATGGTTCTGGAACAATCCGAGAGAGGGACGGGTGAGTCATATCGTAACGACTTCATAGAAGAACCAAGCGCGGTCATCAGAGACTACTATGCGGATCCGCAAGGCATCACAGGCTTTTCGGATATGGCTACGATGGAGATCAAAGGAGAGAAAGTCCCCGAACCCATCGAAATTGTATTCCACTGTGCTGCGACTCCTGGCCCGGAAACCAAAGCGTCATGCAAGAATCCTTGGATCTTCTTTAACCACTCTCCCAACGATTTGAGTATCTATTCTTTCGATATCAGGCATATTGC
>JBAVCK010000125.1:0-2677 GCA_049586635.1 Bathyarchaeia archaeon
GCGGTTCGCTTGTTCCACATGACAACAGTCTCGCCTTGATCATCAATCCCAACAGCGGCGATTTGTTTCGGCGTACAGGAGGCATTTCGCATCGCTTTCTTTGTGGCAACGAGAACCGATGACCAGATTTCTTCTGGGTTCTGTTCCACCCAGCCAGGATGAGGGAAACTTCTCGGAACCGGGCAGAAACCAAACCCTCGTACTCGTCCCTTGCGGTCAAAGAGAACTGCCTTTGTTCGCGTGGTCCCTTGATCCACCGCGAGAATGTATCGCTCAGACAACAGAGGTCTGCCAGGATGCAGTAGGGGGGCGCACCCTGAAAAGCTAGTGTATTCAGAATCGATGTTGCGATCGCTATTGCTAGAAGTCGAAGAGTAGACCATTCACTCGTGTGCGGAATTCAGGGAGATCCTTATCATCAGATTAGAGAATTGTGTCCGCTCCTTAAGAGCCAGAGTTCGCGGGTTCTGAAGCAAAGCCCGGGATTTCTGTGCATGAGAAAACAAGCGGCATTAAGCCGACAAGAATACTTGTGGTCCTCTTAATCATCTTCGCCGTCCGAATCTTAACGAGGCTTATCGAGAATATTCCAATTACCGTAACACAGTCGGTCTATTACCTCCTCAACGGGGCGATACTAACAGGTTTTCTCGCTTGGCTCGTCCCCAAGATCCGTCTCGCCCCCTGGTCACTGACCCTACTGGTCTGGCTGGACCTGCTCGTCGTTGAGTTCCTCAACAATTACGTCGAGGCGTATTTCTTCACGAATATGTATGCCAACGCCGCAGTTCTTGTGCAATCAGTGGCCTCCGCTCTCATCTCTTCCGTGATAACCGCGACGGCCGCGGCCCTCCTGCTCGGCTACGGAATTTCGGGGATCACGGCCTCGTTGAAGGAGTACCTCTCGACAAGGACGAGTAGCTCGTGGATTCTGCGAATAGCTATAGGTTCCGTTGCCTACTTTCCAGTCTACTTCTTCTTCGGCGTCCTGATAATCCCGTTCGTCTTGCCCTACTACAACAATCCGTCGTTCGGACTTCGGATACCCTCCTTCACAACGATAATTTCGGTGGAGTTCTTCAGAGGATTCGTGTACACACTCGTGCTCCTACCTCTGCTAGCGACAATGGTTGGAGGGAGAACTACGAAATTCATCGCACTCGCTGCGATGCTATACATTCCCGGCGGACTCATCGCGCTGCTGGGAAACTCACTGTTGCCAGCGGCAATCATCCCATTCCACGCGCTGGAGATATTGGCTGACTCCATTGTTTACGGACTTGTTCTGTCTCGTATCCTAACCGAACCAAAGGGCGGTTAGACTACGGCCATATCTAGGACTTGACAGCGCTGTCTTAGCGAGGGCGCTAGCCAATCGTTTCGGTTATTTTCTTTGCGATTGCGTTTTCAACGTGCACGGTCCAAAGCATTTCAGGGACGTCGACGGCTAGGAACAGGGCTGAAAGCAGAATCGCCTCAGCGGCTGCAACCGCTATGTTCCGCACCCACTTTCCTATCCCAATTTTCACCGTGAAATCGTTTGGCTGCCCGGTTATTGCAATTGTGAAACACCTATCAGCAGTTATGATATCACGCAGAATCCCAGCCTTCTGTGCCTGAATCACAAACCCGGGAGGACTCACGGAAGATGTGCTTTGCACTTTGTACCCTTCGTTCTGAAGGTTTTGGGCAATTTGCTGCGATAGTTGACTTAGATCTTTGTTCTTTCCTTGAAATTGCATGACTTTCTCGGTTACCATAGAGCTCACGGCGATTGCTGAAGCTAGGGAGCATAGATAAGAGTTGCTGAAAATTCTGTTTCCATTGTGCACGATTTAGTCTCTAGAGAAGTGGTGCGCACACACAAAAATGCCGGTTCAAATTACGATGCCCGCACCAGCCGACCACACACACACGAAAGACTCTTCAATTTCGGGTGCTAGGACCATGAGCAAAAAGCGTCAACCATTCAGTCGCCTTCCCGGACCGATTGACTTCGTTGGAGTGATTTCGGCCGTCGGAAAGTGCGGACTAACTTCATCGTAATCCGTTAGAATTATCTCTCCATTTTCTTCACAACTTTTCCTCAGCTCTTCTGCCGCTTTGTCGATCGGCAACCAATGAGGATGCATTGCTGACACATCCGCAAACCGGTAGCGAAACTGGGGATTTTGAATAGCTCCTACTAATGTCCAAGGCCATGAAGCGATTGTAGTACTGGAGCCGACCGATTCGATTTGTGATGCGTCCGAAACGCTCAAGGCTTGCCTTGGGATAAGATGCCATATCTCCCTTGGAAGTTGATTTTGTGCCCCACCCAGAAGCTCGACGGGCAGGTCGACGATTTGCGCGCGCAGCTCGCAAACCGCTGATCCTTGTGCTCTCAACCTCTTGCTAAGAATGGAGTTATACACCGACTCTGGCAGAATCAAGGGGATAGCATTAGCCGTCGTGAAGAGATACCCATCTTGGTCGCCGAAGCCTTCCTCGTAGCACGCGGCAATGAGCCGGATTCCGTTTCTAGGCAAAAGACGAACTCCGGCGTAGAGTGTTAACAACGTCATGTTATACATCCTACCACTAAAGGCATCTCGATCTGGATGGGCGAAATCCACTCCTCTCGCTTTGTTTTCTTCCATAAGATTCACCAAGTAGCGATTCCTAGTCTCGCCCCAGT
>JBAVCK010000126.1:0-49785 GCA_049586635.1 Bathyarchaeia archaeon
AGGATGTGAAATCCAAAAACCGCTCTTTGAGAAACTAGCAAACCAAATCCAAGAGAAATACGGCGACCGAGTACAATTCGGTTCGGTTCACGTTTCGGAGAATAACCAGTTTAGGGAGAAATTGCAAGATTTCCGGCGACTCCTCAGATTCGCGGCCTACCCAACCTACATGGTTCTACTCCGGACTGAAGTGGGTATTGTGGAGACATACCGAGGTATTGAACCTCCGATGGAAGAGATAGCTCGAAACATTGACCTCGCGATGGAACTGGCACAACGATAAGAACGAAAGAAAACTTCTCAGATATGGCGCCCGGTCGGTTTCAAAGTCATGTAAACGCCGGCTAAGATCAGTACTGCGCCTACGCCAACATTCGGATCGGGAACTTCCTGCAGCACTATCCAACCCAACAGCAATGCCACGATGGGGTTCAGAAAAGTGATCATGGAAGTATTAGTGGCGGTAGTTTTCTTCAGAAGCCAGTATAGTCCGATGAATCCGAGTGCGGAGCCGACTACGCCCAAGTAAAGGACGACCACGACTGCTACGGGCGTGAAATTGAGCGAAGTCGTTGATTCACTGACCAGGCCGAGAGACAGCAGAGCAATGGCTCCAACTGCATGCTGAACCAGAACATTGGCAGCGGGGTCAATTCTCTCCGCGTGTCGCTTAGCAACCACATTGGCCAGCCCACCCGAAGCTGCGCTTCCGACTACGGCCATGCTTCCCAGAACAGAATAGTGGCCGGCGAGGTTTTGAAATGATGCAATATCTCTCCAGAAAATTGCTACCAGGCCGAAAAAGGATAGGATAATTCCTGCAGTTTTGATTCGTGTCAATTTCTCCGAGGTGAGGATATGGGCGAAGATAGCAACGAAGAAAGGTAGGGTGGCAAACAGGACAGCGGATAAACCTGACGAGATGAACTCTTCGCCCCAGAATACCAACGCGTATGGTAGGCTGATCTGAAATGCCCCTAGAAACAGCATCACATTCCAAGAGGAATGGTCTCTGGGCATGCGAGCGTGAAGTATCTTCGCCAGGACGAGTAATGCAACGGTCGCTGTTGCGAAGCGAAGGCCCGCGAAGAGGAATGAAGGTAAGAATTCTAGACCGATCTTTATTCCAAGCCATGTTGAACCCCAGATTATGCAGAGTGCACTGAAGACTAGGCCTGGGGCTTTCGACTGCAAATGCTTCGGGTACACCTGCGTGGACTGATTGGGGAGACTCTATTCTGGATTACGATGGGTTTTCAGTCGAACCAGGCTTTCATGCGGTCCTCCAAGAAATTTTGCTTCTGCCGGAATCCATCCTCACTCGGGGGCTCGAGTTCCCATTCCGGATTAGGCTGCGCATAGAAATTCGCGCGAAGCGGTGCGGCTATTCCATCTCCGGCTTCCATGAAGCAAACTCCTTGACCGTCAAAGGCGGCTGATTTCTCGGCGCCTTGGATTTCGTTAATTATATTCTGCGCTACAACCTTTCCTTGCTCTTCTGCTAAGACGCCTGCCCTAGGAAGCATGGCCCCTTTAGGCGTCTTGGGGTCAGCGCAGTCGCCGATCGCATAAACGTTCGGAATCTCCGTCGCTAGCGTCGCTGAATCTACCGGAATCCATCCGGACTCATCCAATAGTCTAGAATTCTTCAGCACTGAGGGGGCTACATGTATGGGAATCGCGAAAATCGCATCGTGCGGGATCTCTTTCCCTTCTTCAGTTAGGATACTCGTTTGTCGAATTTCTTTCACTTTTTGCGAGGGATAGTAGGCGATTTCTCGACTTGCGAGGAGCGTGGTTACCCTCTTTCCGGCTTCAGAACCAAGTATACCGAGTGGGTGAGCCTCAGGGGTTACAATTTGCATTCTCACTTTGTCCCTGATCCCATTTTTCCTTAGGACATCGTCTATGATCATTGATGCCTCGTAAGGTGCTGGGGGACACTTGAACGGCAACCCGCAAACAAGGACAGTCAATGTCCCTCCTCTAAGCGAAGGAAGCAGATCCCTAATCTCCGCGCAACCGCTCTCCGTATACATGTTCTTAGCATACCTAGCGAAGCCCTTTGGCGAGCCGAGCGAATAGTCGGCCCCCAACGCGATAATCAGGTAGTCATAGGTGAAGCGCTCGGTTCCGATTCGAACTTCACGGTTTGCAAGGTCAATTTCGCTTACTTCACCTTCGACGAAATTGATCCCACGCTTCGCCAACAGAGTTCTATTACCGGGATTCTGGCCCACTTGCCTTCTGCCGTTAATTACCCAGAGTTTTGTAAGACCCATGAAAAAGAGCGGTTGTTTGTCAACCAAGGTTACTGTATGCTCGGAGCTGAGGCCTTTCCGGAATTTGTTAGCCGCCGCTAGACCACCAAAGCCTCCGCCTAGAATTAGGATATTCTTGCCCACGCCAATTTCACGACGAATATGGGTTCTATCTAATATCGATAACTACGACTGAAACCCGTTTCCCGCATCCCCGTTTCCCGATTTTCTGGCAGAAGATGAAGTTCTCTAGGACTTGCCCTACGTTTGTTATGACCGACGTGTCGAAGGCGTCATACTTGCTGTCGAACTTCGCTTTGCATTCCAAACACCTTAGTTTTACGTGCGTTGTCTGTTGACTCATTATCTATACTTCACAATTGAAAATGGGGATTCGGTCTTCTCCAATTGAAACCTTTCGGTCGATTCTCCCCCTGAATTGGCCTACGGGGCTTGGCAACCTAGGAGGATAGCTTGGGGAGGCTGTCCAGTGTCGAAAGCACGTCTCCGACGCGTCCCAAGCCTGAAATCAAACGTTCCCGCTCACAGCCGTAGCCTATTCGCAAATAATGGTCCATTCCGAACTGGTCACCAGGCACTACCAAAGTGCTCTTCTCCTGCAAGAGTCGCTCAGCGAGCCGGGTCGAGTTGATTTTAAGGAAATACTTCAAGTACGCGATAGCTCCGGCCTTGGGCGGAATGAATGACAAGTAATCGTGATGTTTGTCAACCCAACTCGTTAGAATTGGTAGATTCGAACGGAGTATCTCTCGCGTTCGCCCTAGGATCTTTGCTCGCATTTCGGGTTGCAAGGCCTTCCTTGCGATGTAATCGCTCAAAGCGCTCGGACCGATGGTTGTATAGTCATGGTAAGACCAGAGTTTAGTTGCTAACTCTTTGCTCGTCAATGCCCAGCCAACCCTGAGTCCTGGTAGGCCGTAGGCCTTCGACAACCCGTTAGTTACTATGATCTTATCGTACTTACCCCAGAATGTTGGAGTCTCCGACCCAGATAGTTCAGCGCCATGATACACCTCGTCGGAGAGGATCCACGCACCAGCCTGTTTCGCGACTTCGCAAATACCTTCAACCGCCTCCTCATCGAGAACCGCGCCAGTCGGATTGTTTGGGTTGCATATGGCGATGAGCTTTGTCCTCTTTCTCACGATTTTTCTTAGAGCGCTTAGATTTGCTGCCCATTGACCTGCCTCCTCCCTGAGCCAGAACGGCTTGACCTTGGCTTGCATCGTTTTGGCCAAGCCCCAGACTTGCATGTAGTTTGGTAGCATCACAACAACTTCAGCGCCTCGCTTCAGGAAAGACCAGAGGCAGACGAAGATTGCCTCAGAGCTACCATTTGTCACCAACAAGTTATCGGCCGATGCTTTCGAGTATATGGCCGCGATTGTCTTTCTCAGTTCCTCGGTTCCATTTGTTTGACTGTATCCTAGGGATTGGGTGAGTATAACGGACGCGTCGCCGTCAAGCAACTCGTGGAGCTTGAGCGGTTCCACGCCGCTCTCTGACAGATTGTATTCGACTTGGTGCTCCCATGTAGATTGCCAACGCTCCAATTCAAAAGGCTGAAGCTTCATAACTTCCAACGAGCCTATGGCCCACGAGGCCCGATAACAACCTTTCCAGAGATGTAGAATCGACAATGATGGAAGGCTCCCCGATAGCGGCGTCGCTCGAACATGCCGTTTACTATCCTACCCAGAAAGCCGAGCGATATGCAGCTGTTGTCGCATTGCATGGTCGTGGAACCGACGAGTACGATTTGATACCACTCGTGAGTTCGCTTGGTTTGACTGACGTTCTTGTTATTTCTCCACGTGCACCGCGACCATTCCAGTTTGGTGGAGGATTCGCTTGGTACGACGTAAGCCAGGAGGGAGTGCCACATGCTCAGACGTTCGTTTCGAGCCTCGACATTTTACGTCGGTTCATAGACGAGATCAGGGCGGGTTACCCTGTGAACCCTGAACGGGTCATGCTCCTAGGTTTCAGTCAGGGAACTATCATGGCCTATGCCGTATCGTTAATGGACCCAGCTTCGTTTCTCGGAATCGCCGCCTTGAGCGGTTACATCCCGCAACGCTCCGGCTTGTCACTCACCCTAGAAAATCTCGGCAGCTTTTCCGCCTTCGTCTCCCACGGAACATACGACCAAATCATACCCGTACGCCTAGCCCGTGAATCCGCGGAGCTGCTGAAGAAGGCCGGAGCCCGCGTAGACTATCGAGAGTATCCAATGGGGCACGAGGTTAGCGAAGAAACGGTTCGAGACCTGTCCGCTTGGGCCAAGAACCTATTGCAATAAGACCCCATGGCTTGACTCATGAAGGGCGAAGTTTAATTCAACTTGATGTGGGGATAGCAGTGCGGGTAGGAGTATTGGGCACTAAGCCGCTGCAACCTCGAGAGGTAGCGCTCACAGCCGTGATGACGGCTGCGACAGCGGCCGTTACTATGGTCATCAGCATACCTTTCCCGCCCACTCGTGGTTACTTCAACCTAGGTGATGCGATGGTCATGCTCGCAGGCTTGCTATTCGGCGCAAGGCTCGGTGGTATTGCGGGTGGCGTTGGCTCGGCAATCTCTGACATTCTCTTGGGCTATGCGTACTTCTCGCCGTTAACACTCTTCATCAAAGGGACTGAAGGTTTCCTAACTGGCCTAATCGGAAACAATAGGAGACTTCCTCTCAAGGTGGCTGGTGTGGTGGCGGGCGCAATTGCGATGTTGCTTGGCTACTTTTCTGTGGAAACCCCGTTGTACGGAGTTGGCGCCGCTTTTGCGGAACTCGTAACCATAAACTCTCTTCAGGTCTTGTCGGGAGCAGTGGTATCACTGCTGTTGTGCCAAGCTATACTGAAAGCCTACCCGGACATCAAATTCCTCCAACCGAGGCATGAAGGCCTCCGGGTGGGTGTCATAATGGTGATCGTGGCTACGCTGGTCCTAGCTGGGATCGTCGGAGTCTACTTATTGACGGGTATTTCGCCTTGAGGCGCTATTGAGACTCTCAAGACAGCCTAATCCATCTCGACTTCTTCTCTTGGTCCGTCCTCACCGCCTTAGGGCGCTTTCCGGTGGACGCTCTAACACGGCTAGGAAGTCTCTCATCGAATCAACTGACAGGTTCAAAGACCCGATCTTCAATTCCTCTCCATCCTTCACACCGTCTTCCAGCAGCTTTCTGCTCAACTCATACGGTCCCGCCAAATAGACAGAGCGCATCCCCTTCCTATCTTCTCTCCAAACGGTAACGCCTTCTTGCTCCATTCGGAACATGTCGTAAGCCTCTCCGGACAGATGCCGTTCGTATTCACCGCTCGGTAACCTCGTAAAGTCTCCCATATGCACTTCCAAGGAGTTCGGTAATGACGGGCTGGGCGTCGCAGGGATTGTTACTGGCGGCGCTAAATTCTCGGGGTAGAGTTTTGGCTGTGCAAAGGGGACGGTCAATTTTGCTTCTTCTACATCCGGCTGGGGCGAAGTGGGCTGCGTTCCTGTTGGCGCCGCCACTGAACCAGGTCTAAGCAAGTAATAGAGTGAAATGAAAACTGCCACGGAGCCTCCCACGAGAAAGTTGGCGCCTAGGAACTGCGAAGTTAGCTCCCGTGCTCCTGGGAATCCGGCGGCAACTAAACTGAAACCATAATCAATCAACACAAAGCCGCATGCGACGCCAAGGATCTCGTAGAACCGCCGTGAAACCAAGGATATTCGAACTCTGCGAAAAGTAAACGGTAGCTAATAAGAATAATAAGAATACGATTTCTGTTGCCTGAATCGATTCACAAGTCTTTACCGAAAAATGCCAAGCGCCTTCGTCGCCATTTTCGGGATGCCAGCCGTATTTGGGCTGACGCTTGGCCAATTCATAGCAAACCTTGGCGTCGAAGCATCACCGATAGCCACGTTATCCCCGTTATTCTCGTTCATCGGCCTCCTAGTAATCTACTATGCACGGAGGTTTACTACCCTTGCAGGTTGCCTAGCCCACGTAGCCATAACGTCGCTTTGGCTGACCTACCTTTTGCCAATTGTTTCAGGGATTTCAACAATTGAAGCCGGGTACTCAGCATTCATCTGCCAATTTATCGCGGTCATGATAGGATATTGTGCATATGTCTTAGTATGCAAAACTATTCGCACCAGCCCCCCACCCGCAAGTAATTGAAGCCCCAGTCTCCTTCGTGCGCATCCTTACATCGCCATCTGAGGTTACTTGCAGAACTCATCTATGTCGTGTAAGAGCGATGTCTGTTCTCCCTTGTCCAATCCTCTGCTCACCAGTATGACAATTGGACTATTGGATTCAACCGACCGCCAATATAGTTTCTGTACAACCTACGTCGGAGTTGTTTTCACTTCCACGCCGCGAACTAGCTCTTTACATATGACTTCAGCAGCTCTCACGAGCAGCGCTCACAGTTTGGGTGCAAGCATAATGGCAAAGATTCGCGTTGCAATCGTTGGCGTGGGCAACTGCGCATCCTCCCTCGTCCAAGGCGTAGAATTCTACAAGGATGCCAAGGAGAATCAGTTCATTCCGGGATTGATGCACGTTAGGTTAGGAGGCTATCACGTTCGTGACGTGACCTTCACCGCCGCCTTTGACATCGACAAGAACAAGGTTGGGAAGGATCTAGCCGACGCAATTTACACGAAACCCAACAACACGATAAAGTTCAGCAACGTCCCGAAGCTCGGCGTCGAGGTTCAACGAGGCATGACCCACGATGGGTTAGGAAAATACCTGAGCAAGGTCATAGAGAAACATCCGTCCCACACAGTAGACGTAAGCCACGTTTTGAAGGAAACTAAAACGGATATTGTCCTCAATTATCTTCCCGTTGGCAGCGAGTTCGCCACGAAATGGTACGTGGAACAGGCGCTAGATGCAGGGTGCGCAGTCGTAAACTGCATCCCCGTCTTCATAGCAAGAGAAAAGCGATGGCAGCAAGTGTTTGAGAAACGCGGCCTTCCAATAATCGGCGATGATATCAAATCACAAGTCGGCGCAACAATTGTTCATAGGGTTCTCACTCAACTCTTCAAAGACCGTGGTGTCAAACTTGAACGCACCATGCAGCTCAATGTGGGCGGAAACACAGATTTCCTCAACATGCTGGAACGGGAGAGGCTGGAAAGTAAGAAGATCTCAAAGACCGGCGCAGTGACCTCAGTACTCGACTATAAGATGAATCCTGACAACGTGCACATTGGCCCGAGCGATTACGTGCCGTGGCTGTTGGATCGCAAATGGGCCTACATCCGCTTAGAGGGGACCACCTTCGGAAACGTCCCACTGAACATTGAAACCAAGCTTGAAGTCTGGGATTCCCCGAACAGCGCAGGCGTTGTGATCGATGCCATCAGATGCGCCAAGCTGGCATTGGATAGAGGCATCGCCGGAGCATTGAAGGCACCTTCGGCGTACTTTATGAAATCTCCGCCAGAACAATACCCCGACGATGTAGCCAGACGCATGCTCGAAGAATTCATCCGAGGCAAATGAAGCGGGACAAGAACTCTCGGCGTTTCTGTTGCGAAATAATCATGCCATCAACGTCAGAGCGGCAGCCATAGCTCCGTGCTCAGCTGTCGCCCTATCGGGAGCGCTGCTTAGGACCACTACGTCACCCACCTCTGGGCTGAACAGTTTTCTCAAGTCCTGGAAGAGCGGATCATCTCGGCTCAGTCTCCAATCCTCAGTCTCACTCATCGGCATCGAGAATTCTCGACCCTGAAACACGAGTGTGCAAGCTCCTGTCGCTCCAGCCCGTATGGCGGCATCTCTCTGCTCGATACCCTTCTTCACGATACGCCCTACTCGCCTGACTGAGACAGCCGCACTGACTCTGTCGAGGGCAAACTGCTTCGCCTCTACTGGGGAGACCTTCGAAACTCTTGACCTCAGTGATTTGTAAAGTGGTGCTCCGCGCTTCGTCAACACGCACCCGCTTTTCGTGACTTTAATCAAGTTTGCTTGCATCAGATGCTTTATGATCGTACGTGCCGCACCCTCGCCAACCCCTAATCTCTTTGAAAGCTCAATTCTCCCGATCTGGCCTTCATCTCCAATTGTAAGAACTGCCTGAGCTACGTCAACATGCGTGAAGGCAGGAGCTGGCCCCGGGCTTGGTTGTCGCGAGAGCGTTTGCAGGATTTGAAGAATTCTCCCGGAGGCCATTCGCGGCGGCGCCACTGATTATGCCCTTGTTTTTGCTGGCAGCCTCTGTTTCGGCTTTTCACTGAGCTTCTTAATGCGCCGCTTGACTTCTTGCAAGGTCGTATCTTTCTTACAGTACGCTATGCGAACCTTTCGTCTGCCCAGCTCCTTGTCGTGGCAGAGAGCGCTCGCGGGCAACACGGCCAACCCAACAGTCTTCAGTAGGTAATCGGTGAATTGTTCCCCATCCTTGAATTGGTCGGGGGCGTTCACCAGAATGTAGTAAGCACCCTCTGGCCTGTGGTATTGAAGCCCGGTTTCGTCGAGGATTTTCATCATCGTCCTGCGTTTTCTGTCATATGCTTCTGAAAGTCTATCGTAATACGAGGGTGAAAAGTTCAGAGCGGTGACGAGAGCTTCTTGCAACGGGGTTGGGGCACAGATAGTTAAATAATCGTGAACCTTTCGCAGGGCATTCGTGAGTTTTGCTTCCGCTATGGCCCAACCAACCCTCCATCCTGTGACACTGTAAGTCTTTGATGCGCCACTAACAGTTACGGTTCGCTCATGCATATTGCCTAAAGATGCTAGGCTTACATGTTTCTTGCCATCGTAAATGATGTGCTCGTATATCTCGTCCGTAACAGCGATTGTCTTTTCTTCTTCGCATAAGTCCGCAATCAGTTTCAATTGCTCTGTGCTCATCACTTTTCCTGTTGGGTTGTTGGGAGTGTTTAGGACGAGCAGTTTGGGACGGGTTGCCATGGCGTTCTTTAGAGCCTCTTCGTCGAGCAGCAGATTACGCCCCACGAAGGGGACGTAGGTTAGTTCGCAGTTCGCCATGATTGCGTCTGGAACATAGTTCTCATAGAAGGGGTCCGGGACCACGATTCGATCGCCGGGATTTGTTAAACCGAAAATTGCGGCGGCGAGGGCTTCGGTTGAACCGCATGTGATTGTAACGTTCTTTTCGGGATCGGCCTCAATGCTGTTGTAATCCTTGACTTTGTTAGCAACTGCCTCCCTAAGGCCCTTGTACCCCCATGTGTTCGCATACTGGTTCGAGCCGTGTCTTATCGCTTCAACTGCTGCCTCGATCAGGTTTGGGGGTGCTGCGAAATCTGGCATGCCTTCGGCGAGGTTTATTGCCCCATATTCATCACTCAAACTAGTCATTTCAGCGATAACAGACTCAGTGATGAAACCAAGCTTCGCCGCCAAGAAAGACACTCAGCCGACATGATGAGGATTGGGGTTTTAAATTAACCCCACTAAAGTGCATTAGATTTGGTGCTAGAGCGCCCTCTTGGCCTGCAACATAGGCAATACGCCACGGGCGGAATCTCCGATGCCTAAGCAAAGCTTGCGATGGAAACAGGCCGATCAGTAGTGCAGACCGCAATATCCGCAGTAGAATCGGTTATAGTACGGAATCTCGGTCAACTCACGACCGCACTCTTCACATACATAGACATAATCGCCACTCTCTGCCACTGGTACTTCTTCAATCAACTCATACTCACCAACCTCTTGCAAGGGAGAACACGTAACCGCATGTCTTGAGCCAATTGCTCAAAAGCCTTTCGTGCGACACGGCTGGGCCCATACTCGCCAAGTTAACCCTCCCAGGCGATACCACACATACTGTGTCAAGGTTGTCAACGTTCGTCGAACGAGACTTTCACTCCGACGCCTATTGAATTTGCAATCTAGAAATCTTCTTTACTTAAGCTGTGCGCAATAGCGGGTTGCTATGCTAGGCGAAGCTTTCTCCGGGGGCGTAGTCTAGCATGGTTATGATACGCGGCTTGGGCCCGCGTGAGTTGCCTAAACCGCAACCGCGAAGTCCTGGGTTCAAATCCCAGCGCCCCCACCACAAGCTTTGAATTAGCTCCAACTACCGCGATTCAATGTACCAGGTGGTAAATCAGAACGAACATTTGTAGAATGATCAGTTGAGCTGAACAGCTGGGAATATTCGATGCCAGCGTCGTTGCTCGTTCTAGCGCCTGATACGGCGCGTCACCATCAAAGGTTGTCAGCGATATTTCCATCATAACTTGGAATGCTCTCTCCATGCTGCCTTTGGTAGTGCTTTTTCAGTTGAGCTTTAGTGCTGAAACGCCTGTCACAGAAAACGCACGAGTAGAGCCCGATAAGAGGCCAGAGACCGCCCGGCTGCCTGCTCTGATAGTCCAAGGAGGTTTGGCCCATGGTTCTCCACTTTGCCTCAACTACGCCCTATAGTTATCTTATAACGCAGATGGATGATTCATCCTCAACTGCTTTAGCCAGCTGCAGACGTGTCTGAAACTCAACCGTGGAGGTGAGAGAAGAGATGCCGCATGTACCAGTGGGTTTCGGCCTGTTCGGGCTTATTCGAGGCATAATTGGAGTTGCAATAGCCGTTGCGTTTATTTGGCTAATTTACAAGCTCGGAAAGCTAATCGATGCATATACCACGAAACTAAAAGGGAAAAACTGAGCCCTACAACTTTACCAGCGTAACATGTAAATGTAGATAGTAAACTATGGCGTGTAGTTGATGGCCATGGCTGCACGATCCGCCCCTGCGGTACAAACTATTGATGTTACGAAGGTATACCGCGTGGGGCATGTTGATTACCCGGCATTGCGGGGCATCAACATCAAGGTGGAAAGAGGGGAGTTTGTGGCTATCATGGGGCCCTCAGGCAGCGGCAAATCGACCCTCCTGAACCTAATAGGAGCCCTCGATCGCCCGACCTCAGGCCGAGTAATCATAGACGGAGTTGACCTCAAGAAGCTGGATGAGGATAGACTCTCCCTGCTTCGAAATCGGAAACTGGGTTTTGTTTACCAGTCCTTCAACTTGATTCAGCGGCTTACGTCAGCTGAGAACGTCGAGATGCCACTGATTTCTCGAGGAATACCTGAAAAGGTTCGAAGAAGCAAATCAATAAAGATGCTAAGCGCTGTCGGGTTGACTGGGAAGGCCAACAAACGGCCAGCCGAGTTGAGCGGCGGAGAGCAGCAACGCGTGGCCATTGCTAGAGCCCTAATAGCGGAACCAGCCCTGATAATTGCCGATGAACCTACTGGCAATTTGGACTCGAAGACTACTCGTGAGGTCGTAAATCAGTTTATCCAAGTGAACAAAGAATTCGGAACGACCATTCTGGTCGTTACTCACAACTCAGAGATTTCTAGTATGACACAGCGAGTAATCAGCCTGAAAGATGGGCTAGTTGAAAAAGAGGAATATATCCAAAGAATAGACGCTTACACATTGAGGTAAGAACGATGCGATTTGTCGACATGTTCAAGTTAGCGTCCAAAGCGCTGCTTGATAGAAAGATCCGCAGCGTCCTTACGATACTCGGAATCACGGTTGGCTCGGCAATCATTCTGGCGCTGATTGCTAGCTCAAGCGGACTTAACGCCGGCATATCTGCCAATATTGAGAAGACTGGGGCGAACGTTCTCACATTACGAAACTCGGGGGGCTTTTTCGCCAGTGGTTCAACAAACACTTACGAGCTAAGTCAACAGGACGTAACCTACCTCAAATCAATACCTGGCGTAATTGCGGCTTATCCATACTACAGCTATGGTGCAAATATCATGAGTGGCGGACAGTCGATTCAAGCCAGCGTAGTCGCCATAGACATGGTGGCTCTGCCCGCCTTGTATAATGGCTTGACTGTTGCTGAAGGCTCCATACCGCTCTTGGGCGACACGACATCTGCAGCCATAGGATGGGGAATAGCCAATCCGGTGTCAGGAACACCAATCGGACTCCATGAAATGGTTGCTATGTCTATTACAGGAATTAAGGGAAGCAAAGGAGCCGTGTCATACGCTGTCCTCGCTAGCGGAATTCTGGCTCAGTATGGTACGGCATTATTCGCAAATATTGATGATACCATCTTCATATCGTTCGCGGCAGGCGGAATTCTTTCTAAGTCTCCATACTTTACAGGCATCTACGTCCTAGTTGACAACACGGATGATGTTGTGACCGTTCAGAACACAATAACGACTTACTATTCCAATAACGTTCGAGTGATAAGCCCGGGACAAATCCTGTCAAGCATCCAAGGGATTACGGGACAATTGACAGTCTTCTTGGGCAGCATAGGCGCGGTATCGTTGTTTGTAGCAACTGTTGGAATAGTCAACACGATGTACGTGTCGGTAATGGAGCGCACAAGAGAAATTGGGATACTGAAAGCTATTGGTTATAGGCCGAGACAAATAATGGGCATGTTCCTAGCAGAGGCTGCACTCACGGGAGTAATTGGAGCCTTCTGCGGACTCGCCCTAGGCTATGTGCTATCCTTCCTGATGGGAGGCATGCTCGGAGGATTAGGCGGCGGACGCGTCGCATTTGGAGGAGGCGGAGGGGGTGGAATGACCATCGTTCCAGTCTTCTCAACGGGACTCATTGTTTTCTCATTAGTCTTCCCGGTAATACTAGCAACCATAGCGGGGCTTTATCCCGCCTGGCGTGCTTCAAGAATGAACGCCGTCGTTGCCTTGAAGTACGAATAGGCCTCTTGCGAACGGCTGCATAGCCCTTAGACGCCACTAGAGGGAATGCGATTATCGATTACCGGTACGAATGGAGGACCCGAAATCTGCTCTTGAAAGGACGATGAGATGCGCCAAGCTGAAGTTGCTTGCAGATCCGAAGAATATACCTTCAAGATACCTGAGAATCTCTAATAGGATTCCGAGTACCCCGGTGGCCCCTCCGCGCCCTTGGTTCGGAGACAAACCTTGTCTTCTTAGTTGAATGGCTGCGGTTCCCTGGGCTAAGTATGGAACTCCGGCTCGACCGTTGTCTATTGCAGATGCCGTAATTTGAATTGAGTAGTTTCCAGGAACGACATTGCCCTTGAACACTACCACTACGCTGAACGGTCGGGGTATGTTTGGGTCGATTTCGCCCAAGAAAGAGCTGGAAAGAGCGCTCGGTACTGTGATATCAGAGGCCGCCGTAACGTTTGCATCGTAAACTGCAAGGTTCCCCGAGTTCAAAAGGTTGCCTGAGATTGTAGCGTTTCCACCTGGGGTTGAGGTCGAAGGGGTGACCTGTATTCCGTACAGTGTGAGGCTAATGTAGGCATATACGGAGAAGCTGACTGAGTGAACCTCCTGAGTGTAAGACACGTCTCCCAACGCCTTGTAGGTCACTGTTATAGTACCCTGATAGGCGCTCCCGATGGTCGCTGTTGGCGCGTACACTTGAAAGTTGATTGCAACCGACTGGCCTAGCTGCATTGTGTCATAGCGCCAGTGACTGCTGCCATACATGGCTAAACCAGCCGGGATGGCAACGGCAACATCGACATCGTAGATTGCTGGGTAGTTGTAGTAGTTATCGACTACCGTAACGGTCACGTTGTTGTTGAACCCGGCCGTGAGAGCCTGCCCGGTCAATGTGACCGTCAGATGTGGAACTGTCTGAGCTTGAACAGAGCCAATGGGCACAGATATCAAGCATATTGACAGGAGAATAAGAACCAGAGGCTGGATCTTATGAGACGCGTTCACTTTTGCTTCATTTCCCACAGTGCACTTATTCGGGCTTCTATGGCTGGGTGCTTATCGAATATTCGTGTTACTCCTCTTCGCCCTGTTAGATTGCACATGCATGAGGTTGCTGGCATCGCCAATTCCAGATTACTGCAATCCTTCAGCTTTGTCAACGCGGAAATCAATGCGTCTGGCCCTCCTACTAACCTGACCGCAGTCAAGTCGGCTAGGAATTCTCTAGCCCTGTAGACTGCAGGCTCAAGTAGGTAGCTCATAGGTCGAGCGAATAGGGCGACCTTTGCTAGGGTCGCAGCGAACCTCACAGTGAAGTCATGGTTCTTCAAGTGTGCAATCTCGTGGGCTAGACATGCCTCCACTTCACAATCTTCCAGAGACTCCAGAAGGCCAACCGAGACTGTAACCGTGTACCTCCGATTGGCCCGGACCGTAAACGCTGAAGGCATACCAGAATCAATCAGGCGAACATCCGGAGTTGAAATTCCAGCCTCAGCTGCAAGCCGCTTAACACTCTCCTCGAGACGGGTCGGGGGTTGGAGAAACGTGATCTGCGGAAACGCTTTCGAAAGGCTCATGCGTGACTTGCCGAATTCGATGAAAATAGCTGCACATCCGGCAGCCACTGCCCCCAGCAGAACCGCGCCAAGATCCAACCTCGGTATTAAGTCAAAGAAACTTCTGGAGCTTTCTACCAAATGTGCGGGTTCGGCTCTGACTATGAAGTGAAGTGTAAACCCAACGACGAATACGCTCTCAACTAGCATCAACCCAAAGATTCCTAGCAAAGCAAGGGTCCGCTCGCGATACGACCGCCGCAGAACAAATACCAGAGCGACCCCGCCAGCGAGTAGGCCTATGGTCGGAAGTGCAAGTATGGGCGGACCAGCAATCAGCCAGCTAATCACGAAAAAGTATCGCGGAAGAATAAGGATCATTTCTTTTCCTTCTTGCGCAGACGATTCAAGTATTTCGAAGCGAAATGGAAATCGCTTCCGTCGGAGGCACCCATTTTTTCAGCCAAGTAAGCAACTGTGACCTCATTAAAGCCTTGGAGGAGCCCGTCCATTACGTTCCTAACGACTGCCTGCTTGAACTCTTCCTCGGTAACCTTGGCCTTATACAAGTAGTGAGGACCACCGTCTCTCGCCAGCTGCCTCGAAACCACCCCCTTTCTATACAAACGGTCCAAGATTGTTGCGACCGTCGTGACGGCAACTGGCCGAGTCCTTGCAGTCCTAGACTGTGACTCTCTCACGGAGAGTGGTTTGTGAGATTCCCAAAGCTGCCTGAGAACGACGGCCTCAAGATCGCCCAATGCAAATCTAAGATTTGGATTGTTGGGACGGACCGCGTGAAATTTCAACGTGCTGATTCCTAACTATGCGATGTAGTTAGCCTTATATAAACACGGTCACCTTTGCCCCGCCGCCATTGGAGTTCACGCCAGATGCCCCAGCTGCCGATCATCATTCCCATCATAATCATCGGCGTCCTAATTGGCTCGTTACAGAAATCAGGAAAGAAAACCTCAGCCAAAAAAATTACTTTGTGGGCTTTCGTCGCCGGGGCCCTAAACGCTGCCAACGCTTATGCGGTCTACATACTAACACCAGCGCCGACATTCAGAGGATTCGGAGCTACCACCACTCTTGTACGTTCGACTTCAGAAATCGGCTTTACCATTTCCTCGTTCATAGCTGGCTTTCTCATTGTGGCAGCAGTTTTCGCCATTGCAGCTGTGTACGGCCGAGTTCGCAAGGGCGACTCAGAACTAAGCGACGAATCCGAATTGCAAGAGACCGAAGAATTATCGAAACTCAAACCGGGCTAACTTGATGTCGGGCACATGGACTCGGTGCTTCCGCGTTCTCATTATCTGCTTAGCTTTGTCGAGTCTCTTACTAGCCCCGATGCCCGGGGAGAAGGTCTTCAGCAAGGATATCGCAGTCTCGCCTGGCAAATACGACCTCAGGCTGGGTGCAGGATTCCCGGGTTTTGGACCAGTTAAGCTGGCTTATCCGAACAGCAGCATCCTAACAAACAGTGTGGGAGACCTACTCTTCACGGTTACGCTCAACGCAACCTCTTCCGACCGCACAATCCAAGGCGTGCCCGACGCCGCGTTGTATAGCAGTGTGGATATCTACATCTCGCCCGACTTCTCGGGCCTAACTATAGGTAATTTGTGGACGAGCTTCACGAACAGTTACGACCCCCACAGCATTTCGCTATCGAGACTCTCATCCGGAGACCAGATTGGGCCAAATTGGTGGAAAATCACAGTCTACAACCTGATAGTGACATCCGATCTAAATTACCCAAAGGACAACATCAACATGACAACCAACCGAATATTCCTCGAAAACCAGACGCAATATATCAGGCTCCTTCAAGTCACATCGCCATCTACAGCTGGAAGATATTTCTTCAAGGCGTTCCTGAACGGAACATCAATCGGTCCAAGAAATTTTCCGACCATAGTCGTCAAAACAAGTCGGGACCCCGCCTATATCTCCGGAACACTTAGAGAACTAGGTGACCGCAACAGGACGAGGGCAGGACAGCCGATAACTCTACCTAATGGAATGGGAGCTCAGATCATCGCGACTGGGTTAGATTATCTCGGAGAAACGGTTTCAGCCCAAGCATTCGTCAACTCCACTGCCCAAGGGCAGTATACCATATTCGGAGTCGCACCTGGCACGTACAACATAACCGCTTACGCGGCCGGCTACATCCCAACAACTAGACCAACCACTGTCAATGTCGGTCCAACCCAATCACTCGAAGGAGTCGACATCTACATGACTGAAAGTGTCAACATCACGGGAACGGTCTTGTCCACATCTGCTGAAGGATTCGCTATCCCGTGGGGAACCCTCTTCGGTATCGACATCTTCGGTCACAGCCATCCAACAAAACGAGCGATATCAGTCAAACTTCTCAACTTAGATGGATCCGTTGTCGCTTCGATTCCTCCGCCTTCCAGTTTCGCTCTGTTGACCGACCCTCACGCAACATCATTTAACTTCTCAATTCAGTATCAACTCGGGTTTGATGGCCGAATCCCCCAGAATTCCGCGGGTTTCACATCCGGCCTGACCTCCGGCGACTATTTGTTGTATGCTTATGTTACGTCGTACATCCAGCTTGAAGAGGTCTATGTGCATGTGGGTAACGAGACGACCAAAACGGCTTCTACCATACCGCTTATTCGATCAGGTACCTTCAATGTCACTGTGCATTTCAGAGACCTGAACTCAACAATAGGACCAGATCAACTCAACAATGTAAACGCAAACATAGGACAACTCGAGGTCAATTCAACACTTACTGTCTCCGCGTATGATCAGCAGGGAATACTTAGAGCACAAAACACGACCTTCGTTGCCGCCGGAGCTACCAGTGCTACGGTGGAGCTGCAGGGGTTCAGCAACTCTCGAAGTTTCGGAAGCGTCTCCTCTTTCTCACAAAACAGCGGGCTTCTGCCCGGAACATATCAAATCGTTGCTCGGGTAAGTTCATCGCCAAGTTTCGCTGGGTTTGCCAACCTTGGCATTCGAGATTTCTATTACCAGAGGACCAACGTTCAAGCAACCATAGGACTGGGAGATGTCGTCGTCAGCCTGAGCCTTATTGTGTACAAGGCAGGTGGACTACTGCTTTCAATCGATTCCGTCGATGACCAAACGCCGCCAGTCGGTACGTTTTGGCACCATCCTGGGAAAACAATCAACGTCATGATCATTGGTTCCAACGGCGCCGTTTACCAAGCAAACTCCACGCAACCCTTTGATTCGACAAACGCAACTTTCGTTTATGTCGGACTTCTGACCGACACATACGACGTTGTAATCCAAACGCTTGGGTATACTCAAAGAGAGATAATTCATTTGAATGTAGTGTTGGGCGGGAACACCGATGCCGCGGTCTGGATGATTGAGAACCCCGTAATTGACTTGACTGTTACCTTCAGGGATGAGGGGCTTCTGTCAATCATCAACTCAACGCAGCCTTACGCTCAACCAATCAATCATTTGGATGGTACGCCAGCACGCATCGAAGTCTTTGATGACCATGGTAACTTTGTGGCGGCCAATGTGAGTTACATACCCAATTTCTCTGAAAATGAAACGTTCACCCCTACCAGAACTGGGCACTTCACCTTAGCTGGGTTCGACCGATACTACGGCGACCCAAGGTTTGTCTGGTCAGGCTTCTATGACACGACCGACGGTGCGGGTCAGAGCCCGGGAGGATTAATTCTGTATCCATGGAGTGATTCGCCTCGCTGGTATGTTGTCAGGATATGGGTAGACGGTTATTATCAGACAAGCCCGCTGCAAGTGCTCGTGCCCGCGAGAGGCAACGTTTCAGCAGCGGAGTCCCTGGATCGCGCCACAAGAATCTCTGGAACCATCACGGGCCCAGATTTCTATAACATCGCACGCCCCTTGTCTTGGGCCGCTATAACTTTGGAACCAAACAATTACACGTTGACAGCCATCATTGATGTTAGGCCCGGCAATTACACAACATTCAGTTTGGATGGTTCGTTCCAGGTCTGGGTGCCGGGTGGGAGCTACGGCATTGGGGTGGCACTCGCCGGATATTCCATGTACTCGGCTCTGATGAATGTCCCCCAAGGTTCTGATATCAGTATGCAAATCTGGCTGAACGACTACCAGCCATCACCGGGAACAAGTGCGCTCTCATCTTCGTGGATGTTGTCGTCGAACTTACTTGGCTCCATGGACAAGTATGATTACAACGCGACCTTCAAGCGTTGACGGACGTTGATCTGAATGCCGTATCAACTGCGACTGCTATGTTCTGTTTTTGTGTCCGGCGCGGTCGTGATGGCGCTTGAACTTCTAGGGAGTAGGCTGCTTGCCCCTGTGTTCGGAAATTCAATCTTTGTATGGGGCAGCCTCATCGGCGTGGTTCTCGCTGCTCTAAGCCTCGGATACTACCTGGGCGGGAAAGTTGCCGACCGCAAGCCAGATTTTCACATTCTATCTCTCCTTATTTTCGTCGCAGGCCTTTTTGTCACAGTTTTGCCGACCCTAGCTCCACCTGTTTTTGATTTCGTTGTTAGGCTCGGTATCGGTGATCGGTACTCGCCGCTCTTGGCGACGACGGTGCTGCTTGGGCTTCCAAGCATTCTGTTGGGCATGGTGTCGCCCTATGCGATACGCCTCGCGGCGAAGAGCTTTGAGAAATTAGGTAAGTTGTCTGGGAATTTGTATGCCTTGTCAACGCTTGGGAGCATAGTGGGTACCTTCGTCACTGTTTTCGTCCTCATCCCTGCTTTTGGCGTGAACAAAATCGTGCTTGGCCTGGGAGTGACGTTATTGGTTGTTGCATTCTTTGGTCTTGGTTTTCGAATGAAAGTCTTTGTTCTATTAGTACTGTTGGTGCTGCCGTTTGCGGCTCCGTACATGGTTAGCCGAAGATTGACTGTCGCCGCCTACACCTTGGCGCTCGGCGACACTATATACGAGGCGGATACGCCGTACCATCATTTGCTAGTGGCTGATGCCTATGACCCCGCGCATCAATCAACAGTCCGTTACCTGATCTTGGATGACAACTTGCACAGCGCGATGGACCTCAACAATCCGGACCGCACGGTCTTCGAATACACAGACTATTTCCACCTAGGCTTCCTGCTCAATTCGAACATCACTCGCGTACTGTTCATCGGAGGCGGCGGCTTCACGGGCCCCAAAGCGTTCCTGAAGGACTACCCTAACCTCACGGTTGACGTTGCTGAAATCGACCCTGAAGTCATCCGAGTCGCGGAAACATATTTCGCCGTAAACGCCAGCAACCCTAGACTGCACATCTACAACGAAGATGGCCGTATATTTCTCCAAGGAAACTCCCAGAAGTACGACCTAGTGGTCTTGGACGCGTACTCAAAGAGTTATGTCCCGTTTCACCTCATGACTGCTGAGTTCTTCGCGCTAGTGTCATCTCACTTGACTGGAGAAGGAAGCCTAATTTCCAACCTTATTGCTGCAACCTCCGGCGACCAAGCCCAGCTGCTTATGGCCGAGGTGAAGACGGTGAGCACGGTTTTCCCGGAAGTCTACGTTTTCCCAGTTAACGGGGTTGACTACCAAGAACCGCAGAACGTCATAATACTCGCGACACGACTCCCCAACCCCCTGACAAAAACCGACTTCGCAAATCTCGCAGCGAGCACGACAACCGTCAAAATCCCGGCACTAAATGGCTATGTGGCAAACTATCTCGCACTAGACACGGGCAACGCACCCGTCCTAACGGATAATTACGCCCCTGTTGAGACTCTACTCAATCCACTAACCGGGCAAAGTCTCACGAGTAATCAGGAATCAACAGTCAACTGGCGCGAGGTGGAAACCCTTGTCGCAGTTGTTCTAGGCCTCGCAGTAGTATTCTTGGTCCTCGTTAAGAAGAAAATATTATGACCGTAAGAACCTCGCACAACACTATTCGCAATTCAAGTCCGCATGATGCTCTTGACGAGCCGATCATATGCCGGCAGTCTTTCAAGTCCGGCCTTAATCCCCATTTCTGCCTCAGGCATTTTGTGCTTGTCGAAGAAACTCTCGACCTCTTGGATTCTACCGACCCCTAAGATCGGGATCAGACTTCCGAACATTCCCGAAAGCACTCCCGTATTATGGTACAGGTCCCGAATCCTTTCAATATTCAATTGCAGCCAAGACCATATGGTGTCGCCAGCACGCGGCTTCTCAGCGGCGGCGCCAATTACGGCGACGACGTCTTGTCTCTTGACTTCGCCACTCAGAGCAAGACTCAAGGTCTTTAGCAGCAATGCCTCATCTGCGAAGCCGGTCATCGCGTTAAGGAACCTGATTTTGTCCTCGTCCGAAGCGCTTTCCCTGTAAACCTTCGTGAGGCCTTCGAAATCGTTAGTTGATCGTGCATATGCTAAAGCTACGGCTTGTTTCATATCGGGTGGGACCTTTTCGTAATCTTTGAAATCTTTGCCTAATTTGGAGGCGTAACCCTCATCGACCAGCGCCAACCTGCAAGCCACTTTCCCCCGTAAGATCGAACTGTTCCCGTCGGTCTTGTGCTCCAGCAATTCGAGCTGCGTCCGATGAAATTCCTTCGCAATTTCGGCGACTTTTGAAGGAACAAGCGTGTACAGTAGTCCTAGTTGGTCTGAAATCTCTCCCGCCGGAAGAGTACTGGCTTCTCTACTGAACTTGTTCAGAACCTCCAGATACTCCTTGTAAGTGATTCTTCCAGAAAGGAGGAAAAGGAACGCGTCGAACACTATTCCCCATTTGTCAAACGGTGAAAGCTCACTTTCCCACAGAAGGTCATCGAGGCCGACGTACTTCACCAAGAAGAAGCCCGTGCAGTCAGGGTTTACTATTAACGCCTTCAAACCCTTGGTTTCAACTATCTCGTCCACCTTCTCCATGAGGATCCGCCTTCTTTCGCCATTCACTTCAATCACAATTGGAATCGGCCAAGTGACATTCTCCGTATCACCCGAGAGAAGGAATCTCTCTTGCCGAAGAGCCAGCTTTCCCTCACGCAACGAAACAGTTACAATTGGATATCCTGGCTGCTGTACCCAATGAGACATTATCCGCTTTACAGACTTCCCGGACGCAGCCTCAAGCATAGACCACAGGTCATTCCCAGTGGCGTTCGAGTATGCGTGCTTTGAGAGATAGCGGCTTACACCTTCCCGAAATGCTTCCTCACCAATGTAGGCCTCAATCATTCTGAGTACGTGGGCACCCTTACCGTAGCTAATGGCGTCGAAGATTTGCTCGATTTCGTCAGGCGATTTCACTTTGACTTCGATTGGGTGAGTGTTCTTCAGGCAATCTCTCCCTAAGGCTCCGGCGAGTGTTTCAACTCTTGGTTCCCCGTTGTAAAAATTGTCGAAGATCTTCCAATCTGGATGGATAGAGTCAACCGCCTTGTATGACATGAACGTTGCAAAACTTTCGTTCAGCCAAATGTCGTCCCACCATTTCATGGTAACTAGGTCCCCAAACCACTGGTGGGCCAACTCGTGAGCTACGCCCATCGAAGAACGCATCTTCATCCTAGTACTCGTGTTAGCGTCAACAAACAGCATGATTTCGCGAAAAGTAATAGCTCCCCAATTCTCCATCGCCCCCATCGCGAATTCAGGGACACCGATCAAGTGCACCTTCGGAAGGGAGTATGGCAGGCCATAGTAGGAATTGAAGAATTTGATTGCTTGCCGGGCTTCATCCTGTGCGAATTTGCCCAGCTTCGTCTTGCCAGGGGTCGTTGCCACGATTATTTCGGTCTTGCCGAGTTTCTCTGTCTGCGTTTCGAACTTACCGACTCCAAGGTAAAGGAGGTAGGTGGACATTCGCGGCGTCTTTTCAAAAGTGACTGTTTTCTTCTCCGCATCCTCGCTAACAGATTGTACGGGCATGTTCGAAATTGCTTCAAGGCCCTTGTCGATTTTTACTGCGAGCTTAAACTCGGCTTTAACGTCGGGCCGATCAACGCATGGGAACATTCGCCTCGCTTGAGCTGCCTCGAAATGCGTCGTTACGATATGCGTATGGTCGTATGGAGCGCTGTAGATTCCTGCTAAAGAATTTGGAATGGCAGCTGCATAATTGATTTGCAAGGTGCCGTCGAATGGCCCTGTCTCGATAGTTAGGTTCTCGTCTATCTGACTGAACCGGAAAACGCTTTCGCCCGAACTGACACGTTCTATGTTTAGGCCAACAGAGTTCAGGAGGATGTCTTCTTCCGTCTTCAGCTTGATAAGCAGCTTACCTTTGAATTTCAAATTAGTAAAATCCAGGTCGATGAACAAATCGTACTCGGCGACTTGCACGGTGCCACTACCACCTAGCGGCAAGAGCACACTCGGCCTAAGTAATCTTTTCCGGAACCCTTGCGACTAGGCGGTTTCCTGGGGTGGTTACCACTGAACGTTTGGGTGGTTATCGAGATTCCTCAAGAGATCAGGGACGAGTTCGCCCGCATCGTGGCGGAGAACGAGGCCGCGTCGAATGGGCGGGGAGAATAGCTCTAATCAAATCCCGGCCGTCCTTAATCCAGACCTGATGGCAGTAGGCACATGAGTAACTTGATCTAGCTATCAGAGGAGGGCAGATCTAGTTGATCGCGCATATAGTTCTGTTCGATATTGATGGGACGCTAATATCTAGCTCCGCGGCTGAAGAGACTTTATCAAAGTGTTATCTCAAAACTATACGTGACGTCGTCGGCACGGAGCCATCAGTAATCCCATCGCGTTTTCAGGCATGGTGGATCCGCAGATTTGCAAGATACTTCTGGCTGAGACCGGCTTAGAAGGTAGAATACTTCCTCCCCAAAGTGCTCACGCGGATGGGCGAGGTTTATCGCTACATGGGAAAAAGACCCATGCTAAACGAAGGAGTCGAAGAACTGTTGCACATTCTTACAAAATCACAAAACCATATTGTAGGAGTGCTCACCGGCAACCTTTCAGCAGTTGCCACCGAGAAATTGAGGGTCACGGGAATCGATTCATATTTCGCAGAACGTTTCTATGCTGACAGTTATTTTGACCGCAACCGCCTGATTGAAGACGCTGTCAGGACATGCGTGGCGAACTATAAGCTGTCCGACCGCAAGAACGTTATGATTGTTGGTGACACGCCCAGAGATATGAGCGCAGCCAACGCGGCTAGGGCCACATCGATCGGGATCGCTAGCGGCACATTCTCATTGGAGCAGTTGTCTCAGGCGAATGCGACTTGGGTTTTTTCAGATCTCAAACCATCGAAAGAACTACTGAGAGCACTAGGTTTGGGACCACAGCCATAATGCCTTCTGGACACATTCTCTCGCTGTGACGATGCCGACGTTGCGATTATCCAGCTGGTGCGGGAAAACTCTCGTGCCACGTACCAAGAGCTGGATTGAATTTTGTCCGACATACAATCTTCTATGTCGGACAGAATTAGGCGTGGCCGTCCCCGAGTGGGCGACCATATTGATTTCCGGATAGGGACGAAATACAAAGCCTTCATCGTGATCCTCAACAACCCTACTAGGCGCACGCTGCAAAACACGCTCAACCAAACAAACCAACCCGCACCGCGTGGAAAGTACCGACGAGGTTCAGATACTAAGCTTTTAACGGTACATGTTGGAGCCTCGGGCTAGGTTGGGACCGTCGTTTAGAACCGTCAACCAAGCAAGCCTTCAGCTTGAAATCAGTTAAGAACAAGACGAAGTCAAGCCAATTCCGAGCATAACTGGTATGATATTTTCACCTGTAACCTGTCAAAGTTGTGCGCAAAACCCCATAGCGATTGCTATTCATCGGGAACTGCAAATACCCAGCAGAATCAGACTAAGGCCCAACGGACTAGCGGGGGCGTGGCTTAGTTTTCCTTCCTGTAACGAACTGGCTAGGCGGGTGCGTCTTTGGAGCCTTCGCGTTCATCGAGCACTTTGAAGACGAAACGGGCGGGCCACTCAGCAAGGGCTCCTCCCATTGCCAGGGCCACGGCAGTCGCCTCGAGAATCTCCTTACGTGACGCGCCTTCTTCCATCGCTGCGGTAACATGGTACTCGACACAAGGATAGCATTTTTCACATATGCTGATTCCGAGGCCGATCAGTTCCTTGTACTTCGCTGGGAGCGCTCCCTCCCGTAGGGCTTTTGCTTCTAGGTTCTCGAGTTCCTCGAATGTTCCAACCCCGCTCCTGAACATTTTCAGGTTGTACTGCTTCCTGCTTCTTCTAATCTCACCAATATCATCGAACACGCTAATCGCCTCGCGTGTCGCTGAGTGCTTCCGGTGGATAAAAGAATTAGATGATGTGTTAAACGCTATCTTGTCCGCTGTCGTCTATTGGAGCCTCGGGCGGGGTTCGAACCCGCGACCTGCCGCTCTCCTGATTCAGGTTACAAGGCGGCTGCTCACCAGTGCCCAATGTAGGGCATCTACCAGGCTGAGCCACCGAGGCGTCGGCGGAGTATTAACGGACCAGCTTAAAATTCTCGCTAAGGCGACTTGCTATCTGCTTTTGTGGCGCCTAGCCGCATCAACAAGTGCCTCGATCGCTGGAAGCTCTTCACCGGCTAGCAAAGAGAGCATGGCGCCTCCCGCTGTGCTGACGTGGGACAATCTGTCCGAGATGCCGAGTATGCCAGCGTAACCTGAAAGGTGCCCACCGCCGATTACGGTGAATGCGTCCGAATCTGCCATAGACTCTAGGATGGTCTTAGTCCCAGTTTCGAAACCATCCTCCTCAAAGACGCCCATGGGCCCAGCGGCCACAACAGTCTTCGATTCGCGGATGATTTCTGAGAACTTTTTGGCTGTTTTCGAGCCTATGTCGAGCGCACGGCCGGCGTGGGATAATTTCGCGACTGGCGTGTCAGCACGTTTGCCGTCGAGGATTGTTCCAAAGTCTGTGGGGAGCACTATTCGTTTTCGGTATTTTGAGAGGATTCGGTTGGCTTTCAAGACTTCATCCGTAACACTTGCCAACTCACTCTCATCGGCTTGGCTGAGCTTCCGGTCGGCGGCCTTCAGGAATACCTTCGCAACGTTTCCCCCGACGAGAACATGCTCCGCCTTCCCTGTTGAGAGAAGGTTATCGATGACTGGTACTTTGTCTTCAACCTTAGCACCGCCCAGAATGTAAGTACTCGGCCGATCGGGCTTTACAAGTAATCGTTCGAGTGCAGCAAGCTCTTTCTCCATTAGTCTGCCGGCGGCTGACGGGAGGATATGTGGGAAACCTACGAGCGAGGCCTGTGACCTATGGGCAGCGGCGAAGGCATCGTTGACGTACAGGTCAAATAGCGGCGCCAGGCGCGAGACAAGGTTTGTTCTAGCAAGCTTCTCACCTGTTTCTTCTAGGTTCTCCTCGGCGCAAAAGCGTACGTTATCCAACACCAAAACCTCGCCGCTCTTGAGGCCCTTTATTGCTCCTCGTGCAGCGGGTCCCATGACATCATCAATGAAACTAACGGATCGTGCGCAGCTGTTCTGCAGGCGTATTGCGTGTTGTTGGAGAGGGGTGAAATCGTCCCTTCCCGGACGGCTTTGGTGTGAGAGAATCACGACTTTGGCACTTGCGAGCGCGTCTAACGTTGGCGTTGCAGCGACGATCCTTCCTTCGTCAAGGATCTTCTTGGTGTAGGGGTCCATTGGAACGTTGATGTCTAATCTCAGGAGTACACGTTTGTCGCGGAGCTCGAAGTCGTCGAGGGTTAGGTAGTTGAACTCCATTCCTTGCGCGTCCAACCAATAACCGGAACGATAGCCTCGTGTTCATTAAACGCTTTTCACTCCGCGCCACGACCGCCTCATCTGGGAATTTGATGCGAACGTTTTTACATCAAGCGCCAGCTTTCTGGGCGGGGCCGGGGTGGCTCAGCTGGTAGAGCGCCAGCCAGGCTTAAGGGACGAAACTCATAATCTGGAGAGCCGTGGGCCCAGAAGCCGCGGGTTCGAACCCCGCCCCCGGCACCACTGATATTTGTTATTACCAGGGTAATCCTGCGCCGTCATGCTATATTTCGACTAAGTCGGTTTTTGCTGAGTTTGGGCTGCGGCGGTTGCGCGTAATCCTGAGGATCCTGAATGGTTTTGGTTGAAGCGTTTAGATGTGGATACGGTGCCGGTTGCGAGGGCGAATTTTCGGCGAAGCCATGAGTATTGTAGGTCAAAGCTTGAGCGTCCTTTAACAGAATAGCAATCTCACAATCATGTTTGCGGGAACCCACTGCATGGGCCAAAACAAGTATAGCGTACTAACATTCGAGACTTGGATTAAGTGGGAAAATGGGCGTTAGCGCTGGCCAAGTTGTATGCGATAAGCTGACCAAGGTGTACGGCAAGAGTGAAACGAAGGCCCTCGACTCCGTAACCTTTTGTTTGCCTTCTCGTGGCATCTTCGTGCTGATTGGGAGGAACGGTTCTGGAAAGACCACGCTCGTACGGATCTTGGCCACGCAACTCGAACCAACGTCCGGAAAAGCGACGATAAACGGGATCGATGTCGTAAAGGAGGCTCGAATGCTCAGGGAAAAGATCGCTATCGTCCCTCAAGAAGCTAGACCGATACCTTGGATGACACCAATGCAGACGGTGCTCTCGTACCTTCTCTGGAGGGGGTTCGACTACGGTGAAGCTAAGCGGCGGGCGTACCGGGCGCTTCAAAGGCTCGGGCTCGCCCAATCATCCAATGTTATGAATCGCTCGCTATCTGGCGGAATGAGAAGGAAAGTCATGGTGGCCACAGTCCTCTCATCGGAGGCAGAGGTAATTTTCCTAGACGAACCAACGACGGGACTCGACCCGATTTCACGAAGAGAGTTTTGGGGAACGCTACGGGAAATCGGAAACCAACGCCTCACGTTTCTTACAACGCATTATCTGGAAGAGGCGGAACAGCTGGCCGACCAGATCGGCATACTCGACCGAGGCCATCTAATCCGCATAGGCACATTGGAAGAATTACGCCAAAGCGTGAATTACAATTACAGCCTGCGGCTCCTCGAAACACCCCCGCCCCCTCTTCCAGCCGTGGAAAAGGGAGAGGTAATAACCGGACCGGACGGCAGTATCAGAATCCTTACAGTCGAAGATGAAGCCTTCAGGATCTCAAGCGAGCTTGCCAAACATGGCCTCAAGTTCACGATCAACCCAGTTTCACTTGATGACATATTCTTCTACCTCGCGAGCCAGAGAGCGGGTGACTAGATGTCCGATAGTATTGTATTGATGAAGAGGAGTAAGTTTAGCCAGTTTCTCGCTGCAGTACTCGTCAATTCCGTATACGAAATGAGAAATTACCCGATTGTTCTAATCAACACGGTTCTTTCCCCTCTGTCGTTTCTGCTTCTCATTGTTTTCGTGAGTCACGGAAGCTTGATAGGAGAAGCCGTGGAGGGCGGATTCATCATGAGCATGTTCTCCGCTGGCGTTTCTCTGCAAGGGGACCTCTCGCACCTGAAAAATGATTTCAAGTTGCAAGATATGGTGGTCAGTTCTCCAACCTCATGGCAGACCTACATGTTTGGGATGGCGATTTCAGAAATCGTTTACTCTGTCCCAGCCCTGCTCGTGCTCTGCGTACTTGCATATTACTTCATGAATTTGAGCCCAATAGGAACCCTAGCGTTTATCGGGGTACTTCTCTTGATGTTTCTCACTTCGGTTGCGATTGGTTTCACCCTTTCAACCTTCTCGTCCGACATCGTCCAAAGCTTTGCCTTCTCGAGGTTAATCTCAACTCTTTTCTCAACGATACCGCCGGTATACTATCCAATTACTTACATTCCGATTCCATACAGGTATCTCGCCTACCTGTCTCCAACCACTTACGCTGCTGAACTGGCCCAGAGCTTCGCTGGATATCTGACCCTGTCACCCGCAACTACCGCGCTTAGCTGGACGATTTTGATTGGTGTGGCTTCAAGCCTACTTCTTGTAGCGAGAAGCAAGGCGAGATGGAGAGAAATCTAAGATCGCCGCAGATACTCTGCGAAGTCTGGAATTACTTTTCTATTTCTCCCGCGATAATGCTTCTGGGTTGAGGTGCAAGAAAACCCGTGTTTCCGTTATACCTTGCTTACGTCATTTGGCTGATCGTTCCCATAGTGATTTGGAGCGCTTTCTGGAAGGCCCTTGGACTATGGTTTTCGGCTAGAAATAACGAAAAAACCTGGTTCATCGTATTTGCCTTCATCAACCTGCTAGGAATTCTTGAGATCTACTACTTGCATTCTAGAAGGTGCTGGCCCTTCAGACGAAAGTAGCCCTGCGAGATTTCCACTTCGTACTTCGCAATGTTCCTTCCTACGCTCAATTAGTCGTCGCTTTGCGCCGAAGCGGCCCCGTCTTTCTGTACTTGTATCTCTCGTAAATCATTTCGACGCCGTGCCTGTTGAACCTGAACTCAATCATCATCCTGGCTGTCCCAGCCAGAGAATAGAAGCTAGCCCCATCCGCATCCTCGCTTTCGGGGACCAGAACTATGTTTTCGCCTATGTCCTCACCGGATAGCATAAGGAAAGAACCGTTTCGTTTCACTTCCGCCAACACAGTGCCTTTGTACGCCGAATACTCGCCCTCAAGTCGCCTGAGAAGCTTGTCTAGCTTAATGACCGGCAGCTCCTCGGGATCCCTATCCATCAGAAGGGCCATTCCATAGAGCGCAATTCTATCAATCGAGTAGCCGGTCCCGTTCGCAAGGCATACGATACCGTACCCAGCACTACGAGAGTAGGCGAAACAGGCTGTGAACACTTCCACGGACCCACCATGAAAGACAACCTTGCGGCCGTAGAAACTGGGTATGATCTCTAAGCCGTAGCCATAGCCTTGGCCTGGGAAGGTTTCCCTCGGCCATCTAACGTATGGAGTTTCCATCTTCTCCAATGTGTCCGCGCCGACTATTCTCTTTCCCTCGAACGTTCCACCATTGATTAACATCGTAACGTAGTTTGAAAGATCGACTACATTTGACACGAGCCCACCGGCGGGGCTGGAACCGTAGGGAATTTTCGAAGGGTTAGCCTTTCCGTCCTTGACTACATATGGCGTTGCTCTGTCTGCATCCTGTTCAATTTGGTCTTTTGCAAAGAACGACCTGGTCATATGCAGCGGGGTAAGAATTTCTTCCTTCACGAATTCGGTATACGGACGGCTGCTCACTTTTGTGATGACCTCTCCAAGGAGGTCGTAACCTTCGTTTAGGTAGAACAACTTCTCACCTGGTTTCGACTCAACCCAGTCATCCACCTCATCCAAGAATTGGACAACATCGTCAAGATTTGAGATGGGCAACGGCCGCTTGTAAGTCCCAAGCGTATTGTAGATCTGAACTTCTGAAAACCCGAGGCCAGGAATCCCACTTGTGTGGGTTAGAAGGTGGTGGATCTCAACTTCTCGAAATGCCTTCTGCTTCAGAGGTAAGAAATCAGCTATTTTATCGTGGAAACGTAGTTTGCCTTTCTCAACTAGTTTCGCGACGGAGAGCGCGGTAAAGGACTTTGTGATTGAACCAATGCCATAGAGAGTGCTGATAGATGCTGGTGTCGATGAAGCGATATCTTTGAACCCGTACGCAATCGAGTGAACGGCCTTCCCGGTTTCAATTAGCCTCGCAGTGACGCTCGGAAGATTAGTTTCGCTGGCGTTGGTGGTGATGAACTCATCAAATTTGCTGAAATTTGTGGATCTCGGCATGATGGCTGAGAAACGCCGCTGGTTATTTATTCGTTCGTAACACGGGCATTGCTGCGACGGAAACGGAGAGCCGGCGTTTACTGAAGTACGTCTACTTCGCCGGTTCGGCGCCCAACGTAGACTACATCAGCTAAATTCAGAAATAACCCGGTCTCTATCAATCCTGGCACAGCTTTCAAACGTCGTTGCAGAAGTGTTGCGTTTTCTATTTTACCGAAATCAGCGTCTAGAACGAAGTTTCCGTTGTCCGTCACGACCGGGCCGACTTTTCCTTGGCCCTCCCGGAGCTTCGCTCTACCACCCATCCTCGTGACTTGAATCTGCACATGCTTATGCGCGAAAGGCAGTACCTCTAATGGGATTTGTTGCGCGCCACCAAGGTGTTTCGATAGTTTGTTTTCGTCTACAACTATTGCGACTCTCCGCGCTGCCGAGTCGACTATCTTCTCCCTAAGCAGGGCGCCGCCTCCGCCTTTGATTAGGTTGAGCGAAGGCAATTCAACCTGGTCAGCTCCATCAATTGCATAATCGATTGTGAATGCCTCATTCATACTGAGGATTCTGAGCCCATGGGATATGGCTAGATTTTCGATCTGGTGCGACGTGGGGACAACGGAAACCTCTAGTTTTCTACCCTTGATCAACCTTGCGAGTTCGGTTACGGCGTAGGCCATTGTGGAACCGCTGCCGAGGCCGATTATCCACCCATTCTTTATGGGCTGCAGGGCTCTGAGGACGGCTTTGTGTTTTGCGCCCTCAACCCAAGACAAGTTCATTCTTCCGTTTCAATCTGTTCAAGTCGGTCCATGGCTTGGAGAATTTCCTCGCGGATCTTTTCGATACGTTTCTCAGCGTCAGTAACCTGCTCCTCTTCCTTCTGCTTCCCCAGCGGGTTTTGGCTTGAATGCTCTCCTTCGGTTACCTTTCTCTCCGTCGCCCGTTCGCGTTGTTCGCGTGTCAGTTGAATAGGGTTCTGGGGCCTTGATGTCCCCGACCTAAGCTCCTTGATTCTAGTTTCAATTTCTGCCAGTTTGGCTTTGTAGTTCTTTGTGACCTCTTCCCTCTCAACTTCTAGGTCAAAGAGGTCTACTACTCGCTGGTTTTCCTCGATCGCGTTCTCAAGCCTCTTCAGATCCACTTTGTACTTCTCAAGGAGCCGATCCCTTTCCGCCTCCGTAATGACCCCCTTCGTTTGTGACTCGTAAATAGTGGTTACCGCTGAGCCGAGTATCTGCCGTTCCAGCTTCAGGACTTTGAGGGCCTCCCTAGCACGGTTCACTGCCTCAAGTGAAGCGGAAGGGGGCACGCCGAGCGTTGATGCAGACAAGTTTGGGAGCGGAATGACCCTCTCGGGTCCAGGGGCAGTTCGGGGTTCTTTTCTCTTCCAAAATGCGATGACCGTGACCAAGCTGACCAAGATCGGCCCCTGAATTACGTATGGTTATCTTTCATTGAGTGTATTAATGCTTCGCGCCATTAAGGAGTCATTCTGAATGCATCAAGACTCCACACAATTATTTCAAAACCTGCAAGCGTTGAATAGTTTCGGATTCATTGGTTGAAAAGTTGCATCATGCTTTCGCGTTTCCTTGGCGCGAACATGAAGTCTTTTACCATCCTCTGCATCCAAGACTAATGACATCGGAGGTCGAGAATGCATGCATTTAGAAGGGTCATTTGAAACCCCAGCCCCCCGAAAGACTGTGTACGATTTCCTCCTCAGCCCGAAGGATATCGCACCATGCTTCCCTGATCTGCAATCGATGGAGATACTCTCTCCGGACAGCTTCAGAGCCAAAGTCAAGGTGGGCATATCGCTTGTGAAGGGGACGATGGAATTTGAATTCCGAACAGCCGACAAAGTTCCGCCAAGCTCCGCGAAACTCATCGGAACCGGGCGAGGCGTAGGAAGCACAATTGATATGCAAACCGGGTTCACCCTTGAAGAGGCAGGCGCTGGGACGAAGGTCGGATGGGTTGCCGACGTGAACGTGGGAGGGATTATGGCTGGGCTTGGCACGAAGCTTCTCGATTCCACGTCAAGCAAGATGGTTGGACAGGTTATAGAGAACCTCAAGAACAGGTTGAAGGAACACACCGGCGCTTAGCCCTATCGATAAGGCCACTCCCCGAGACTGGTGGGCAGGCGGGGTCCAGTAGGGAGTTTTGGTAATCGCTCTCGTTTTTCACTATTTTGACGGCTAGGGTGGTTGAATGAGCAGTCAGCTGTATGCTTCGAAACCTTTCCCCAGAATCAACGAAGCTATCTTGAGCTCCATGATCTCGTCCGTGCCTTCATAGATTCTCGCCACCCGGGCATCGCACAAATGCCTGGCAACGGGGGACAGCAGGGAATAGCCGAAACCCCCGAACACCTGAACCGCTAGATCGGCGCTCTCGTACGCCAATCGAGAAGCGACACGCTTTGCGATTGCCGATTGAAGGTCAACCTTGTTTCTAAGCTCTAGGTCGGCAAGGTTCGAGTCAAGCCTCGTCTTCTCGACAGCAGCATAATACGTTGGCCATCTTGCCATCTCGAGGTTCATCGCTATGTTTGCGATGTGGCGTTGAATCAATTGGTGTTTGCCGATGGGCTTCCCGTGTTGCACGCGCGACTTTGCACGTTCCGTTACAGAATTAAGACAATCTCCAATGATGCCAACGCATCCTGACCCTATCCCAATCCTTCCGTTCAAAAGCGCCGAGTAGGCAACATGCAAGCCCTTCCCAGGCTGCCCCAGCAAGTTATCCTTGGGGACGCGTACGTCGGACAATTCAAGCATAGCCGTGTCCGAAGTGAAGAGGCCAATCTTCTCTTCGAGGTGCATGGCAACGGAGAAGCCTTCAGACTTCGAGTCGACGACGAAGGCTGACATGCCTTCCTTCTTGCCTTTCGGGTAAGCGAAAATTATGAGCGCGTCGGCGACGGACCCGTTCGAGATGAGGTATTTGGTGCCGTTGAGAACATAGCCGCCATCACGCTCCTCATAGCTGGTCTTGAGTGAGGTTGGTTCGCTTCCTGCTTCGGGTTCTGTCAAACCATAAGCTAGAACTTTCTGCCCCTTAGCTGCCGGAACGAGGTAATCCTTCTTCAGATGTTCGTTGCCCCATTGTTGAATTGCCAGTGAGGCTAGGAGGCAGTGGACGTCAACGAACGTAACCACACTCAACCCAATCTGCCCGAAACGTTCAAGCGCCAGTGCCCACGTGAGCGAGTCGGCTCCGACTCCTCCATACTCCTGGGAAACTGTGAGGCCCATGAGATTGTATTTCTTCAGCGTCTCTGGCGTGTCGGGATTGTACTTGTGTGCTATGTAGTGCTCGAACTCGGAAAGGTAAAGCTCCTTGCACGCTTCATCCACGCGTTCCAGAATTCTCAGCTGCTCGTCGCTTAGCTCGCGCAGTCGACTGGCTAGCTGAACTGATTCCGCGAAAGAGCCTTCCAAGCCAAAGCTTCCCTCAGCCCCTCAACTTTCATTTGCGCCTTTTCAAACCTCCGGCGCGTCATTTACCGTCCCACGCTGGCAAGCTTCTTACATAACCAAGTAGGTGAATTAATGGTTGGTAGCTATGCGCTTCGTTTACTTTGGCGTCCGAGTGAGCAACCTGAACCGGTCGCTTCGGTTCTACACGAAAATCTTGGGCATGAAGGTAATTCACAGGGGAACAATGCGCCACGGAGGAGTGTTCGTCCACCTCAAGAACCCCGGATCGGCGCAGAGGCTGGAACTCAACTACTATCCGTCCCGGAACAGGTTTTACGAACGGTACCGGCCAGGAACGGAGATGGACCATATTGGGTTCTGGGCCGATGATGTTGACCGAACTTATGCCATGCTCATTGCGAAGGGGGCTAAGAGAGCAGTTGCACCCTTCTCTAATGGTCGCGAGAGATTAGCCTACGTAAAGGACCCGGACGGAATCTGGATTGAGCTCTTCGGCACCGACAAGCGAAAGAAGCCCCGTTAGCAAATCAAGTTAGACCTAGCACGGTCCATTGATCTACCTTTTCTTGGGTTGAAGCGTTCAAGCCATTTAATATATCCAAGCGCTTGTAATTCTTGACTGGTGAGTTGATTGTCTCTAGGAACATATATTTGCCCTGCTTGCAAAATGTTCTTCAAAACAAAAGAAGAACTTGAAGCACACGCAAAGTCAGCACACTAGGCACAGACGAGCGCCTTCAAGTCTTCGCGAACTCTTTTCTTTGAGTTCGTATTGCAAATAACCTCTCATTCTTCTTATCCTACTACGACAGCGTAGAACGATTCAGTTACCATCGAGTCAAGTAATGCCCTAACAAGGCTACATTTTGCCGGACTTCATCGGGATTGACGTCTCGTTGCGCAGGTCCCACAATTACAACAAGGGACCACGTTAGCATCTCGAAAAAGCACGTGAAATCTATTCTACACAAACATGCGGTGTCATAGACCTTGACCTTCCTGTGAGACTGGCGGCTGCAGCTACGTGACCAGACCGGTGAGTGTGAGTTTAAGCGTGTGCAATAATTCGTGGGTAATGTACAGGATTCTTCGAGGGTTCAACTGTTCGCGCGGGCTTATGCTGTTCGACACCTAATGGCTTATGTTTTGGGTAAGTTGTTTCTCTCTTTTTAAGGGGTTCAAATCATATTATTTGATATGAAATGAACAAAGAGTGTGAAGTAATTTGAGCACTTTTCTTAGAAAGCATATTGTTGCAAGGTATTGTGTTGGACTGACTTTTGTTACTTGTCTATCCGTGCTTGTTGTGTACGCAGTTCATGGATGGACGTGGAATTCACAATTTGCAGGAGGAAGAATTACGTTGACTCTGCCTGAGTTTGTAATTACTATCGTCCTACTCACACTGGTTGCTGGCATATGTATTGACATGTGGAGAAGCCGGAATCCAACCAAACGAAAGTAAACAGCCCCAAGCACCAAACGACAATGACGCGTTACCCAGAACCAAAATCCCGAAAATTAGACACCTAGTGACATAAACCATTAGACGCCTAAACCCATATGTCACAGCCGAATTTTTACACAGGCTTAGTTTAGCTGGAGCCCCGGGCGGGATTTGAACCCGCGACCTTCGCCTCTTTGTCTGTTCGTTACCAAGGCGGCGCTTTTGGCGTTGTGTTGTTTCTACCAGGCTGAGCCACCGGGGCCTTCGAGCGGGCTGCCCTATACACAACTTCGCTAAATATGTGCTGAGAAGACACCCGACATTTCTGAAGAGAAGTCGTGCGGACTAACGACAAGGTTGATGGAACCTTAGTCAGTTATTGAGAACTTTGTCTCCGAAGCATAACTCGCGCGGGCCACTAGGCGATCGGACAATCTTCTGAGCAGCAAGCGTTCTAAACGGAACTACATGGCGTCATTAGTGAAAAACCCCTATTACAGGTGTACCAGTCACAAGAGAACGAGGTGCCTAGACCCAGTAACAACGTTTTGCGTTAAAAAATGGTATTATTGCGCTTTTATCATTCACCTATTTGACAATAGTTAAGCAAACGCTTAAGTGCGTTGACGACGGCTGCGTGTTTCCGAGTTAAATTAACTAAAGGAGGCTAATTAGGAAAATGGTCAGAAAATGCCCAGCATGCGGCTACAACAACCGCGACGACGCAGCATTCTGCTCAAGCTGTGGCTCATCACTCGCAGGCGCAGCAGGACCCACACTCAAACCAGTCCCTTCAGTCCGAGTTGTAACACCTGTCAGCCCTGGCAACCCGATCAGGGTTCCAGCACCTGGCCAATGTTACTATCACCCTAGCCTACCCGCCGTCTATGTTTGCAACCGTTGTGGAAGAGCGATCTGCCGCGACGACTCGAAGGCATACATGGACCTTGTACTCTGTCCGCAATGTTACCAAGGCGTTGTACCGATGGTAGCAGCTCCACAACAGCAAATGCCATCGATGCAAATGCCACCTTATCAACCGATGCCAGGACCCGCCTACGGTCCACCCCCAATGGCAGCGCCGGCTCCCTTCATGGGACCATTGCCCCCGCTTTACCAACCTGCTCCCCCGAGAGCTCTCTGGGGCTTCATACTAGCAATGATCGCAGGCATACTTGTGATACTTAACGCAGCAGCTTTGCTTTCACCGAGTTTCTACACTCTATGGACAGGCATCTTCTTCTGGTTGCCAGCTGTCGGCCCGGCAAGTCTAACGTTCGCTATAGGAGCGATAATCGGGCTCATACTGGTAATCGGATCAATACTAATGCTACTAGGATACGGAACCATAGGCAGCATAGTTGTCTTTCCACTTGCTGTCTTGAGCTTGCTGATCGGCGGTGGCTTCGTGGCCGGATTCGTTCTGGGCGTGCTGGGTGGAATACTCGGCATGCTAGGACGCTAGCGGCACAATAATCATTCCCAATTTTTTGTCTCCTTCCGGTTTCTTGGTGTAGGCTTTGTCCTACGTGAGCATAGCGAAGCCCGTTAACGATAAAATAGTCCGGGCTGCGCGCACGACTAAGAATGAAATAATCGGCGTACTGATAGGACGGTTTCAGGACAATACCATAATAATCGAAGACTCGGTCACCGGTGAATCCGCCGCCGAGCCGCACCGAGCAATCCTCTCATCGAAAGCGTTGGCGGAGATTGCGGACGGAATTGTGACCGGCCGGATAAAGGGCAATATTGTCGGCTGGTACCACTCACACACCCACGGCGGGCTCTTCTTCTCGCAAACAGACATCGCAACCCAATCAATACTCCAACAGTTTTCAACACTCATTTCTGGAATGGTCGTGGACGCCTCGACCGGCGATGTGGGCTTCTTTCGCGTGGAGCCTTCGAGTGGGCAAGCCGTCCGCATATCTGCTGAAAGAATCACAGTCTTCACCGTGCGGTCGGCGGCGGTTCGGCCCGAGGCAAGAGCGGAGCCCCCTGCTGCGATACCAACGGTCGAAGTGAAGCAGTCTAATTCCCGGATACGCATACTTGGAATCTTCGGAGCCGTTGGTCCTATTGTCTATATCGCCGCCGTCTTGATTGGCGGTTTCTTATGGCCTGGGTACTCACACTATAGCCAGACAGTGAGCACGCTCATCTCATCGCGTGCTCCTAACCAAGTCATAATGGTGCCTCTTTTCGCCTTCTACAATGTTTGCTTGATCCTTCTGGCGGTTGGTCTATACTATGGAATCCAGAAAGAAGTCAGACACATTTGGGGTTCGGCGTTCCTAGTCGCCGCAGGCGCTGGGGGCCTGGTTCTCTTTCTTTTCCCGCAAGATTATACCGCCGGTCCTCCG
Organism: Bathyarchaeia archaeon; assembly: GCA_049586635.1. Classification (GTDB taxonomy): domain Archaea; phylum Thermoproteota; class Bathyarchaeia; order 40CM-2-53-6; family 40CM-2-53-6; genus FEN-987. Next base: position 37,478 of record JBAVCK010000126.1, read on the forward strand.
TTCGCTGTATTGGACTTGCTGCACTTGGTCATCACAGGAATTATTGCATTCTTCTCGCTTGCAGCGATTGCTCTCTTTTGGCTACAATTCCGTCTCGACCCACGTTGGAAAGGCTACGACCGTTTCAGTATCGTAATGCTACCAATCGCGCTTACCCTAGGTGTCCTCGGCCTCATCTCGATTTCCGCCCCATACGCAGGCCTTGCCGATAGATTGTCCATTGGATCATTACTGTTATGGATTGAGGTCGCTTCAACTGGACTCATCATTCGTGGTTCAAAGGGTTCCGCACCGTAGCTGGCTGAATAGAATGAATAAGGAGGCCACGACGTTAGACGAAGGCTCCGGAACAGAAGGTTACCACATCGGCCTCCCAGGCTCACAATGCATACCATGCACCCAACAAGAGCCACCCGGGGCGGGGACCTTGCCTTCACGCACCATCCGATTCATAGCAAGACAGTTTAAGCTCATCTGCGAAAATGAAGGCCCAGCATGAGTGGAGGTGAAACACGACAAATGAAACTGTTCGTCCAAGCGCCCATCGGCCCCCAGACTGGCCTAGCGGAAATCGATGTAATTCCAGACCATACTGTTGCGGAAATAAAGCAACAGGTCTGCCAATCGTTCAACGTTGACCCGAGCACCGTGGCTCTCATGTATGGAGGCGCGATATTAGACGAGGGTACCACCGTTGCAAGATTAGGCATCCCTGAAAATGCTCAGCTTGCGCTCATGCCATACAACATCATCGGCGGGTAGGCTAGCTAGATTTGGATGTCTCGTTGCTGCTGAAGGAAAAGAGCCTGCTCAACCATCAGTTCCCTACAGTCACTGCAATCGACGACCCACCCACTCAATTCGAAGGCCTCATTCGCTGCGAGAAAGGGGAAGTCATGAAGCTGTCCGAGAAGGGAGTCTGGCCCTTCACTGATTACACGAACTGGCACCGCTTCAGACTTGATATTCCCCCAGAATACCCGTTAAAGCCACCAGTGGCTACCTGGCTCACGGAAATCTCCCATCCAAACATAGTCCCGAAAATACCGAACGCCGTATGCGTTTCAATACTCGGAGAAAAATGGGACCCTAGGCTGAAACTCGTATCTGTCGTCAACGCGTTACATTACCTTCTGACCGATCCAAACCCTCAGAGTGTTTTTGATAACCCCCGGGCGCTCAAAGCAGCAGACGTTTGTCGTTCGTACGGATTTCCCAAGATGACGAAAGCTAGGCCAACGAATAAGGAAGCCGACGATATTGTCCGCTTCAACGTAGTCCCTGTTCCCGAATTAGCCAAATCTTCAGGCGCAGATGACATAGTTAGGTTCGATATCCCTGGACGGGTACGCCGAGCGTCTTCTTGATGCGCATAAGAGCCTCGCTCCCTTCCTACAAAGAGCTCGAAGTGGAGCTGAACCCAAACAAGACGGTGAAGGATCTCAAGCAAATAATTTGCAAGAAACTAAGCATTGAACCAGAGCTCACCAATCTGCTGGCAGGCGGCAAACTCCTCCCGGAACATTGCCGACTGTCGAAAATCAAGGGCAAAGTAATCGTTGACTACCTTTGGGCGCGACACTTGCTCGTTTGGGGGCCGGAAGGACAGCGGAGGATAAGGGATTCATCGGTGCTACTTGCTGGGGCCGGCGCCATCGGGAACGAGGTAGCCAAAAACCTAGCCATGTTGGGAGTCGGCAAAATCTTCATTGTAGACCGGGATATTGTCGAAATGTCTAATGTTAGCCGCATGGTGCTCTTTCAACAAAACGACCTGGGACGGAATAAGGCCGAGGTTCTGGCAGGAAACCTCCACAGAAAATACCCTTTCGTTCAGACGATTGCCTTCACGGGCGACCTCGAGAAGATGCCTCTGAAGTTCTATTTGGACTCGGACGTAGTTGTTTGCGGGCTCGACAATGTCGTCTCGCGAATTTTTCTAACCCAGATTTGCAGAAAATACTCCATCCCGTTAGTTGATGGGGGAATCACGGGGCTGAACGGTAGAGTGCATGTCTACCTACCGCCCGACGATGCGTGCCCTGTATGTATGTTTCCGCCCAACCAGTACTCTAAGATCGTTGGCTTACGAAACCCATGTGATGCACCGTTGGAGCAGGAGGCCGTTCCATCCTTTGCAACGACGATTTCACTGGTCTCATCAATACTTGCCCAGGAAACGATCAAGCTGATCCTAGGGATGAAGGAATACCGGGCGAACGCAAAATGGCCTGGAACCAGCGGTCAACCCCTCAGATCTGTCTTGTTCATGGACTTGAAGAATAATCGGTACACCCCGATGGACTTGAAGCGTGGTGAGAAATGCTTCGTGTGCGGAAAGGAAGGGACGACTAGAGAACCTGCCCAACGGGCTGATTTGCCGTTCGAAGTTGCCCATAGTTCGAAGGAGAGTTTGGAAGAAACTATCCGCCATCACACCAAAATCAAGGCCGGAACATTGAACGTCCTAACGGAAACTTCTGAGGGTTCAAGACTACTTAACGGGCATTCAAGGCTAGGCAAGGGTATCGCCCGAGGGGACTATCTCAGAGTTCTCGGCGAAGACAAGAACGGAGAGTTTCACGAATCAATTCTAAGGCTGACATAGTGTGAATTTTGTAATAACCGTGTCACACTTTTGCACGCGGATCATTCCAACTCCCATGGATTGCCACATTTCACGACGAATTGGGATGGACGAACCCCTTCCGCCCTAAGCAACCGTTAAGAAATGCTTGATGCCAATGGATGTCGGGATTTCAGCATGTCAATGTGTCCGGCTTGCGGCTCACCCAACTCTGGGGATGCAAAGTACTGTTTCAAATGCGGTGCGATGGTTTCCCGTGGACCACCTGTGAAGGTTGAAGTGCGATCGCCCTTAACTCCCTCCATGAAACCAACTCCGGTTGCTCCAATCGCTCCGTCAACGTACGTTTCGAGACAAGGCCAAAGACAGGGAAGCTGCTACTATCACTCTGAGCTCCCATCATCGTTCATATGTTCAAGATGCGGCAGGTCGATTTGCGCAGCCTGTAACAGGCAATACGGGGTTCTAAGCCTGTGCACAGAATGTTACTGGGGATTAGCCCCCAAACTAGGCGCTCCACTCGGACAATATGCGGTTGCGAGTGAGCAGCAGGCCCGTTCCCCGTTTTCGCTCTTTTAGGTTAGGCGCCCCTGATTCTTCAGCCGCTCCGTTATTTCCTTGAGTTCGCCCACAGGAATTCCGAGATCCGATGAAGCCTTGCTTAAGGATATGACACCTTCATGTTTCACGATGTAATCGTATACTTTTTCGTCCGATGAAGCCGCTGGCATTTCCAACGGCGCGCCGCACTTTTCACAAAATGCTCCTTTCGGCACAAGATTCCCACACGTACTGCAAGCCTGCGTTGCAGCTACGAGTGTGGGTGAGCCTCCAGGTGGGTGGAATTTTTGCGCTTCGCGATTGAAAATACCCCGCCTATACGCGAGGACGATTCCAACGCTAAGAATGGTTGCTAGTCCTCCACCTCCTAGAATTGCGACCAGTGGAAAGTAGTCAAAGCTCCACTGGGCTTCAACAATATATGGCCTGTCGACGGTCAGATTCCATGAATCACCAGTTCTCTGGAGTACCCCCGTTGGTGGGTCGAGCCGCAAACCGGTGAGAGCGTATGTTATCGGCCAACTTTGTTCGCCTGCTACAACAGTAATCTTCGCGGACGCCCCGCGGTCGTACCATCCCGAACCGGAAACTGAACCATGCGAAGAACGGACGTCCACGTAGTACTGTGTATTGTACGACAGGGTGACTGTACGCGGTTGATCCATCACCACCGTGTACGATGGGGTCGGGAAAGATGATCCGTTGTCAACCCAACCAACGAAACGAAGGCGTTCGACGGAACTCAAATCGAGGGTCAAGGGAGCCGGCCCAAGTTGAACGTTTGCGTTAGCACTATACCAGCCCGCATCCGATTCATTGTATTTGGTTGAAATGGTAGCGGGATCATACTGAACGGCAAGTAGGTATTGGGCAAGGAAATTGGCCTTAACTGTATGCGGCCTGTCCATCACTATGTGGCCAGTCAGCGACTGACCCGTGTAATCGCCGCTCCAGTGATCAAACTTCAGCCGCGTATTGCCAGTTGCCGTGACAATCGCATTTACTGAGAAAGTAGCCGGACTCCCTGAATCATACCACACAGAACCGGCAAGACTCGAGACGTTGGGTGGGTCCGATTCAACCGTCAAGAAAAACTGTGTCTTCCAGTTCGCTATGGCACTTTTTGCTCCGGTCATCAGGATGCTATTCGAACTCGTATCGGTGCCAGAGGCATCTCCTGACCACCCAGCAAATACTTGCCGCGTCCCCTGGCCTTCGTCAATCTGACGATCTTGAACAGTTGCCTGTGCTGAGGCACCGGAGTTGTACCATCCCTGGCCGGTCGGAGTACTGTAGGACGACTGTACAGTAAGATAGTACTGCGCCGTGTAGGTGAAAACGTGGTTGCCTGACGCGCTGAAACCCCATGATGCTTCTTGCTCATAGTATCGGGTGCCGTTTGCACCGATGCTGCTTGGGATGTAGGAGTCTACCGTAATCACATGGCCTATGTTTGAAGTTGCGAAACTGAATGAGCTTGTCTGGCCACCGACCATCGTCGTATTGAATGACCCGTCGACGTAGACATTTGTGCTAATTGTGGTGGGGAGGCCAGCGATTGTTATTGAAACCGCGTAAGTTGCCTGCGCACGAGCAGTTGGAATGAAAAGGCCAGCGATGACTATGCAGATGAGCAGCGTCAAAAGTGGCCGCGCTGAGATGGGCAACCCCGGTCTTCTCGTATCGTAAAATCGAAGCTCGATGCCTTAAGCATTTTAGAGCACGCTATAGTGTTGGTTAAACCGCGAAAAGCCTCTCATTTTGAGTTGATTCAATTAAAAATTGAATTCTGTCGCATGGAAGCCTAGCTCGTCCTTCGTATTGCGATTTGACCGTTAGATAGTTCTTTGACGATTTCCCAGCCCTTCTCAAGATATGGAACCAAGTCCTTTTCATTGACAAGTAACGCGTTGAAGTCCTTGCCCCCATTCGTCAACGTCTCTGTCGCTTCGTAATCTGTATCCTCCACGCTTGAATTGAATCAGTCAGTTCTTGTGTGTGTGGGTATAGTGGTGCGGGCAGCGGAATTTGAACTCATTTTCTAGACTACCATTAAACGCTAGGTAGACAAGGTTAGACAGAGTTCAGTACCAGTCTGGTCTAGCTGTCTTACAGCGAACCGTCGAGGGACGACTGATAGGAATTCTGGATTTAACCAGCACTAAAGAGCGGTGTTAATTGATTATACAACCTGTTGAAGCAAAAAATGCGTTTTAACCAACACTATAGAGTGGTGTCAAGTATTTTACATATCAGCGTTAATTGTAAACTCGTTGGGCCGGTGCGAATAGCACACATTCATGGTGGAGAATTGAGCATCCAGAGGGATTGGAAAGATGGTATCTACCCCATACACTAGAGGCAGGAGCCGCGAATACCAGGTCCTACGCTTGTTGAGGGAGGAAGGCTGGTTTTGCAGTAGAAGCGCAGCCTCTCACGGTCCAGTTGATATTTTCGCTGGCCGCGGAGGGCGCATGTTGATGGTTCAAGTGAAAAGCGGAGAAGGCAGAGCTACAGACGAAGACCGTAAGACGCTGAAGCTATGGGGAGAGGCTTTCCACGGAACAGTCGAAATATGGAGGTTTAGGAAAGGCAAACCACTTGACCGTGAAACTGTGTATGAGTGCGATGGTCAGAACGCCTAGTGTGTTGCATGCGTCCCAATCTCCTGAAGCGTCTCTTCGATTGCCTTCTCCGACAGGCCACGTCCGAGTAAACCATCCCTTCTGAAGATTGGCCGGCTGTCTCTGAAGACAATTACCGTCGGGACGACGTTTATGTCGAAAGTTTCCCAGAGCGGATCCTCATCGTTACTGATGTCAACCTCCGCCCAACGCTCGCCCTTACCGTTCATCGCGGCCTCGAACTCTGGAAGGAAACTTCTGCAGAAAGGGCACCATTGTGCATAGAATAGTACAGGGATTGTTCCCGTGCGCTTCAACCGTTTGCCGTCGAAATCTGACGAATGCAATTTCGTTTGATATTCCATGAAACAGGCCGGGAACCATTCTCGGCTTTGAACCTATCGTTGAACAATTCGGGCCCTATTTGCCGGGTCGCGATTCTCTGAGAATACTAACGCATTTTAGTTACGGTAACAGACCCCTTTCGCGGCGAACTAGCTCGATGGCGAACAACTTCAAGCTCCGAGGCATTGTAACAGCCCTTGTGACACCTTTTACACAGAACGGTGAGGTTGACGAAGAAGCATTACGCGAAATTGTTCAATTCCAGTTGAGAAGCAGAGTCAACGGGTTCTACCCCCTTGGAACTACTGGGATGGGTCCGGCGATGGAGACGAGTGAGAGAAAACGAGTTGCGGAGGTTGTTGTGAAAGAAACGAATGGCCGCGTCCCGGTCATCGTGCAGATAGGCGCATCTGACCCGAACGCTAGTCTAGAACTGGCACGCCACGCTGAGAAGATTGGGGCCGACGCCGTGGCCAGCCTGACCCCGTTCTACTATCATCCGGGGGAGGATGCAATTATCGAGTACTATGAGAAAATATCCCGCGCCACGGACCTCCCCTTGTTTGTCTACAATATCCCCCCAAATACAGGGTTCAATGTCAACGCCAAGCTACTCGAGAGGCTGAGTAGGATTCCGAAAGTTGTTGGAATCAAGGATAGCAGCGGCGATTTCACGCAGCTGTTGGATTATCTGCGCATAGTCCCCGATGAGTTCAATGTCATCACTGGAACGGACTCGTACTTGTTTTCAGCCTTCTGCGCCGGCCTTCACGGAGGCGTGTCGGCGATTGCGAACGCTTTTCCCGAACATTTTGTTGAATTGTACGAAGCGTACAAAGCGAAAGATTTGGAGAAAGGAAAGACTGTGCAAATGAAAATGCGCGCAATTCGCAATGCGTTGTCTACACCTCCTATTGCACCCATCCTGGAAACTCTGAAGATGAGGGGGCTGAGGAGCGGCTACGTGAGGCTCCCGCTACGACGGATGCACCCTCAGGAGATAGAAGCCCTGCGCGCCACAGTGAACCACATTCTACCAGAATTGAAGCTAAGAAGCTAAGGCCGACTCGCAGCAAAGGCATCCAAGGTATCCTTCGCTGCCCGTTTCCCAGCTTTCTCCTCTAAGCCGGATAACCTGACACCGAGAAGTCGTACCTTCTTTGGATGATTCTTGAACTCTTCTGCGAGAAATCGTATTGATTCGACGATTGCGTCCTTGTTCGAAGCTGTGAATCGCAGTGTTTTTGCTCGGGTATAAGTCTCGAAGCCCACGAACCTAATCTTCAGCGTTACGGTACGAAAGGACATGCTTTCGTCAATCAATCTCTTGTAGACAAGGTCGATCAGGTCGAGGAGTTGACGATCTATTGCAGCCCAATCATCCGTGTCGATGTCAAACGTGTGCTCGGCCCCAATGGATTTCATAATATAATTTTCTTGAACTTCCACCTGCTCCTCGCCGTTGGCTATGGCCCAGAGCCAGACTGCGGATTTGCCGAACTCTTTGAGGAGGTTTTTCGGTGGGTATTTCGCAAGGTCACCTATGGTGTTGATTCCAAGTTGGTTGAGCCTCAGTTCTGTCTTCTTTCCAACCCCGCTTATCTTGGAAACTGGTAGTGGAGCGAGGAACTCCTTGACATGAGCGGGTTCCACGTACGTTAGGCCATCAGGCTTCTTGAAATCTGAAGCTATCTTCGCAGTAGATTTGTTCGGAGCTATTCCGATAGAGCAGGTGAGCCCCTCATGTTCCTTGACGTCAGCTTTAATCAGCTTAGCCAGTTCAATAGGGATACCATAACGTTTGCTGCCTTCAGTCACATCCAAGTAGGCTTCGTCTATGCTCACCTGCTCAAATCTATCAGCATACTTCTTGATTCGCTCCATAACATCTGCGGAAACTTGCCCGTATAATGCGAGGTTGGGTGGAACATACACTCCTTGCGGGCATAGCCTGTAAGCTCTAGAAATGGGCTGGCCCGAGTGAAGCCCAAACTTTCTCGCTTCATAGGAACAGGCAACAACAACGCCCCTGCCCTTTCCCGCTTTAGGATCGGCGCCAATAATGAGTGGGACGCCACGTAGAGATGGGTTCTCCCTTTGTTCCACCGAAGCATAGAAAGCATCCAAATCAACGTGAAATATGACGCGCGCCAACTTGACTCCAACATTAGACTAGCGTGATTTGGAAAAGTCGAAGAGAGTTTTCTGCGGACCCTGAGCTTCTTTCAAGCCTGACCAATCAAGCTGCACCAGCCCCATTAGCCTCCTGAATTCGTTCACGGAGGCAGGGCCAAAACCGGCGAAGTGGTTATTGAAGAAAATGAACCGGTCCTTAACCTCATCACCAACCTCTTGCAGTGTCTGACTCCAGGTCTTTGTGACCTTAGATTGATCCTTCTGTACCTTCCCGAATTTGGTGAGTTCTCGGTCCCCGACGAAGCGCATGTAGACGAAGTCTGAGGTCACGATAGGCGGCGTTGTCAAGTACTGGTTAACTGACCAGACTTGGCAGATGTTCCTGTTTCGGAGCAGCTTTTCCACGGTCGGATTAAACCAGGATTTGTGGCGGAATTCTATAGCGTACTTATACTGTGGGTCAAGGGTTCCGATAAAGTCGGCTAAGGCCTTCTCATGCTTAGGAATTTTGAAGGATGGTGGGAGCTGTACCACGAATGGCCCAAGCTTCTCCCTCAACTGAGCTAAGGTTCTGACGAAGTGCTCAAGATAGGATGAAACATCCTTCAGGTGCTGGTCGTGTGTAATGCGTTTCGGTAGCTTCGGCGCGAACAAGAAACCCGATGGGGTAGCACTATTCCATTGTTGCACCATCCCTGGGGAAGGCGCGCGGTAAAAAGTGGAATCAATCTCTACACAATCAAAGACACCCGAATACAGTTTCAAGTAACCGTGAGGCGTAGTATCCTTTGGGTAGAATGGCCCGACCCAATCGGGGTATGACCAGCCACTGCACCCTATCCTAATACCCAAGGCCGCCAGACCAGATTAATCGCCTGCCTTAGAAGGATTTTCCACCTCTGGGGCTCTTGGGAAGGCGCAGCTTGCAGTAGTCAGAACTTGCTGACCAGCAAGCTTTACTTCAACAGCTGGCCCTTCCAAGGAAAAGGATAACGGGAAAATTGACCGTTTTGGAGTCCGCAAGCCATCGTAGGAAAGAATCTGAGGATGAGTCAGGCGGGGCTTTTCGGAAGACCCTCCAAATATCGACCGTGGGCGAGGATTCAGAAGGAGTCTTAGCCGGGGTAAGAAACGCGCCCGCGAATAAGCTTGCGTTGATTTGTTATGACCGCGACAAGGAGGGAGTTAGGCGCTTGGCAACGCGCATAACAGAGACACTCAAGGCCGAAGTCGAGGTTTACGACACGATTAGGCCTGAACACTCCTACAAGGACATCATGCAGGTCTTCTCAGAAATTGTCGAAAAGAACAAGGATCGGTTTGATGATTTCCTGCTGAACGTTAGCAGTGGCGATAAGATGATTTGCATCGCCGCCGCCGTCACCTCGTTCATTCTGGGTTTCAAAGCGTTCTTCTGCAAAGGGGATGAGTGCGTCATGCTTCCCCCAATGAAGCTCAGTTACACTGAATTGGTTTCGGACGTGAAGTTGAACATACTCAGAGCATTGGACAAAGCCGGGGGAGAAGTTGAAAGCCTAGACGAGTTGAGCAAGCTTACAAACTACGGTAAACCCCTACTCAGTTACCATATTCACGGCTCGGAGGATGCACGCGGCTTAATTGACCTCGGCCTCGCCCAAGCCACTAGGCATTCTAGGGGAAAGACCAAGGTCAAGTTGACTACTCTTGGAAAGATGTTGTTGGTTGAGAAAATCAAGACATAAAACATAAGGAGGCTTCTTTCAAGTGCTCACTTTCTATCAGGAACCATTCAGCCACTGGTGCATTAAAGCCAAGAAAATCATGGACTACAAGAAGATCAAATACCAGACGAAAAATGTCGGCTACCATGATAAGAGGGAGCTCATCAACGCAACTGGCCAAGACTATGTTCCGGCCATAGTGATCGATGGCCAAATCGTGACCTACCCCGACATTCCAGACTTCTTGGAAAAATTCCAACCCAACCCTACGATTTACCCCGACGGAACCAAAGCTTTGACGAAAGCGATCGAAAACTGGGCGCACTACCGCCTTGAGGAAATCGTATGGCGCTACGCTGTCGTCGATTTCCCCAAGACATTCAAAGACGATTTGGAGCGCTGGGTCTTCGTCGAAATCCAAGAATTGAAGCGCGGTCCGCTCCAACTCATGGAGGTCAGACGACCCGAATTCAAGGTCGACATGGAGGCTCATTTCCAAATCATTGAGGATATGTTAAAGGCGCACCGCTTCCTCGTGTCCGATAAGCCAAGCCTGGCTGACTTCGCGGTCTTCGGAGCAGTTAACCCACTCGTCTACTCAGGAAACCGGTTCCCTGAACGGTTCACTAAGCTAAGCGCATGGTACGAGTCCATAGACCACATTTGATTTCCCCGTCGGCGGCTGTTGAGACTAGGCCTCAGGCCTGAAGACGATAGATACTTCACCGATAGGCTCAACAATCGCCCATACTGTTTCGAGCAACTTTCTGCGCAAATTCTCAGTCTCCGTAACAGTCTTCGAACCGTCAACCAGCACAGCGATTATCCCAGTGAGGTAGGGCCCGGAAGGCCGTAGCCTTATGCTCGCTACACCTCGTACCCCTTCCACTGTCTTGAGCGCGGCCGCCAATGCAGATGTCAGTTCGGGGCTCTCACAGGCGTCCAGCAAGACCAGGGAGGATTCTCTGAATGCGATGTAGGCGACGCCGAAAATGTATATCGCGATTATCATGCCGCCAACTGCGTCAAGTTCGCGGATGCCAAGTGATGCACCTAGAACACTAACGAAGACAACGAATGACGCTGTTCCATCCTTAATCGAATTATTGGCATCTGTCCGTAGCGATAGCAGCCCATACTTATTCGCAATCCCCCTCATCTGAAATGCGCGGTACATTGAGATTGTTCCACACACGAGAACGGTCGCGAGAGCAATCGTCGGAAATACGATGGGCCTTGGGTTCAGGAACGTCAAATATGACTGAAGCATGACGTACGCCGCGAGGCCAACCATCCCGATTGACACAACAAGTGCCGATAGACTCTCAACCTTTTGGTAGCCGAAATGAAAACGCGCATCCGGCCGCCTTCGGGAATAATGCAATCCAAGCCATACGATCAGAGAGATAACAGAGTCAGAAACTGAGTCAAGCCCGTCTGCTTTGAGCCCTAGGCTGCCGGTCCAATATCCGACCGTTAGTTCTACTATCCCTATGCCGAGCAGGGTGATTACGGAGAGCTTAGCGATTCGTTCGCCAGCTTGAAATGCTTCCGCCGAAGCCGAGGACACAAGCTACATGACATAGTGCTTTTACTTATTAAATCGGACTAAGCGAATCGAGACCTCGAGTGAATATGCGTTGCAGGTCCATCACAGTTCGAGAATCAGGGATTCGCCGTCAGTTTGGATGTCTGCGATTCTTGTCATCCTATATTTCGGCATGGGAATTGCTGGAGGTAACATTCTCTCTCTGAATTACGATATGTTCTATCCTCTAGCCCAAGTGAACGCGGACGTTTGGCGGGGGGCAGTTTGGATGTTGTTTACAGCCATGTTTCTGCATGCGAACCCAACCCATGTAGGGGGAAACGTACTCTTCTTGTTGATATTCGGAACTTCCTTGGAAGAACAAGTCTCTACGAAAAAGTGGCTGACAACGTATTTCGCGAGTGGGCTTGCAGGTAACATCGCCTTCCTTTTCCTAGGAGGGAACGCTATCGGCGTTGGTGCTTCGGGCGCGATATGGGGTCTGCTCGGTGCAGCCGGAGGGGTAAAAGGTCTCGTGGGAATGGTCTTTTTCATTGGCCTCGACATTTTCGCAGGGGGCGGTTTCCTGGCCCACGCAGGCGGATTAGTTGTTGGCTTAGCCCTTCACTATTCTTGGCTCAAGAAAGCGTCGTTAGGAACTGGCAGCTAATGCGTTCTCATATATACAATGAAACGGGAACGGTTTACTCATGAGCTCCGAGCCTAGGATGCGCGGTACAAGATTCCGCAGGCCATCCACTAAGAAACACTCAAAGGAAAGGAGAGAAGAACACGAAACTTCGGTATTCTACCAAGAAGCAACA